>NZ_JBEZYF010000032.1:0-96561 GCF_040638415.1 Kribbella sp. NPDC026596 | reverse complement strand
GGCCGGGAGGCCCCATGACTGCATCGATGCCACGCCTCCGGCGCGGCGGGTCATGGGGCTTTTGCTCCCGGCCTTCCCTCGTCGCTCCAGTCGCTTCGCTCCCTTCACTCCTCAGTCCAGGCCGGGAGGCCCCATGACTGCATCGATGCCACGCCTCCGGCGCGGCGGGTCATGGGGCTTTTGCTCCCGGCCTTCCCTCGTCGCTCCAGTCGCTTCGCTCCCTTCACTCCTCAGTCCAGGCCGGGAGGCCCCATGACCTATCCGGAGAGCCGCCGCGACGATGTGGTCGAGACGTTGCACGGGCACCAGATCGCCGATCCGTACCGCTGGTTGGAAGACCCTGACGCGCCCGATACCCAGGACTGGGTGCGGCGGCAGAACGAGTTCACTCAGGCCGAGCTCTCGAGCTATCCGGAGCGGCAGTGGTTCCAGACCACCATGTCCGCGATCCTCGCGCGTCCACGCGCCGGAGTCCCGGTAAAGAAGGCCGGGTGGTACCTGGTCGGCCGCAACGACGGCACACAGGCACAGGACGTCGTGTACGTCGCTGAGTCCCTCGACGAGCTACTGACCGGTGGCCGAGTGCTGATCGACCCGAACACGCTGTCCGCGGACGGCACTGACTCGTTGGGCTCGTTCACAGTGAGTCCAGACGGCAAGTACTTCGCGTACGGCGTCAACGAGAGCGGTAGCGACTGGACGACGTTCCGGCTGCTCGACATCGCCACCGGGACGCCCGTGGATGACGTGGTGACGGAAGCGAAGTTCTCCGAAGCCACGTGGCTCCCGGACAGTTCGGCGTACCTTTATCTGCACTACCCGGCCAGTGGTCGCAGTGAGGGCACCGAGACGAAGACGCTGACCGGTGGACGGCTGATGCTGCACAAGGTCGGCACACCGCAGTCCGAGGACGAGCTGGTGCTCAGCTTCCCGGACCAGGACCGTTACTTCATCACTCCGGAGGTCTCGGAGGACGATCGCTACCTGATCGTCCACATCAACGAGGGCACTGACCCTGGCAGTCGGCTCTGGGTCTTCCCGATCACCTCCGACGGAATCGGCGAGCCAGTGAAGGTGGTGGACACCTTTGCGGACGAGATCGCGTTCGTACGGATGTCCGGCGACCAGCTGGTACTGCGTACCGACCGCGACGCGTCCCGTGGTCGCGTGGTGCTCGCATCGTTGGATGGCTCGTTCGTCGACCTGATCGCCGAGGGTGAGGCGACACTCCAGGCCGTCCGCGGTACGGCTGCTGGACTGGCCACGCTGACGCTGGTCGACGCGCAGCCAGTGCTGACGCTGTACGCGCTCGACGGCTCGGACGCACGGGTCATCGACGTACCGGGCGGGGGCGTGGTGGAGTTCCATGCCAGCCCCGAGTACGACGAGCTCTTCGTCGGGTTGTCGACCACCACCGACCCCACGGTGTCGTACGTCGTCTCGACCGATGCCGGCGTGGTCCGTGCGCTGCCGGAGCTGGTCCGTGGTTCAGGTGGTTTCACCTCGCCATCGGTCACCGTGACCCGGCGCGTCGAGCCCGGCCGCGAGGTCCCGTACTTCCTGATCACCCGCTCCGACCTGGAGTTCTCGCAGCCACGACCGACCCTGCTCTACGGGTACGGCGGCTTCCGCGTCCCGATCCTGGCCGACTACAAGCCCGGCTGGCCGGCCTGGCTCGGGGCCGGTGGCGTGCTGGTGATCGCGAACCTGCGCGGCGGTGGTGAGTACGGCAGCACCTGGCACGACGCGGGCCGGCTCAAGAACAAGCAGAACGTGTTCGACGACTTCATCGCGGTCGCCGAGCACCTGCGGGACACCGGTGTGACCACCTCGGCTCAGCTCGCGATTCACGGTCGCAGCAATGGCGGTCTGCTCGTCGGTGCGGCCATGACTCAGCGTCCGGACCTGTTCGGGGTCGCAATGCCCGGTGTGGGTGTCATGGACATGTTGCGCTTCCACCTGTTCACCGTGGGCGCCGCGTGGGCCTCTGACTTCGGTCATCCGGACGATTCGGAGCAGTTCGAGGACCTGCTGGCGTACTCACCGCTGCATCGGTTGCGCGACGGCATGTCGTACCCGGCGACCCTCGTGGTCACCGGTGACCACGATGACCGGGTCGTGCCGTTGCACAGTCACAAGTTCATCGCCGAGCTGCAACATGCCCAATCCTCGTCCGCACCTGTCTTGACCCGAGTCGAGGTCAACACCGGTCACGGCTTCGGCAAACCCGCCGCGATGGTCGCGTCGGAATGGGCCGACCTACTGGCGTTCGCTGCTCACCATGTAGGCCTCGTACCTCCTGAGCAGTAGGAGGGCCGGCGTTACCAGATGCGGGGAGCGTGCAAGTCCCGCGGGTCGTCGGTGGGCTGACAGCCGTGGTCGGTGTCCTCGTACTCCGACCGCGGTCCACCGGCGGCCAGCGTTCGTACGGCGTTGACGAGGCGGTCCACGTGCTCACGCGTCGTACCGAGACCGAGGCTCGCGCGGACCGCCGTACCGTGCTCGGGGGAGTCAGCGAGTAGGTGACCGACGAGGGGGTGTGCGCAGAACTTTCCGTCGCGCACACCGATGCCGTACTCGGCGCTCAGCGCCGCGGACACGAGCGTGGAGCTCACACCGGCAACGGTGAAACAGACGGTGCCGACCCGGTCCGCGTCCTCGCCGAAGATCGAGTACGTCGTGACGCCCGGGACCTGAGCGAGTCCGGTCCGGAGTCGGGCGAGCAGGCTGCGCTCGTGCTGCTCGATCGCGTCGCGGTGCTTGCTGATCGCGGCACATGCCGAGGCGAGGGCGATCGCGCCGATGACGTTGGGGGAGCCGCCTTCGTGGCGTGACGGGCCGGTCGCCCAGACCACGGTGTCGTTGGTGACCGCAGTCGTCGCGCCCCCGCCGTACAGGTACGGGTCGGCGGCGTCGAGCCAGTCGGCGCGGCCGATCAGCGCACCGGCGCCGTAGGGCGCATAAAGCTTGTGGCCGGACAGTGCGACCCAGTCGACGTCCAGCGCGGCGATGTCGACCCGCCGGTGCGGCGCGAGCTGCGCAGCGTCGAGGCAGATCCGCGCACCGTGCGCCTTGGCGACCGCGGCGATCTCCGCGATCGGGAAGATCTCACCGGTCACATTGGACGCGCCCGTAACGACGACCAGCCGCGGACCCTCCGGAGCGTTGCGCAGAGCGTCGGCCACGTTGGTGACGGCCTCGCTGGGCGAGCTGGGCGCGTTGAGACGGACAGTCCGCTCAGCCGGCCACGGCAGCAGTGCGGCGTGGTGCTCGGACTCGAACACGATCACCGTCGCGTCCGCCGGTACGGCGTGGGCGAGCAGGTTGAGCGCGTCGGTGGTCTGCCGGGTGAAGATCACCTGGTCGTCGTCACGGGCACCGACGAACGCGTGCACCTCGGTGCGAGCACGCTCGTACCACTGGGTGGTGATGCGGGAGGCGTAGCCGTTGCCGCGGTGCACGGACGCGTACGACGGCAGTGCGGCCTCGACGCTGGCCCGGACCGACTCCAGACACGGCGCACTGGCTCCGTGGTCGAAGTTCGCGTAGTCAGTGACCCGGCCGTCGGCCAGTGGGACCAGCAGGTCCGAACCGACCGTGGCGGGGATGTTGCCGGTGACGAGCCGGGCGACGGTCGGCCGCGTGGTCGTCGTAGTGGCCGGCTCGAGGATAGAGAGGATCGACATGGTGCTGCTCCCGGGAAGTCCGCGCTTGCCGAGCGGGGTATCCGCACGGCCTGGTCTTCACCCGGGGCACCCCACCGCGGAGGAGGGTTGCCGGCCAGCAAGCCGGGGCTTCACGCTGACACTCATGACCTGCCGAGAACGGTAACGAACAGGCCACGACCTGCGCCAACGCCTATCTCATGTGATGAGATAGGCGAACACATCGTGGACATCGTGAGGAATGAAGATGACCTGGAGAGCACCGGCAGTCGAGCGACCGGACGGTTCGCTGACCGCGCCTGAGCGTGAGTTGCTGCAGGGTTATCTGAATTTCTACCGCACCACGCTGCTGTACAAGTGCGCGGGTCTGACCGCGGAGCAGTTGGCCGAGCGGCCGTCGAAGCCGTCGAACCTGTCCTTGCTCGGTCTGATCCGGCATCTGACCAAGGTGGAGCGGATCTGGTTCCGCATCCACTTCGCCGACGAGCCGGCCGAGCCGCTCTTCGCGCCCGCGCTGGGGAAGGACGCCGACTTCGAGCGCATCGATCCGGCTGAGGCACAGGCGGCGTACGACGGGTTGATCGCGGAGTGGAAGCTCTCGGACGAGGCTGCTGCCGGACGGTCGCTCGACGATCGGTTCACCTTCAGTGGGACCGAGTCGACGCTCCGGATGATCTACATCCACCTCATCGGCGAGTACGCCCGCCACTGCGGCCACGCAGACCTGCTCCGAGAACAACTCGACGGCACCACAGGAGCCTGAACCGACCTCCGCCTCTCTTAGGCTCCTGGGCGTTGAGCAGGGGAGTGGCAGCGCTGTGACGCGACGGATGGGGCAGCGTGATCGGCGTGTGACACGTGGGACTCGAGAGGTAATCGGGGTAGCCTGCTAGATATGGCGACCCGCACGTCTTCCCCGGCGCGGGCGCAGAAGTCGGCAGCCAAACGGCCGAGTACGGCTCGTTCGGCTGCTGGTGGACGCTCCCGTTCGTCAGGCGCCCAGAAGCGTGGGCAGAGCGCGAAACGCGGTGGTTCGACCGCCGCGCGGACCAGCACGCCCAAAAACAGCGGACCGGGCCCGTTCGCGGCCGCCATGATCGCTCTCGGTCGCGGTGTGGTGAAGGTCTGGATCGGCATCGCGCACGTGCTCGGACGGATGGTCCGCGGCATCGGCCACGGTGCCCGCGACCTCGACCCCGAGCACCGCCGCGACGGCGCCGGCCTGTTCCTGATCGGCCTGGCGGTCGTCGTGGCCGCCGCCATCTGGTGGGACCTCCCGGGCGCGGTCGGCAAGGGCATCCGGACCGTCGTCGGCGGCAGCGTCGGCATGCTCGGCTGGGCTGTCCCGCTGATGCTCCTGTTCATCGCAATGCGCACGCTGCGTCACCCGGACCGCAACGGCCCGGCCGGACGTCAGGTGATCGGCTGGACCGCCGTCGCCCTCGGCGTACTCGGCCTGGTCCACATCGCCAACGGTCTGCCCCGTCCGAGCAACCCGGCCGACGGACCGCTGCAGGACGCCGGCGGCGCGATCGGGTACGTCGTCTCGTCCCTGCTGTCCGACCTGCTCACGGAGTACGTCGCCGCACCGCTGCTCGTGCTGCTCTCGATCTTCGGTGCGCTGGTGATCACCGGTACGCCGGTCTACGCGATCCCACTGCGGTTCCGCGCGGCGTTCGACGTACTGATGGGACGTACGGCGCTGCCCGAGGACGCACCGTCCGTCATGGCCGCGCCGACCGACGACACCGTCCGGCTGACCCGCAAGGAGCGCCGGGCCAAGGCCGCGGTGGAGGAGGACGACGGCGATCCGACAGTCAAGCCGTACGACTCGCCGGTCCTCGAGGGACGTGAGATCTCCAAGCGCGGGCGCAAGGCCAAGGCAGCGTCGGCCGTGGACGAGGACGCGTACGACGTCGACGCTTCCGAAGCCGCTGGGGTTGCTGTCATCGCCCCGGCTGGTGCCGGTGGTGGTCCTTCGAAGTCGGACTCGCCGGCCGAGCCGCCTCCCCACACGCCGATCCCACAGCGGGTCGAGCAGCTCAGCCTGTCCGGCGACATCACCTACACGCTGCCCGACGGACAGATGCTCAAGCCGGGTTCGGTGCACAAGGCAAGGACCAAGGCGTCCGACCAGGTGGTCGACCGGCTGACCGAGGTGTTCGAGCAGTTCGGCATCGACGCCCAGGTCACCGGCTACACGCGTGGCCCGACCGTCACCCGGTACGAGGTCGAGCTCGGCTCGGCAGTCAAGGTCGAGAAGGTCACCGCGCTGTCGAAGAACATCGCCTACGCGGTGGCCTCGGCCGATGTGCGGATCCTGTCGCCGATCCCGGGCAAGTCCGCGATCGGCATCGAGATCCCGAACACCGACAAGGAGATCGTCAGCCTCGGCGACGTGATCCGCTCGGCGACCGCGCGCAACGATCACCACCCGATGGTGGCCGGCCTGGGCAAGGACGTCGAGGGCGGCTTCGTGGTCGCGAACATGGCCAAGATGCCGCACCTGCTGGTCGCGGGTGCGACCGGTTCGGGTAAGTCGTCGTTCGTCAACTCGCTGATCACCTCGATCCTGATGCGGGCCACGCCGGACGAGGTGCGGATGATCCTGGTCGACCCCAAGCGGGTCGAGCTGAACAACTACGAGGGCATTCCGCACCTGATAACGCCGATCATCACCAACGCCAAGAAGGCGGCCGAGGCGCTGCAGTGGGTCGTCCGCGAGATGGACATGCGGTACGACGACCTGGCCGCGTTCGGATTCCGGCATGTCGACGACTTCAACAAGGCCGTCCGTGGCGGCAAGGTGAAGCCACCACCCGGGTCCGAACGGGTGCTCTCGCCGTACCCCTATCTGCTCGTGATCGTGGACGAGCTGGCCGACCTGATGATGGTCGCCCCGCGCGACGTCGAGGACTCGATCGTCCGGATCACCCAGCTTGCGCGGGCGGCCGGTATCCACCTGGTGCTCGCCACCCAGCGGCCGTCGGTGGACGTCGTCACCGGTCTGATCAAGGCGAACGTGCCGTCGCGGCTGGCGTTCGCGACCTCGTCGCTGGCCGACAGCCGGGTCATCCTGGACCAGCCGGGTGCGGAGAAGCTGGTCGGCCAGGGTGACGGCCTGTTCCTACCGATGGGCGCGAGCAAGCCGATGCGTATCCAGGGCGCCTGGGTGACCGAGTCGGAGATCCGCGGCGTCGTCGAACACTGCAAGACCCAGCTGCAGCCGACGTACCGCGAGGACGTCACCGCTGTGGCCGGTCCGAGCAAGGACCTCGACGACGAGATCGGCGACGACCTCGACCTGGTCGTGCAGGCCGCCGAGCTGATCGTGTCCACCCAGTTCGGCTCGACCTCCATGCTGCAGCGCAAACTCCGCGTCGGCTTCGCAAAAGCCGGCCGGCTGATGGACATCCTGGAGAGCCGCGGTGTCGTCGGACCCAGTGAAGGTTCGAAGGCCCGCGACGTCCTGGTGAAACCGGATGATCTAGAGGACTTCATCACCACCCTCCGAGGAGACTGACCCGTGACCGCCGCGAGCGCACTGCCCAGGCAGGACCGTTTCGACGTCGACCCCAAGCCCGTGCCGTTCACCGTCCGCGCCTCCCAGCGGGTGCACGGCGGGCTCGCGCTGGGAGCTGCGCTGGTCGCCGTCGGCTTTGCCGCGTCCGCGTCCACCAGTCCCACCGGCGTACTGCGATGGATCGCGGCGGCGGCGTTCGCAGTACTGGCGGTGATCTGCGCGCGAGCACTGACGGTCGGAGACATGCTCGTCGCCGACGAGGTCGGCATCCGGTTGCGAATCGGCCACGAATGGATCGGAACACGCTGGGAGGACATCGACGAGGTGACGGTGCTGCAGCGCCGCCACCTGCTGGACGACGGCCGGATTGCCGTTCATTTACTGGATCCCGGACCGGTTCTGGGAGCGATGCCGAGCTCGACGCTCAAGACGACCGATGCGAACCGTCGTCTGACGGGCTCCTCACTCGCGGTACCGTTCGGGTTGACGGCGCGACCGTCGAACGGGGAAGTGGTACAGGCGCTGCACATGCTGGCGGATGCCAGGTGCCCGGTCAGGGAACAAGCCTGACTCTGCCGTGACCCCGTCGCATCAAGGCCGTTGACATGATGTCGGCGGTCCCGCTGTCGGCTTGACGATGCCGACGGTCCGCGGGAGTTAGGCCGGGCGATGGAGAGGATGGTGGGGACGTGAGCATCGGCAGCGAGCTCACGGCGGCCCGCGAACGGGCCGACATGACGATCGAGCAGCTGAGCGCCGCCACCCGGATCAGAACCGGGCTGCTCGTGGCCATGGAGGCCGACGACTTCTCCCGCTGCGGCGGGAACTTCTATGCCCGTGGGCATATCCGCTCGATCGCCCGGGTGGTCAAGGCCGATCCCGCACCGCTGATCGCCAGCTTCGACGCTGAGCAGGCCGTCGAGGAGGAGAAGTCCCGCCGCGAGGAACGCGCCGCGGTCAAGGGCCCGACCTTGCACCCGGCCCGCCCGCGCTGGGCCGTCGTGGTCGGCGCGATCCTGGTCAGCCTGATGGGCTGGGGGATGGTCCGCCTGTTCACGCTGCCCAACGACATCGAGGCCAACGCCTCGAAGACCGCGACCACCACCGCGACCGTCACCACTCCCACGCCGAAGCCGACCCCGAAGCCGTCCGCGAGCCCCACCCGCACGGCGACGAAGAAGCCGCCGGTCCTGAAGACCGAGCTGGTCCTGACGGCGAAAGGTGACGGCACCTACCTGACGGTCCGCGACAGGAAGAACAAGCGGCTCTTCCAGGGGCACCTCGGCCCGGGCATCGCCCAGTCGGTCACCAGCGCCGGCGACATCCGGATCTCCGTCGGCAACCCGGCGAACCTCATCGTCACCCTGAACGGCAAGCGCATCAACACCAAGCTGTACCGCTTCTACGCCCACGCCAACGGCACCCTCAGCAAATCCCCGTCGTCCTAGCGGCCCGTCGTGGGGGTTGGGCGGCGTGGGTTGGTGAGTTAGGTGGCGGGCTGCACCGCAAGTCATACTCGTCGTGATGACTACGCCACCCACCACCGTCGCCCTGGTCACGCTGGGCTGTGCCCGTAACGATGTCGACTCCGAGGAACTGGCCGGCCGGCTCGAAGCCGGCGGATTCCGGCTGGTCGAGGACGCCGCCGAGGCGGACACCGTGGTGGTGAACACCTGCGGGTTCGTCGAAGCCGCGAAGAAGGACTCCGTCGACACCCTGCTGGCCGCCTCCGACTACAAGGAATCCGGCCGCACCCAGGCCGTCGTCGCGGTCGGCTGCCTGGCCGAACGGTACGGCGAACAGCTCGCCGAGGCTCTCCCGGAGACCGACGCGGTCCTCAGCTTCGACGACTACGCCGACATCTCCGATCGCCTCCGCTCGATCCTCGCCGGCACCAAGCACCAGCCCCACGTGCCCCGCGACCGCCGCAAACTCCTCCCGCTGGCCCCCGCCGCCCGAGCCGCCACCACCGGCATAGCCATCCCCGGCCACGGCGACCACATTCCCGACCAGCTGAGGCCCGTCGGCGACGGCTCTGCCGGCGCCGCCTCGCCTGACACCCCAGCTCTCAAGGGACGCTTCGCCACGGGCCGGCCGGAAGAGCTGACGATCGACGCCCCCGACCTCACCTCCGCCCCGGCGAGCGGCCCGCGCGTCATGCGTCGCCGGCTCGACGGCGGCCCGATGGCCCCTCTCAAGCTCGCGTCCGGCTGCGACCGCCGGTGTGCCTTCTGCGCGATCCCGATGTTCCGTGGCGCGTTCGTCTCCCGCCGCCCAGCCGAGGTGCTCCGCGAAGCCGAGTGGCTGGCGGAGAACGGCGTACGCGAACTGTTCCTCGTCTCCGAGAACTCCACCTCGTACGGCAAGGACCTCGGCGACCTGCGCCTGCTCGAGACCCTCGTCGGCGAGATCGCCGCGGTCTCCGGCATCACCCGCGTGCGTGTCTCGTACCTGCAGCCTGCGGAGATGCGCCCGACCCTCATCACCGCGATGACCTCGACCCCCGGCGTCGTCCCGTACTTCGATCTCTCCTTCCAGCACGCCTCCGGCCCACTCCTGCGCCGCATGCGCCGCTTCGGTGACTCCGAGCGCTTCCTCGAGCTCATCGCTCAGGTCCGCGCGACCGCGCCGACCGCGGGCATCCGCAGCAACGTCATCGTCGGCTTCCCCGGCGAGACCGAGGAAGACGTCGACATCCTCTGCGACTTCCTCTCCCGCGCCGGCCTCGACGCGATCGGCGTCTTCGGATACTCCGACGAAGACGGCACCGAAGCCGAGACGTACGACGGCAAGCTCGACGAGGACACCATCGCCGCCCGCCTCGATCGCGTCACCCGGCTGGCCGAAGACCTCACCTCGGCCCGCGCCGAATCCCGCATCGGCGAACTCCTCGAAGTCCTCGTCGAATCTCTGGACAGGACGCCCTCCTCCGCCGACGCCCTAACAGGCGACACCCTCGCCGCCGGCGACGACGCCCGTACGCACGACATCCCCGCCGTCGGCGACGCCCGTACGGACGACATCCACGCCGGCGACGACGCGCGTGCGGACGACACTTCCGCCGTCGGCGACGCGCGTACGGGGGAGGGGCGGGCCGCTCATCAGGGGCCTGAGGTGGACGGGTCGACGACGCTGACCGGGCTTCCCGAGGGGGTTCGGGTCGGCGATCTGGTGTCGGCGAAGGTGGTCGGAAGCGACGGGGTCGACCTGATCGCCGAGTTCGCGGCACTCGTGAGCCCCCAGGACGGCCGTCCGGCGGATAACCTGACCGCGTGACCAACCCTCCGACGAACCCGGCGCCGCGCGCCGGCCACCTCCACGCGCCCAGCGCCTGGAACGTGCCGAACGCGCTCACCGTCCTGCGGCTCGTCCTGGTCCCACTCTTCGTCTGGCTGCTGCTCCGCGAGGGCGGCGACACCGACGGCAACCGGCTGCTCGCGACGGCCACGTTCGTGGTGGCGATCGTCACCGACCGCTTCGACGGCGACATCGCCCGCCGCTGGAACCTGGTCACGAACTTCGGCAAGATCGCCGACCCGATCGCCGACAAGGCGCTCACCGGCGCCGCCTTCATCGGGTTGTCCTATCTCGGCGAGCTCCCGTGGTGGGTCACCGTGGTGGTGCTGGTCCGCGAGTGGGGCGTCACCGCACTCCGCTTCTGGGTGATCCGGCACGGCGTCATGCCGGCCAGCCGCGGCGGCAAGCTCAAGACCGTTCTCCAGGCGATTGCCCTCGGCCTGTACCTCCTGCCATGGCAATCCTTCGCACCCCTGCACTGGACCGCCATGGCCTTCATGGGTGCCGCCGTCATCGTCACCATCGTCACCGGCATCGACTACGTCGGCCGAGCCCTCCGCCTCCGCGCCGCCGCCAAACGCCCGCTCCCATAAGCTCACCTGGTGGAGGTGACGGGTGGCTGAAGGGGACGCGGGGCTCGAGGCGGTCCTGGCGCGCTTGGTGGGGTTGCTGAAGGAGCGGGGAGAAACCGTTGCGACGGCTGAGTCGCTGACCGGTGGCATGGTCGGGGCCGCGCTGACCGATGTGCCGGGCGTGTCGGCCGTGTACCGCGGCGGCGTGGTTGTCTACGCGACTGACCTGAAGGCACAGCTTGCCGGCGTACCTGAGGATCTTCTGGCTGCTGTGGGTCCGGTACACCCGGATACGGCCGCTGCCCTCGCCACAGGCGTCCGAGAGCGTCTGGGGGCCACCTACGGGCTGGCGACGACCGGTGTGGCCGGTCCGGACCCGCAGGCGGGGATCTCGGCCGGCACGGTGTACATCGCGGCGGCCGGACCGGGGTCTGCGCAGGTGCGGAATTTGCAGTTGACCGGTGACCGCACGTCCATCCGTCGGGCGAGCGTACGGGCCGTTCTGGAACTCGGAGCAGCTTTGGTGGCGGAAGAACTCGACTGATCGGCGTGTTGAGACCAGCATGGGGACAGGTAGGGCAGACTGGCGCGGCGCACCGAAGGTGGACATTGCGAGGAGTGGTGACCCAGCAACGGGTACCGTTGGTTCCTACGGTCGCGCTACCGTGCGAGTAGAGACGACCGGACAGGCGGAAGGGAGAAACCTCATGGTGCTGGTTCGTGGCCTGCTGGGCGACGTCCTGCGGCGTAAGCGGCTGCGCCAAGGGCGCACTCTCCGCGAGGTATCCGCCGACGCTCGGGTCAGCCTCGGATACCTGTCCGAGGTCGAGCGCGGCCAGAAGGAGGCCTCCAGCGAACTGCTGGCCGCCATCTGCATGGCCCTCGACGTCCCGCTCTCGACGGTCTTCGCCGAAGTGAGCGAGGACCTGGCCCGCGAAGAGGCCCTCGTCCTGGCCCACCCGACAACCATCGAGACCGAGGTTGTAGCCTCCGCCGCCTAGTCACGACCGGCGGCCAGCTGTTCGTCGGTATCTGGCGAGCGTTGCCTGCCCAGCCGCGGTTCAGCGTGTGTGGCTCGGTGACATTTGGCAGCAGTCGAGGGCGGCTGCGGTGGCCGCTGGAGTTGCTTCGAGCAGGGGTAGGCGCACGTACGGGCTGGGGATTCGGCGCTGAGCCGCCAGTACGGCCTTGATCACCACCGGGTTGGGTTCGGCGAAGAGTGCTCGGGCCAGCGGAACGAGCCGATTGTTGAGGCGCGCCACATCGAGCGGCCCGTCGCGCCAGGCGCTGACGAGATCGGCGTACGCACGAGTCGCCACATTGGCACAGGCCAGGATTGCCCCGGACGCGCCGAGGGCCAGCAGTGTTCCAGCGTGGAGATCATCACCGGCAAGAACCGCGACATCCGCCGGCAGATCGCTCATGAACTCAACCGTCGCATCGTCGATACCGCCCACCGCGTGCTTGAACCCGGCGACATTTGGCAGCAGCGCAAGCCGACGGAGGGTATCGGCCCCCAACGGCCTGCCCGTGCGGTGTGGGACGTTGTAGATGATCAACGGCACCGGACTGGCGGCCGCGAGCCGACGGAAGTGCTCAACGACGCCGTCCTCAGATGGTCGGGTGTAGTACGGAACGACGCTGAGAACCGCGGTGGCGCGAGGATCAAGCTCCCCGAGCATGCCGATCGAGCCGTCAGTCGAGTTCGAGCCGGCACCGACGATCAAATCCGCTCCGCGCTCCGCGCACACTCCCGCGCAGATGTCGACAACCCTGCGGCGCTCCGCCGCCGTGAGCGTCGCCGGTTCGCCCGTGGTGCCCAAGGCGACGATGCCGGCCGCTCCATCGTCGAGCACGGTCTGGGCGAGCGACTCCAGAGCATCGGATGCGAGTTCACCCGCTGGGGTGAACGGCGTGATCAGCGGAACGAAGAGACCAGTGAGCGACATGCCTCGACGATCACTCACCTCCGCTCTGCAGGTCCAGTTCGAATTTCTGTCGCCGAGCGTAAGGTGTGCTTATGCTCGATGTGCGCAAACTCCGGCTCCTCCTTGAGTTGGCCCACCGGGGAACGATCGCAGCCGTCGCCGAGGCGCTCACCTACACGCCGTCAGCGGTCTCGCAACAACTCAGCGCTCTCGAACGCGAGGCCGGAGTCCAACTTCTCGAACGCACCGGCCGCCGAGTGACGCTCACCCCAGCGGCCCGCGGGCTTGTCGAGCACACCGAGTCAATCCTCGCGATCCTCCACGAGGCGTCCGCCGACCTGGCCTCGACCGCCACAGCCCTCACCGGAACCCTGCGCATCGGAGTCTTCCCCACAGCAGTCCCGACGATCCTCACACCCGCCGTCGTAGCCCTGAGCAGCGAGCATCCAGGCCTCGACCTCATGGTCACCGAACTGGATCCCGCGTCAGTGCCCGACGCCCTCCGCGACGAAAGCCTCGACATCGCACTGCTCCAGGAGTACGACTACGTCCCCATCACCTCCGATCCAGGACTAGAAACCGAACCACTCCTCCAAGAAACCGTCCACCTAGCTGCCCTCACTGCCGGCCCCTTGACCGACCGACGTGATTCCTCCTGGATCGCCGGCACTCCAGGCACCCTCTGCCACGCCCTGACCATCCGAGCCTGCGAAGCCGCCGGATTCACGCCACGCATCCGCCACCACGCCGACGACTTCGGCGCTGTGCTCGCCCTAGTGGCAGCCGGCCAAGGCGTCGCCTTCATCCCCGACCTGGCCGCCGTCGCCCCACCCACCACCGTGGTCCTCACGCCCCTCCCCATCCACCGCAAAACCCACCTCGCCTACCGCCGAGGCACCGCCACCCACCCCGCCATAACAGCCGCCCGAACCGCCCTACAAACAGCCACCACCCTCACCCCTCGAGCCCGCACGCCCCAACGGTGAGCCTGGCGGCGCCCGGCGCCGGTCGCTACCGTGACCAAGCCCTCAGCGGGGTTGGAGGAGGTCCTCGTGAGGTTCTGGCCTGCCGACGGACGTCGCGGAGGTCCCGCGGCGCACGTACTCGCGGCTCTGCGGCCATCGGGTCACGTACTGGTCGCCGGTGGGCTCGTCGTAGCGGATGTAGGTGACGTCCGCGACATCCACTCCGAACAGGCGAAATCGTCCGAGCATCGGTCGCCACCCCAGTGCGGCCGCGACTTCATCGGCGTACTGCTGCTGCACTGATGGATCGCGCTCGACGCTTGCCCGTCCTCGGATCTTGAACTCGCCGCCAGCGCCGTCGCGACCGGTGACGACGCTGTGCACGAGGATTCGTGGATCGCGTTCGAGGTCGGCCGCCTTGGCCGACTGCCACAACATCGACAGCCAGAGTTCGCCGGCCATCACCCATGGCTCCACCGGACTGATGCGGGGTGTCCCGTCACGACGAATGGTGCCCACGAGTACGACGCCGGGCCCGAACAACCGCCTCCGGCCCACCTCCGCCAGCCGTGGCTGATTCGCCTCCAACTGCGCCCAACGCATGGCTCCTCCTTCGCTTGCGATCTACCGCCTGCCTAACACCGGGCACCGGCAAAGCAGGAAAGCCGTCAGCAGACTCCGCCGGCGACGAGGAGGGGATGGAAGTTCTGGGGGTAGGGGAGGACCACTTCGATGGCCATACACGGCCGCCGCCTCCGCTGACACAACTCCGGCCAGCAGGACCTCACCCTGGGACCAGGACGCCCAGGCCAACTATCTGCTTCGCGCTGAGCAAGAGCCTGACGGCGCCAATAACGAGATCGGCCGTCCGCTGCGGGTCCGCTAGCTCATGCCGCTCGCCGAGCTCGGGTCAGTGGGGAGTTCGTCGGACGTGGGGTGAGGGGTGGTGGGTTGGATGAGGGTGACTCGGGTTGGCCAGAGGAGTTGGAGGGCGGGGAGGGGAGGGTCGTCGGGTTGGCGGAACATGTGGTTGGCGGTGAAGAGGTGGGTTGCGGAATCGGGGAAGCGGAGGAGCTCGGCGGTCTCTGGTGGCGGGAAGTACGCGGACAGGTCGTCGCCCTCGTCGAAGACGGCGCCGTCCATCACCGCCCACGCGAGCGGCTTGATCCCCAGGTAGGTCCAGCCCGGGTCGGGATCGAAGACGATGATCTCCGGGTGCCGGTACAGGCTGAGCCCGAGCGAGTACCCGAACGCTGGATTGCGCGCCCCATCGCCCTCGACATACTGGATCGTCCACCCGTAGGTCTGGATGTTCCGCTCGATTTGCTCCACATACTGCTCGTTGGTCAAACCATCGCACTTGTCGCACATCAGCCTCTCCTCTCGCTCGAACAAATGTTCGATGCGTCAGAGAAGATATCCGCGTCCCGTCCCGGTGCCGGCGTTATCCACAGGTCAGTTCTCGGGCTGGCAGGCGGGGCACCAGTAGGTGACTCGGTCGCGAGGTGGTTCGCCGACTGACGCGGTCAGGATCGTCGTCTTGCAGCGGCGGCACGCCTTGCCGGCGCGTTCGAACACCCAGGACCGCTGGCCGGGCCGGTCGACGCCGGTGCTCACCTGCGTGCCGTTGCGTAGGTTGGCCTTCATCAGTCGCCGGCTGAGATCGACAGCCGCAGGCACATCGACGGAGGAGACCGGTCGCCACGGGTGCAGGCCCAGCAGGAAGCAGACCTCGTTGCGATAGAAGTTCCCGATCCCAGCGAGATTCCGCTGGTCCAGCAACGCCTCGCTGATGGTTCGCTCCGGATCAGCCTCGACGTTCGCGATCGCCACGGAACGGTCGAACGACGGCGACAGCAGATCCGGCCCAAGGTGGCCGACCACCGTGTCCTCGGCGTCCGTCGCAACGAGTTCGAGCACCGGCAGCCGATAACCGACTGCCGTCCACGACGCGGTCTCGAGTACGGCGCGGATCTGGTGATCGGGTCCGCCATGCCAGCGCTCGCCGGGCCGGTACAGATGCCAGCTCCCGTCCATCCGGAAATGGCTGTGCACCGTCACCCCGCCGGACACCCGCATCAGCAGATGCTTGCCGCGCGCAACGACCTCCAGCATCGTGCGACCGCTCAGGTCGGTCGTCGCCAGCGACGGCACCCGGAAGTCCGTCCGGAGCAGCTCCTGGCCGCCAAGGGCCTGGTTCAGCCGCTTGCAGGCCCTCCAGACGGTATCTCCCTCAGGCATCGCTCAAGCCCGTCCCGACTCAAGCCCGCAGCCGCAAGCCCCGCGGCGTCGCATGGAAGCCCGCCTTCGCCAGTGCGTCACCGAAGGCCGTATGCCGGACCTGTTCACCGTCGGCCGTCTCCACACTCAGCTTGCCGAGCTGACCATCCCGGATCGACAAGGCAAGCGCATCGACCGCCGGCTGCAACAGGTCAGAGTCCTCGGTGAAACTCAGCACAGTCCGCCCACCACGCTCGACGTACACGATCAACTGCCCGTCCACCATCACGACCAACGCACCAGCCTTCCGCCCAGGCCGGTGTCCACCCGCGCTCTCCCGCTCGGGCCACGGCAGTGCCGCGCCGTACGGATTCGCGGGATCGGAAGCCGCGAGTACGACGGCCCTCGCCGTCAGCTCCGCGTCACGCCGACCGCCGGCCGGGGCGCGAGCTGATCCGGCGCCAGTAGACGTGGGCAACTCGGCCAGTGCCCGTAGTCGATCCACCGCACCAGGCAGCGCGAACTGCGCAGCGCCAAGCCCAGCCACGAAGTACCCGCGCCGGCATCGTCCCGACTCCTCAAAGGCACTCAGCACCTTGTACACGGCCGCGAACCCGCCCGGAGTCCGCTCCGTCATCACCGATCCGCGCGTGACGATCCCGTACCGATCCAGCAGCGTCTCCGCCGCAGCATGCGCCCGCCGCGTCGCGTCCTCACTACGAGCCGGAAGCAACGACCACCGGCCGCCGGCCGTCGGCGGCCCACTACGCGACGGCATCGCCGGTCGCCCCGGCCGCGGACGTCCCGGTCGGGCACGAGGCGTCGTACGCCGAACTCGATGACTACCCCGCCCACCGCCAACGAGCGAACGCACCGGAGCGAGCGTGTCGTTGGTGAGATGACCCGCCCACACGAGATCCCACAGCACTCCGACCAGCGTCGCGTCGTCCACCACACCCGATGCCGCCCCGACGACATCACTCAACTGCCGGAAGAAGAACGCGCCACCACCCGACAAGGCGTCGAGCACTGCCTGATGGGTGTCCCCGAGCTCAAAGGCAGGATCCGGATCAGGCAGGGTCAGGTCGCAGTTGTCCGCGAGATGCAGTGACACCCACCCATCCGTCCCGGGCAGCGAACCCGACCCGGCCCACACCACCTCACCGGTCGCGGTCAGCTCGTCCAGCATCGACGGCTGGTATCCCGGCACCCGCGAGGGCAGCACGATCGATTCCAGCGCCGACGCCGGTACGGCGCAGCCGGCCAGCTGCTCGACCGCACCAAGAAGTACGTCGTACCCACGGCCTCGGCTGCTCGTGATCCCTTGCCACGCGGGCAGGAACCGGGCGAGCGCGGACGGATCGACCGGCTCAACCTCCTTGCGCAGCGCGGCCAATGACCTCCGCCGAAGCAACCGCAGGATCTCGCTGTCGCACCACTCGAGCGCGATCCCGCCAGGCAGGAACTCGCCCTCGACAACCCGCCCGGCCGCACCAAGCCGCCGCAGCGCATCGGTGACGACAGCAACACCGATGCCCAGATGGGTCGCGAGATCGATAGCCCGGAAGGGTCCGTGCGTACGCGCGTACCGCGAGACAAGGTCCCCGAGGGGGTCAGCAACCGGCTCGGCATGCGCCTCCGCGACCCCGGGTGGGAGCGGCACGCCGAGGGCGTCACGCAATCGGGCCACATCCTCGACAACGGCCCACCGATGCTCACCAGCGATCCGGACCCGCACCACCCGGCGAGCGGAAGCCAGCGACGTCAACCACGACTCGGCGTCGGCACCATCGACACACCGCTGCGAGGCTTCGGACAACGACTGCGGACCGACAATCCGCAGGACGTCGAACAGCCCTTCAGCGTCACGAGCCCGGCGATCCTCGGCAAGCCGTTGCAGCTCCGCCTCGGTCCGCAGCACGACCTCGGCGTCGAGCAACTCCCGCAGCTCGGTCCGCCCGAGGAGCTCGGCAAGCAGGCTCTGATCCAGCGCGAGGGCGGCCGCACGCTTCTCCGCGAGCGGACTGTCGCCCTCGTACATGAACGCGCCCACGTACCCGAACAGCAACGACTTCGCGAACGGCGAAGCCTCCGGCGTCTCCACCTCGACCACCGAGATCCGCCGCTCGCTGATCCCGGTGAGCAGATCCTTCAACGCGGGCAGGTCGTAGACGTCCTGCAACACCTCGCGCAACGTCTCGAGCACGATCGGGAAGGAGCCATACTTGCTTGCCACCGACAACAGCTGCGCCGACCGCTGACGCTGCTGCCACAGCGGCGAACGCCGTCCAGGATTTCGTCGCGGCAACAGCAACGCCCGCGCAGCGCACTCGCGGAACCGTGCGGCGAACAACGCCGATCCGCCGACCTCGGCGGTCACCAAGTCCTCGATCTCCGCCGGATCGAACAGCACCAGATCCGCACCCGGCGGCGGCTCGTCCGTCTCCGGCAGCCGCAGGACGATCCCGTCGTCACCCGAGACAGACTGCGCATCCATCCCGTACCGCTCGCGCAGCCGCGCTGCGATCGCCAGTGCCCACGGTCCGTGCACCTGACCGCCGTACGGCGAATGCACGCAGACACGCCAGTCGCCGAGCTCATCCCGGAACCGCTCGACCACGACGGTCACGTCATCCGGCACCCGGCTCGTCGCGTCGCGCTGCTCGGCGAGATACGAGACGAGGTTGTTCGCGGCGTACTCGTCCAGGCCGGCTGTCCGCGCCCGCTCGACCGCCTTGGTGGCCGGCAGCGATGCCATCTTCCGGACGAAGGCGCCGGTCGCCGCGCCGAGCTCCGCCGGTCGTCCCACCGCATCGCCCTTCCAGAACGGCAATCGCCCCGGCTGACCGGGCGCGGGGGAGACCAGCACCCGATCGTGGGTGATGTCCTCGATGCGCCAGCTCGACGCGCCAAGGGTGAACACGTCGCCCACCCGCGACTCATACACCATCTCTTCATCGAGCTCGCCGACGCGGTGGTTGGTCGACTCGCCGACCAGGAAGACGCCGAACAGCCCGCGATCCGGGATCGTCCCGCCACTCGTCACCGCGAGGCCCTGCGCTCCAGGCCGCCCGGAGATCTCTCCGCTGACCCGATCGAACACGATCCGCGGCCGCAACTCCGCGAACTCGTCCGACGGGTAGCGGCCCGAGAGCATGTCCAGGACCCCGTCGTACGCCGATCGCGGCAACGTTGCGAACGGCGCACACCGTCGTACCAACGCGAACAGCTCGTCGACGTCGACCGTGTCCAGCGAGACGATCGACACGATCTGCTGCGCCAGCACATCGAGCGGATTGGCCGGGATGTGCAGGCTCTCGATCAGTCCATCGCGCATCCGCTGCACGACGACGGCTGTGTCGATCAGGTCGCCACGGAACTTGGGGAACAGCACGCCGCGCGACACCGCACCCACCTGGTGGCCGGCGCGGCCGACGCGCTGCAGCCCGCTGGCGACCGATGGCGGCGCCTCGACCTGGATGACCAGATCGACCGCACCCATGTCGATACCGAGCTCCAGGCTGCTCGTCGCCACCACACACGGCAGCCGACCGGACTTCAGATCGGCCTCGATCAGCGCTCGTTGCTCCTTGCTGACCGAGCCGTGGTGCGCTCGCGCAATCAACGGTGATGCCGCGAGCGACGCGCCCGACTGCGCCATCAGTTGAGCCGGTGAACCCTGCTCGGGCAGCTCGAGCTCGGCCCGCTCGGCAGCGATCTCGTTCAGCCGGGCAGTGAGGCGCTCGGCCAGGCGCCGCGAGTTCGCGAAAACGATCGTGGAGTTGTGTTGCGAGATCAGATCGAAGACCTGCTCCTCGACATGCGGCCAGATGGACGCATGCCGCGGTGGCCCGGCGGCTGAACCGGAGGTCTCCAGCTCCGTGCTCGCCAGCTCGGCCATGTCCTCGACCGGCACGACCACACTCAGATCCCACTGCTTGGTGAACTTCGGCTGCACAACGGTGACGGGCCGTTCGCCGCCGAGGAAGCGCGCCACCTCCTCGACCGGGCGCACCGTCGCCGACAGGCCGATCCGCTGCGCCGGCTTCGGCAGCAACCCGTCGAGCCGCTCCAGCGTGAGCGCCAGATGTGCACCGCGCTTCGTCCCCGCGACCGCGTGCACCTCGTCGACGATCACGGTCTCCACGCCACGCAGCGACTCCCGGCCCTGCGATGTCAGCAACAGGAACAGCGACTCAGGGGTCGTGATGAGTACGTCGGAAGGCCGCGAAGCGAACCGTCGTCGTTCGCTCGCCGGCGTATCGCCGGAACGCACCGCGACCTCGACATCGATCGGCGCCTCGCCGAGCCGCCGCGCGGTCTCCCGGATCCCGATCAGCGGCGCGCGGAGGTTGCGCTCGACGTCGACCGCGAGCGCCTTCAACGGCGACACGTACAACACCCGGCAGCGCAGCTTCGGGTCGTCCGCCGGAGGAATTGTTGCCAATCGGTCCAGCGCCCAGAGGAAGGCAGCCAGCGTCTTGCCCGAACCGGTCGGGGCGACCACCAGCGCATCCCGGCCCGCGGTGATGGCGTCCCACGCCTCGAGCTGGGCCGGGGTGGCCGCCTCGAAGACGTCGCCGAACCACGCCCGGGTCGCGGGCGAGAACCGGCTCAACGCGCTGGTTTTCTTCACGCCGACCATCTTGCCGGGTCCCGCCGACAGTTTTCATCACGCGCCCGTCACCGTTCGTCGCCCGCTGTGAGCGGGCGCTTTCGGTCCGGTGCCGATCTTGTCCCCTTCGTCTGGAATGATCGGCGACATGATCAACCGCGTACGTGCAGCGCTCCTCGTCGGGGCATGCCTGGTCGCGCTCACCGGGTGCGTGAAGGTCGACGCAGATCTCAAGGTCGGGTCGAACGAGACGGTCTCGGGCAACATGCAGATCGGGGTCGACAAGCAGTTGCTGCAGGCCAGCGGTCAGTCGCTCGACACGATCCACAAGCGCATCGACGACGCGATCAAGCAGACCACCACCGAGGGCGTCACGTGCAAGCCGTTCGACGACGACAAGTACGTCGGTTCGGCCTGTGACTTCGAGAGCGTGCCGTTCGACAAGATGGGCACCTCGAGCGGCGACGGCGTCAGCTTCCGCAAGGACGGCGACAAGGTCACCGTCTCGGTGAAGGACTCGAGCCTCGGTCAGGTCCCGTCCGGCAGCCAGCCGGAGGTCAACTTCAAGATCACCATGCCGGGCAAGATCCTGGAGCACGACGACGGTGCGAAGATCGATGGCCGCACGGCGACGTACGACAGCCTCGACAAGCTCGGGAAGGTCTCGCTGACCTCCGAGGCGGGCAGCAGCTTCCCGACCTGGTTGCTCATTCTGATCATCGTGCTGGTGCTGCTGGTCGTCGCCGCGGTTGTGTTCTTCGTGCTGCGCGGTCGCAAGGCCAAGGCTCAGCAGGCCTACGGGCAATACGGTCCGTACCCAGGGCAGCCAGGTCAGTACGGCGGTCCGCCGGGGCAGTACCCGGGTCAGCCGGGGTACGGTCCGCCTGGTCAGTACCAGGGGCAGCCTGGTCAGTACGGCGGACAGCCAGGCCAGTACGGCGGCCAGCCGGGGCAGTACCCGGGTCAGCCAGGTCAAGCGCCCTACGCGGGTCCGTCTGGGCAGCCGCAGTACCCTGGACAGCCTCAGCCGCAGCAAGGCCCGCCAGGGCAGGGGCAATGGGGTCCGCAAGGACCGCCGCAGCGGCCGCCGCAGCAGGGGCAACCGCCGCAGCAGGGGCAGGGAGGCTGGGGACAGCAGCCGGGTCAGGGGCAGCCCGGTCAGCCACAGCAGGGCTCACCGTACGGCCAGCAGCCTCCGCAGCAGGGCGGCCAGCCGCCGCAACAGGGCGGTTGGGGACAGCCACCGAAGGACGACAACGGGTAGGCATGAGACTGACGGAATTCTGGGCACGGATGGATCAGCATCTCGGTCCGGCCTACGCACGGACCTGGGCGGAGACCCAGGTCGTCCAGGGGCTCGGCGGCCGTACGGTCGTCGAGGCTTTGGCCGACGGCGAGCACGCCAAGACTGTCTGGCGCGCCGTCTGGGCACACCTCCAACTGCCACCCAGCGAACGCTGAACCGTCCCGCGGTCAGGTCTTGGTGAGGGTTGCCTCGGCCTCGGCCTCGGGAAGGTTGTCAGCCGGCTCAGGATCACGCTTCTGGGCCAACTTGCTTGGCCACCACAGATGCCGGCCGATGTCGAGGTTCAGCGCCGTGACCAGTACGGACCGCACCACGATGGTGTCGAGCAGTACGCCGAGCGCGACCGCGATCCCGATCTCCGCGAACGCCACCACCGGCAGCGTCGCCAGCACTGCGAACGTCCCGGCCAGCACCAGACCCGCCGAGGTGATCACGCCACCGGTCGCTGCCACGCCGATCAGCGCCCCGCGCCGGGTTCCGTGCGCCTTCGACTCCTCGTGCACGCGGGTCATCAGGAAGATGTTGTAGTCGATGCCCAAGGCAACCAAGAAGACGAAGACGAACAGCGGCAGCGAAATGTCCGCGCCCCCGAACCCGAGCGCCTTGAACACCAGCGAGCTGATCCCGAGCGCAGCGCCGAACGACAGCACGACAGTCGCGACCAGGATGACCGGCGCGACCAGCGCCCGTAGCAACAGCGCGAGGATCGCCAGAACGACGGCAAGCACAACAGGGATGATCACCTTGTTGTCGTGATCGGACGCCCGCTGGGTGTCCAGCAGGATCGCGGCGCCGCCACCGGCCAGTGCGTCGGCATCCGGTACGGCATGGACCGAAGCCCGCACGCGATCGACGGTGTCCTTCGCGGCTTGCGTGTCCACCGCGTCGGTCATGGTCGCCTCGATGTACGCCGATCCGCCGCCGATCCGCGGCTTGGCCACTTCGGCGATGCCTTGCGTCGAGGACATCGCCGTACGGACCTCTGCGGCTTTGTCGGCCTTGCTGACCACAACCAGTGGGTTGCCGGCGCCGGCCGGGAAGTGGGCCGCCACGACCTTCTCGCCGACCACGGAGTCCGGCGTACCGACGAAGGACTCCTCGTTGGTCAGTCCGCCGGCGTTGAGGGTCAGGATGCCGAGTGAGGCGATACCCAAGATGACAGAGGTGACGATCCAGGTCAGCCGCGGGCGTACTGCAATCCGTCGGCCGATGCGACCCCAGACACTCGTTTCGGTGTGGTCATCCGATCCGTACGTCGGACGCAGCGGCCAGAACACCCAACGCCCACAGATGACGAGCAGTGCCGGCAGCAAGGTCAGCATGGCGAGCAATGCGATCACGATGCCGACTGCGGCGACCGGACCGAGCCCGCGCGTGGAGTTCATCGACGCGAACAGCAGACACAGCATGCCTGCCACCACAGTGGACCCGGAGGCGATGATGGCCGGGCCGGCCCGGTGCAGTGCGAACGCCATCGCCTCGTGCTTGTCCTGATGCCTCCTGAGCTCCTCGCGGTAACGAGCCACCAGCAGCAGGGCATAGTCCGTCCCAGCGCCGAACACCAGCACTGTGAGGATGCCTGCGCTCTGGGCGTTGACGGTCAGGTCGGCCTCGGTCGCCAAGAAGTAGATGACCGCCTGTGCCGCGAAGAGCGCGACACCTGCGGAGACCAGCGGCAGCAGCCAGAGCACGGGGCTGCGGTAGGTGAGCAGCAGGATCACGATCACCACTGCGGCAGCGGAGTAGAGGAGCTTGCCGTCGATCCCGGCGAAGGCCTCCTGCGAATCGGCCGCGAACCCGCCCGGCCCGGTGACGTGGAACGACAGTCCGTCCGGACGGTCCGCCGCAACGTGCCTGATGTCCTCGGCACGCGCACCGATCGTCTCCCAGCCTCCGGTCCCGGCGTTGATCGGCACGATGATCTGGAGTGCCTTGCGATCCTCGGAGGGGATCGGCCCGATGACGTCCCGGTCGACGTCCTGCAGCTCGGCGTACTGCTGCACGTGGCCCGTGACGGCTTGCATGTCGGCCGGGGTGATCCCGGAGGCGCGCTCGTACACCAGTACGGCTGGAATCTCGTCGGGGGAGGAGAACTGCGCGGTTGCCTTCAAGACCTCGGTGGACTCGGCCTTACCGGGTAGCCACGAGACTGCGTCGTTCTCCTGCGCACCGGTCAGTTTGCCCGCTGGACTGAAGCACACCGCCACCGCGACGATCCACAACGCCAGCACGATCCACTTGGACACCTTGCCGCACGGCAACGCCGCCAGCCGTCCCACACCCGCCACCCGAACCACGCCCCCTGGAGGGACATCCGCCCGTACGTCGGGCTGGCCACGACGCCCCGCGGTCCAGCCTGCTGGCTCGGCCAGATCGGGTCAACGACCGCGCAGTAGTACTGCGCTCACCCTGAGTCATACCGCCCGATCCGTCAGACGGTCCAGCCCATGCGGGCCGCCCACTCCTCGGCCGGCAGGTAGATCAAGTCGCAGACCGGATCCTTCAGGTCGGTGTAGTCCCCTTCGGCGATCTGCAGTGCGGCGGCTTGGCCCTTGAAAGCGCCGTACGCCTGCGCTGTCTCCGGATGGCTGCGCAGATAGTCGCGGAAGAGCAGTGCGTACCGCTGGTTCGCCCGACCGGCTACTCGGATGTGCAGGTTCACCCGCCGCCGGTACATCGGCTCGCGCACGATGCGCTTCACCCACTGCGGATCGTCGGCGGGCAGACCGGGCACCGGATGATCCCGTCTGGGCGGGCGGAGCTCCCAGTCCGCCGCCACCATCCGCTCGACCGCATCATCCAGCTCAGGCTCTGTCTCGACCGTCACCTGCATGTCGAGGATGTCCTTGGCCGGCAGGCCAGGTACTGAGGTCGATCCGATGTGGTCGATCCGCCGTGCTACGTCGCCGAGCAGATGGCCGACCGCCTGCGCGGTCTTCTCGTACTGCGTCGGCCAACTCTCGTCCGGTCGTGCGATGACGATCCCAGTCATGCCGAGATCATCCCAGGACTGCGCCCGGGGCCCCAGTCCTTTCGGTCCGGCAGGTCAGACCGGCTTGACGCGGAAGGCGCTGCTGACGAGGAGCTCAGCGGCCTCGTACGCCGCCCTGCGGATGCCCTTGCGCTCGTCGAAGAACCCGCCGACCACACCGACCGCGGGGAGCTTGCCGATGAACCGGGCACCGAGACTGCCGCGCGGGCGATCCTCGAACACGTCACCGAGCCCACCGAACAGCTTGCTGATCCGCCACACCAGCCGGATGACTTTGCGCAGTCCTGCCTCTTCGGACTCGTCTCCGAGGCCCAGATGCCTCCCAACCTCCTGGCCCGCCGCTGTCGGGTCGTCGTACTTGAGCACGTCGTCCGGAGTGATCAGGCGGTCGGTCAGCACCCGTGCGATGACCGCCGTACGGTCGGCATGCGCCTCGACGCCGTACTCACGGCAGACCGCACCGATCACCATCGCCTGGACGGCCGCGCCCAGCGTGTCCTTGACCGGCAGCCGGTCGGCGGTCGCACCGCTGATCCGGGGGAGTCCGGCGACGACGGCGGCGAATCCACCCAGGCGCTCGACCCACCAGTCGCAGCGCTCGGCCAGTGGCAGCGTCGGCCACTCGGCATGTCCGGGCACCTTCATCTTCAGCAGCCGGTCGATCGCGAGGATCAAGCCCTTCTCGGCCAGGTTGGGTTGTTCCTGGTTGGAGTACTCGGTCAGGATGCCGCGGATGCCGAACGGGTCCTGGGTGCGGAGGGAGTCGAGTACGGCGTCGATGCCGAACTCGACCTTGCTGAGCGCGAGGACGACAGCGGAATCGGGCACGTCGGGGCGGTCTGTCACGCCCGCCAGGGTAGGGAGTCGGCGGGCCAGGCCGGCTGCCGAGGCAAGCTTCGGCGTGTCAGTTGCGATTCGAACACGTGTTCGGGATAGTTTGGTCTCCTGAAGGTGCGCCGGACGGCTGAGTTGTCCACAGATTCGAAGTGGCGGCGAAAACTGTCCGACGTGACGTTTACCTTCTCTGGCGACACGAAGTTTCTTCGGGCGGCTGGGACAGCGGCCCCGATTATCAGATGGGTCAGGTGGCAATCACATGGCGGGTGCAGCGAGTGCGGAGCGCGCGGTGGCCGATCGCGAGAAGGCGCTTGCGACCGCGCTGACGCAGATCGAGCGGCAGTGCGGCAAGGGTTCGGTGATGCGCCTGGGGGAGCAGAACAGGCCGCCGATCGAGGTCATCCCGACCGGGTCGATCGCGCTCGACATCGCCCTCGGGATCGGCGGTCTGCCGCGCGGTCGCGTGGTGGAGATCTACGGTCCGGAATCCTCCGGTAAGACGACGGTCGCCCTGCACGCGGTCGCGAACGCTCAGCGGGCCGGCGGGATCGCGGCGTTCATCGACGCCGAGCACGCCCTCGACCCGGAGTACGCGCGGAAGCTGGGCGTCGACACCGACGCGCTGCTGGTCTCGCAGCCCGACTCCGGTGAGCAGGCGCTGGAGATCGCCGACATGCTGGTCCGCTCCGGCGCGATCGACATCGTCGTGATCGACTCGGTGGCCGCGCTGGTGCCGCGCGCCGAGATCGAGGGCGAGATGGGTGACAGCCACGTCGGTCTGCAGGCCCGGCTGATGAGCCAGGCGCTGCGGAAGATGACCGGTGCGGTCAGCGGGACGAACACCACCGCGATCTTCATCAACCAGCTGCGCGAGAAGATCGGCGTCATGTTCGGCTCCCCGGAGACGACGACCGGTGGTAAGGCGCTGAAGTTCTACGCCTCGGTGCGGCTGGACGTGCGCCGGATCGAGTCGCTGAAGGACGGCACCGACGTCGTCGGCAACCGGACCCGCGTCAAGGTCGTGAAGAACAAGGTGGCCCCGCCGTTCAAGCAGGCCGAGTTCGACATCATCTACGGCCAGGGCATCAGCCGCGAGGGCAGCCTGCTCGACCTGGGCGTGGACCAGGGCTTCGTCCGCAAGGCCGGTGCCTGGTTCACCTACGAGAGCGACCAGCTCGGCCAGGGCCGGGAGAACGCGCGGAACTTCCTGCGCGACAACCCCGATCTGGCCAACGAGCTGGAGAAGAAGATCAAGGAGAAGATGGGCATCGGCCCGACCCTGGACCAGCCGGCCGACGCGGCCGCCAAGGCCGAGGTTGATGTCGACTTCTGATCGACCCCCCGCGGGCGGCAGCGTCCCTCGGCTCCCAGCCGACGACGCTGCCCCCGCGGCTCTGTCCCTACCCCAGGCCGACCGCCTAGCCCTAGCCCGAGAGCTCCTGGCCCGCGGCCCCGCGGCCGGCGGCGGCGCAGCGACATCCAGCCGCAACCCGGCCTCATCCGGCGCAGGGGGAGCACCGGACGACGCCGCCCCCCAGGCCCCTCCGAGAACCACCGGCCGCCCAGCCCGACGCGCCCCAAGCACTCCGTCACCCGGCGACCGCCCCTCCAACCGGCGCGCCTCGTGGCCGGACGACGCCGACGATGACTCGGCGGACGTGACGCCGTCCCGCCCCCGCGCGGGCAGGATCCGCCGAACCGCCGGCACCGAGGACCCATGGGCGGATCACTCCGCAGACGACGGTTTGTCCGACGGGTCGCGGTCTGGGGCTCGCGTGGACCGGAGCAAGCGAGCTGTTCGGTCTGACATCCCCTGGGGTGAACAGGACGATGACTCCACGCGAGCCTCCGAGGAGAGGACTGCTGAGCGGCTGGCGGCGGCGCGAGCGTTCGCCGCTGAGAGACCGGGGTCGAGCCTGAGCCGCGGCGCGCACGAGCGAACTCGTGAATCTGAGGAGTCCGAGGACGCGGGCGGACGGTCGGGCAAGCAACAGCCCGGCAGGACTCCTGCGCCAGGCAGGAGTTCGAGTGCGGCCGATCCGTGGGGCGAGTCCGGGGAATCCGCAGATGCCAAGCCGGCAGACGTCGTACCGCGTCAACCTCGCGCAGGGACAGCTAGCGAGCCTGCCGATGGGACGTCAGGAGCTGCTCGGGCGGCGGAGGACCGCAGGTTGGGTCGTGCCTCCGTGCGTGAGCCCCTCGACCTCGGGGAGCCGGATGTTTCCGCCGGGGACTTGAGCGGTACGGACGTTCCTGCGGGTGACCCGAGTGAGTCGGCGGTTGCCGCAGCCGATCCGGTAGAGCCGATCGCAGTTCGCGGGCGACGTACAACCGGCGGTCGGGGTGCACGCAGCGGTCGGGGTGCAGGCGACGGCTCGGATGTGAGCGAGCGTCGGGGTGCGAGTGGCGGCTCGGATGTGAGCGAGCGTCGGGGTGCGAGTGGCGGTCGGGCGGATGCCGGTCGGGATGGCAACGACAGCCGAGGGTTGGGTGGACAAGCTGTTGTTGGTGGGGCCGAGGGTGGGAGGCGGCGGGGGGCTGCTCCGCGGCGGCAGTTTGGGGGGCGGCGGGGGAGTCGGCCTGGGGGTGAGGGGCCTGAGGGGGCGTTTGATGCGGGGGTGGATCAGGAGGCTGATCCAGCTTCGGTGGCCCGGACGATTTTGTTGGACAAGCTGACTGGGCAGCCGCGGACGCGGGCTGAGTTGGCGGACTTGCTGGCTGAGCGGGAGATCCCGGACGAGGTCGCCGAAGAGGTGCTGGACCGGTTTTCCGAGGTCGGGTTGATTGATGACGCAGCCTTTGCCAACGCATGGGTCGAGTCGCGGCACCGCGGGCGTGGGCTGGGGAAGCGAGCGCTGGCACAGGAGTTGCGTCGGCGTGGGGTGGACGACGAGCTGGCCCGTGATGCGTTGGACGAGTTGGATCCGGAGCAGGAGGAGGAGACAGCTCGGACGCTCGTACGGCGGAAGCTTCGGTCCATGCGGTCGCTCGAGCGTGAGGTGGCGATGCGACGGCTGCTCGGCATGCTTGCGCGGAAGGGTTATCCCGGCGGACTGGCGATGACGATCGTGAAGCAGGAACTCTCGGCGAGTCACGAAGAGCTTCCGCTGCTGGATTCCTCCGGCCTGGAACAGGACTGACCCCGCCGCGGCGAGGCAGCACCCGGTCGGCTCGGCGAGCTGGCTAGTTGACCGGCCGGCGCACGGAGAGACGTGCCGCTACCGGGTTGAACGAGAGCTCGGCGGAAGCACGGAGAATGTCGTCCGCCTGCACCCGAAGGACGGATGACCGCCAGACGCCCCGCCGACCGTAGCTGCGGGACACCTCGTTACCGGGAGTCCCTGGCCAGGAACTTGATGACGGTCTGGACGAATTCGTCCGGACCATCCACCCACGGACTGTGCGCGGCACCCGCCTGGATGATGTGCTCGCCGCGCCGGAAGAGCCCGGCCACCTCGGCGGCGGAGTCCGGACGTGGGGAACCGTCCAGCTCACCGGAGATGACCAGGACAGGCACGTCCAGTTCAGCCAGTACGGCGCGGGCATCGTCCGCGCCGTCGAAGGCGCCCGGGGCCAGATAGGCGTTCGCCGCCTCCTCGTCGAACCACTCCTCGCACGCCGCGGCGTGCGCCTGCGCGGCCGCATCCCATCGACCGTAGGACAGGCGGTCGAGCAGCACGAAGTCCGCGTCGCTTGCTTCCCCAGACACTGCCCGCTCGAAGGCCGGCCGGATCTCCTCGTACCAGGGCTCCTCCTGGCGCAGTTCCAGCGCCTCGCGACGCCGCTCGACGGGGAAGTCGATCCCGGCGGTGCGCGCCCGCGCGCAGACCAGGACGAGCGAGCGCACCCGCTCGGGGTAGCGGGCCGCGTAGGCCAGCACGAGATCACCAGCGGCCGAGTGGCCAAGAAGATCCAACTGCTCCAGTCCAAGGGCAACGCGCAGTGCCTCGATGTCCTCAGCCTGCCGGTCCACCCGGAAGCTCGCGAGGTCTGCGGGCCTGGCCGAGTCGCCCGTACCGCGCAGGTCCAGCAGCACCAACTCCCGCTGCGCGGCCAGCCCACCGAGGTCGCCGAAGTAGGCGGAGCGCATCATCGGCCCGCCGGGGATGCAGACGAGCGGTCGATCGCCCCCCGAGCCCTTTCGGTGGTAGGCGAGGCGGGTGCCGTCGGGCACGTCCAAGGTCAGCATGAGCGGGATACTTGCAGGTGGCGCGATAGCCCGCCACGGAATATGCGACCTGATGCACCAGTCCTGCAGGCCTCTTCGAAGGCCCTCCCGCTGCTGAACAGAAGAGCTTGACTGAGGGTGGGCTCAACCAGTTCATCTGAGGAAAAGGTCGTGCTTGGAAACGAGTTCGGTGGTGTTGGAGTGGTGACCAGGCGAGCGCCCCATCGCCTGGTCACCCACGCCACCGAAGCGATGGTCGCTTCACGCCGGCCAGAAATCGGCGGGCGAAGGCCTTCCTTTTGTTCAAGCTGAGGGTCCGGCCGGCGGAGTAGCGTGACCGGCATGGCGACCCTGGCGGACGTGGAACGGTTGGTCGCGGCGTTGCCGGAGACCGTGGAGACGACGCGGCACGGCACGCGTACCTGGGCTGTCGGGGGCAAGGCGTACGCGTGGGAACGCCCGTTCAGCAAGGCGGATCTGAAGCGCTTCGGCGACAAGACCCCGCCGGACGAGCCGATCCTCGCGATCCGGGTCGAGGATCTCGCCGAGAAAGAGGCGGTGCTCGCCGCACGAGCCGGCGACGGGTTCTTCACGATCCCGCACTTCGACAACTACGCCGCCGTACTGGTCGAGCTGGCCGAGGTCTCTGAGACCGCTTTGCGCGAGGCGCTGCTCGACGGGTGGCTGGTCTTCGCGCCGGCGGATGTGGCGAAAGCGCACCTCGACGCCAACGCAACCTAGGGTGGGCCGGCCTGCGCACGCGGGTGGAAGTACGGAGAGTGAGCGGAATCGGAGGGGTGTGCGCGGCGAGGGGCGTTGACGGGTGGGGGATGACGGTGTGTTATCCGAAGTGGGGCCGGTGTTTTTGGCCGGTCCGTAGGCTGTGATTTTCCGTCGATCCGCCCCTGACACCGCGGAGGGTGCAATGAACGATTTCCAGGAACAGGCGAAGAACTGGCTCCGGAATGTCGTCAAGCAGAACCCGGACAAGATCAAGGCCGGCGTCGAGAAAGCCGGTGATCTGATCGACAAGCAGACCGGGGGGAAGTACGCGGAGAAGGTCGACACGGTCCAGCAGAAGGTCGGCACGTACGTCGAATCCCAGTCCGGCGGCGAGCAGGCGGCCGGCGACGGGCCTCCGGAAGCCGCTGACCAGGCCGCCAGTTCGAGTGCTGCTGACGGTGGCGCACAGGTAGTCGGCGGCGAAACACCTGATGCAGGTCCCGAAAGCTCAACCGGCTCCGGCACCGAAGGCGCCGCTACCGGCAGCACCGCCACCGGCCAGGCCGAGACCACCACGGCCGAGGGCAGCAGCGAGTCCGACGGCGGCCTCCCCGGCCCGCGCGAGTAGCAAAGGCAAACCACCAAGTCGCCCCGGGCTGCATCATGCCCGGGGTGACTTGTTGTGGAGTAGACCAGTGCGGAGGGTGGTCTCCTGCGATGGTGATGGTTCTGGCGCTCGCGGTGATCGGTCGGGTGGCCCGTGAGTGTCCGTCTTGACCGGGTGGTGGGGCACGCCTAGCCTCGGAATCAGGAAGGGATCACTCCACCTGACGGTGGCGGACATAGCACCGGCGGGCCGGTTGATCCGGCCACACCGGCCGGAACGAAGAAACGAAACCACGCTCGACCGAGCTGAAGGAAGGACGACGGCGGCTCGCAGCGCCGTCGGATAGACGGCACCGCGGCGGACGGATCCGGCGGTGGCAGCGGCGATGAGTACCGATCCTGGGTGACGCATACCCAAGAGAAGGCTCCGGCGGCAGCCACGATCGGCACCGGACGGCGTGCGCACCGCCCGTTCCGCGATAGCAGCGAACAAGGGCTGCTGTAACGGATGGACGACGGCACCGCCCTCCACCGGTGGTGCGTTCAGCCGTACCGTTCTTCCACCGCACCAGTGGCGAACTCCCTTCGACCGAACGCCAAAGTCCTGCCTCGGTGCGGACTCGAAGAAGAGGGGAGATGCCGATGTCACTAGCGGCCATGCCAGCAGCGACGTCCCTGGGGCTGACCCTGATCGGACTGCTGATCACCGGGTTGCTCGCCTGGATCGGTTTCACCCTCTCCCGCCGCAAAGCCGCCGACAGTTCCACGGCCGCCGCGAACGCCCAACTCGAGGCCGCTCACATCGCCGCCGGCGCCAAGTCCGCGGCCGAGCTGGTCCGGCGGCAGGCCGAGGAAGAGGCCGCCGTACTACGGGTTCGGGCGGAGGCAGCCGAGCAGCGGGCCGAGGAGATCCGGCACGCCGCGGAGGACCGGGCCTCGGAGGTACGGCGGGAGGCCGAGCAGCGCGCGTCCGACGTACGGCGCGAGGCCGAGGCCGAAGCGCAGTCGATCCGCGACGACCTGCGCGAGCAGCGCCTGGAGATGGAGCGCCGGGATCACCGGCTGACCGAGCGTGAGGAGCGGCTCGACGAGCAGCACCGCTCGATCGAGGAACGCCAGACCGAGCTGACCGCGCAGGTCGCCGAGCTCGACCGCCGCAAGGCCGAGATCAAGGACCTCGAGGGCGAGCGCCGCCGGATCCTCGAGGGCGTCGCGAACCTCACCACCGAGCAGGCGAAGACCGAACTGGTCGCGGCGATCGAGGCCGAGGCGAAGCGGCACGCGCACACGATCGTCCGCGATATCGAGCGGCAGGCGCTCGACGAGGGCGAGACGAAGGCGCGCAAGATCATCACCGGCGCGGTGCAGCGGCTGGCGTCGGAGCAGACCAGCGAGTCGGTCGTCTCGGTCGTGCACCTGCCGAGCGACGACATGAAGGGCCGGATCATCGGCCGCGAAGGCCGCAACATCCGGTCGTTCGAGCAGACCACCGGCGTCAACCTGATCATCGACGACACCCCGGAAGCCGTGCTGCTGTCCTGCTTCGATCCGGTACGGCGGGAGACCGCGCGACTGACCCTGGATTCGCTGGTGCTGGACGGCCGGATCCATCCGAGCCGGATCGAGGAGATCTACGAACGCAGCAAGACCGAGGTGGCCGAGCTGTGTGAGCGGGCCGCCGAGGACGCGATGGCCGAGGTCGGCATCACCGATCTGCATCCGGAGCTGATCCGGACGATGGGGTTGCTGCGCTATCGGACGTCGTACGGGCAGAACGTGCTCAAGCACCTGATCGAGTCGGCGCACATCGCCGGGATGATGGCCGCCGAGCTCGGGCTGGATCCGAAGCTGTGCAAGCGCGGCGCGTTCCTGCACGACATTGGGAAGGCGCTGACGCACGAGTCCGAGGGCAGTCACGCGATCGTGGGGGCCGAGCTGGCCCGCAAGTACGGCGAGAACGACGATGTCGTGCACTGCATCGAGGCGCACCACAACGAGGTCGAGGTCCGCACGGTCGAGGCGGTACTGACGCAGGCCGCGGACGCCGTCAGTGGTGGGCGACCGGGAGCTCGGCGGGAGTCGCTGGAGGCGTATGTGCAGCGGCTCGAACGGCTCGAAGAGATCGCGATGCACCACGAGGGCGTGGAGAAGGTGTTCGCGATGCAGGCAGGCCGGGAGATCCGGGTGATGGTGCTACCGGACGCGGTCGACGACATCGCCGCGCAGGTGATGGCGCGCGACATCGCCAAGCAGGTCGAGGAGGAGCTCACCTACCCCGGCCAGATCCGCGTCACGGTCGTGCGCGAGTCTCGCGCCACTGAGGTCGCCAAGTAGCTAGTCGGCGTACTTCGCTCGCCACTCGGGCCGATCGAAGGGGGCGCCGTAGATCCGGGTCTCGCGCGCGATCCGGCCGTTCTCGAACTCGACGACGTTCGCGACGTAGTAGATGTCGCCGCCGTAGTCCGACCGGCCGAGGACAACGAAGTGGTCGCCCTTGCCGGTGATGCGCAGGATCTGGATCGACGGCGGCGCGGGGTACTCCTGCTGCATCGCGCGCATCTTGTCCCGTCCGACGATGCGTTCGCCGGACTGCGGCATCTCCAGCACGTAGTCGTCGGCACGCAGTTCGTGTTCCGCCTCCGCCGACAGCGCGAGCTGATCGTCGGTCGGCCACAACCGCTCCAGCAATTCACGATTCCGGTCCATGCTTCACGATCCCAGACCGTCTTCAGCCAGACTTGAAGTTCCGCGAACGATCGTCGCGCAGATGTGTGGGCGTGACGTCGATCGGCTGGTCGGCGACCTGCTTGCGCGGTGCCGTCGTGTACTGCTTCTCGACCTCCGGGTCGATGACGGTGACGTCGCCGCGCCGGCGCGTGTTGGCGAGCCGGTAGGAGACCCAGATCCCGGCGGCTCCACCCAGCATGATGATGATCCCCAGGGCGGTCAGGTTCAGCGTGTCGGACGTGTCCCGCACGGCGAAGGCGATGATGGCGCCCACGACGATGAGGGCGATTCCGGCCCCGATCCGCATACCTGCTCCTTCCGAACACTCGGAGTCACTGATCTCACCCCCAGTGCCCAGAACGAGCACGCAGCATGCACGCGCCGCTCAGCGGAAGGCGGCGTGGCCGGTCAGCGCCTGGCCGATCACGAGCTGGTGCACCTCGGAGGTGCCCTCGTACGTGAGCACCGACTCGAGGTTGTTCGCGTGCCGCATGATCGGGTACTCGCCGCTGATCCCGTTCGCGGCCAGGATCGTCCGGCACTCGCGCGCGATCGCGATCGCCTCGCGGACGTTGTTGAGCTTGCCGACCGAGACCTGCTCCGGGCGCAGGCTGCCCTTCTCCTTCAACCGGCCGAGGTGGACGGCGAGCAGGATGCCCTTGTTCAGCTCGACCGCCATGTCGGCGATCTTGGCCTGGGTCAGCTGGTAACCCGCCAGCGGCTTGTCGAACACGAGCCGCTCACCGGCGTACCCGATCGCTGTTTCCAGGCAGTCCCGCGCCGCGCCCATCGCGCCGAAGATGATCCCGAACCGGGCCTCGTTCAGGCAGCCGAGCGGGCCGGACAGGCCACGCGCCTCGGGCAGCATTGCGTCCGCCGGGAGCCGCACGTCCTCGAGCACCAACTCCGACGTCACCGAGGCGCGCAACGACATCTTCCGGGTGATCTCCGGCGCCGAGAACCCAGGCGTGGCTGTCGGAACGGCGAAGCCGCGCACCCCCTCGTCCGTCCGGGCCCAGACCACCGCGACGTCGGCGACCGAGCCGTTGGTGATCCACATCTTCGAGCCGTTCAGCACCCAGTCGTCGCCGTCGCGGCGGGCGTTGGTACGCATGCCGGCCGGGTTCGAGCCGAAGTCGGGCTCGGTCAGCCCGAAGCAACCGATCGCCTCACCCGCGGACATTCGCGGCAGCCATTCGTTCTTCTGGTCCTCGCTGCCGTACTTCCAGATCGCGTACATCGCCAGCGACCCCTGCACCGACACCAGCGACCGCATCCCGGAGTCGGCGGCCTCGATCTCCAGGCACGCCAACCCGTACGCAACCGGTCCGAGCCCGGCACACCCGTACCCGGTCAGGTGCATCCCGAGGAACCCGAGCGACCCCAGCTCCTTGGCCAGCTCCCGGGCCGGGATGGACGCCGTCTCGAACCACTCCGGCAACGACGGCCGCAACCGCTCGTCCGCAAACCGCCGTGCGGTCGCGCGGATGTCGACCTCTTCCTCGGTCAGCAGCGAGTCGACATCGACGAGATCCAGCGAAACGGTCATGCCCAAACGCTAACCGCAACAGGGCCTTGGGATCACTTCCGGTACCAAGGCCACCACCAGTGGCGCTTGCGCGGGTGGCGGACGGTCATCGAGCTGTACAGCGCCTTGCCGGTGACAAAGATGTGCCGACCGGATGGCGACGCGGCGGTCGCCTTGTTGTTGGCCGAGCCGCCGTGCAGCTCGACGTCGTCGATGGTGACGGTCCAGCCGGTGGGGACGATCATCACGATCGAGCTATGCACCAGGTCGGCCTCGACCTGGATCTCGGGCCAGCGGACCACCGCATCGGTGAAGTCGAGTCGCACCGACGAGTGCTTCGCTTGCGCGACGATCCGCTGGGGCACCAGCCACGCGCCCTCACGCTTCTGAGAGCTGTGCGTCGCCTTGATGGCCAGCTCGGCCGCGTTCGACCGGGACCGCACCGGCTCCAGATCGGCTGTGACGACCTCGAGCTCCGACTGCGTCTTCGCGGAGTAGATCCGGGTCAGCCGTTCGTCGAGTTCCTCGAAGTCCAGCCGCCCGTCACTGTGTGCTTCCTGGACCACGGCGGCGGCCCGTTCGCGGTCGTTGTCGGACGCCCGATGCCCAGGCGGCGGCTGCTCCAGACTCATGCCCCCAAAGGTAGCGCTCAGTTAGCTCGCGCCGTCCAGAAAACGGCCGAACATCGCCGACCACGTCTGCTCCAGCTCCGCGTCGTACTTCTCGGCGTCGGCGATCACGGTCTCCGGGTCGAACCCCAGGGACCGCAGGCGCTCCGGGTCCCACCGGCGTACGCGATCGGCACCGACCTCCGGGTGGAACTGGACGCCCCAGCTGCGCCCGATCCGCAGCATCTGATGGGGACAGCGCTCGCTGGACATCAGCGGCACCGCATCGGCCGGCAGCCGGGTGATCTGATCCTGATGGCTCTCGATCGCGCGTACGGTCGCCGGCAGACCGGCGAGCAGCGGGTCCTCGGTAGCGCCAGGCAGAAGGTGCAGCTCGGTCACACCCTTCTCCGGCAGGCCGTACTTCCCGCGGACCTCGCCGCCGAAGGTGTGCGCCAGGAGTTGCGCGCCCAGGCAGATCCCGAGAACCGGCACCCGCCCGTGTTCGGTTGTCGCGCGCAGCAGCTCGCGCTCGGCCTTCAGCCACGGTGAGGTGTCGTCGGCGTCCGGCAACAGCCCACCGCCGAGCAGGATCAGCGCCGCGTGGCCGTCGGCGCGGTGCGGAATCGGCTCGTCCGCCCAGGCGCGGACGATGACGGGGGAGAAGCCCCGAGCGCCGAGCCAGTCGAGCAGCCGGCCCGGTCCGCTGCCGGGATCGTTCTCGATGATCAAGACGGTTGTCATGGGCGCCAAGGTAATCGCAGCGCGGCACACCGTGTTCCGCCGTACCGGAGTCGTGGTTTCCGCGATACTGAATCCCTGGGGGTGCCGATGGAGCCGACCAGTGGATTCGTGCGGGCTGTGGTGGGGGATGTCGCGTTCATCTTCGGCAAGGGGATGGTGGGCGCGTTCCTGCTTGCGCGCAGCAAGGACAGGTCGCGCCAGCCGCGGTTGGACCTCCTGGTGCGGTCTCACGGGCAGTACGAGCCACTGTCCATTCCTCTTGGGACGATGCCGGCCGTCGACCGGCTGGTCGGGCTCGAAGACATCCGTCCGGCCCCGCTGCTGACGGTGGAGTTCACTCCCGGCGACACCGGGGCCGAGGCTCACCTGACTGCCAACAACCCGGTGCTGATCACGATCACTGATGTCAGTCACCACGAGTACACCGCTCTGGTGCTGACCACGTCCCTGGGCGGAGCGGCGTACGCGCAACTGCCTCCGGGCTACTACGAAGTGTCCGCGGTGGTCATCGATGAGTACGACGACGTCCTGCAGGGGTACGGCGCTCAACACAACCTGCACGTGGACAAGGGCGACGACGTGATCGTCTCGCTGCCGATCCGCACCGCCGGAGTCGTGGAGATCGCGTCGGCGCTGGAGACCGGGCCGCAGCCGGTGCTCGTCGGGCCGGACGGAGACGTCGTACCACTCCTGGACCTGGCGCGGATCGGGCGTGCACCGGACAGCGATCTGATCCTGGACCGTCCGGAGGTGAGCCGGCACCACGCGGAGCTGCTACGGATCGACGCGACCACCTATGAGGTGCGCGACCTCGGCTCGACCAACGGGACCCAGGTGAACGGCGTACCGGTCCGGACGGCCATGGTCGGCGACGGCGACGAGATCCGTCTCGGGAGTCACCCGCTGCGCCTGTACCTGTCGTGATCGCACCGGATCGTCACCATGGGTGCACACCTGGAACAATGGCGCCGTGAACCCGCGCACCGTCGTCATCCTCGGCTCGACCGGCTCGGTCGGTACCCAGGCGCTCGAGCTGATCGGGCGTCACCGGGACCGGTTCCACGTGCTCGCGCTCTCGGCCGGTGGCGACAACGTCGCACTGCTGGCGGAGCAGGCGCTGGAGTTCGGCGTCGAGGTCGTCGCGGTGGCGAAGGCCACAGTCGCCCAGGATCTGCAGCTTGCGTTCTACGCCGAGGCGCAGCGCAAGGGCTACGCGCAGGGCGAGTTCAGGATCCCGAAGATCGTCACCGGCCCGGACGCCTCCAGCGAATTGGCGGCCATGCCGTGTGACGTGGTTCTCAACGGCATCACCGGCTCGGTCGGGCTCCGGCCGACGCTGGCGGCGCTCGACGCGGGCACGACGCTCGCCCTGGCGAACAAGGAATCGCTGGTGATCGGCGGCCCGATCGTCACCCGACGGGTCAAACCGGGCCAGATCGTGCCGGTCGACTCCGAGCACAGTGCGATCGCCCAGTGCCTGCGCAGCGGTACGGCGGACGAGGTCAAGCGGCTCGTGGTCACCGCGAGCGGTGGGCCGTTCCGGGGCCGGTCGCGGGCCGAGATGGCCGACGTCACCCCGGAGCAGGCGGCGAAGCACCCGACCTGGGACATGGGTCCGGTGATCACGATCAACTCGGCCAACCTGGTGAACAAGGGCCTCGAGGTGATCGAGGCACACCTGCTCTACGGGCTGCCGATGAGCCGGATCGAGGTGGTCGTGCACCCGCAGTCGATCGTGCACTCGATGGTCGAGTTCGTGGACGGCTCCACCGTGGTGCAGGCGTCACCGCCGGACATGCGGCTGCCGATCGCGCTGGCGCTCGGCTGGCCTGACCGGATTCCGGACGCCGCGGCGGCCTGTGACTGGACCACCGCGAGCACCTGGGAGTTCGAGCCGCTCGACGACGAGGCCTTCCCGGCGGTGCAGCTCGCCCGCGAGGTCGGGACCCGCGGCGGGACCGCGCCGGCCGTCTACAACGCCGCGAACGAGGTCTGCGTGCAGGCGTTCCGGGACGGGCGGCTGCCCTTCCTGGCGATCGTCGACACCGTGGCCCGGGTGGTGACCGAACACGACGTACCCTCGTATGAGGAACTGTCCATCGACGACGTACTCGCCGCGGACGGCTGGGCCCGGGAGCGGGCCCGCGAGCTCACCGGCCTACAGGAGACCACGAAGGCATGACCGCGCTTCTCACCATCCTCGGCATCGTGCTGTTCGTCGCCGGGATCCTGATCTCGGTGGCCCTGCACGAGCTGGGCCACATGGTGCCCGCCAAGGCCTTCGGCATGAAGGTGACGCAGTTCTTCGTCGGCTTCGGCCGGACCGTCTGGTCCACCAAGCGCGGTGAGACCGAGTACGGCTTCAAGCTGATCCCGGCCGGTGGCTTCGTCCGGATCATCGGGATGATGCCGCCCGCCAAGGGGCAGGACCCGACGAAGGTCCGCAAGGCCAACACGGGCCCGATCCAGTCGATGGTGGAGAACGCCCGGACAGCGGAGTACGAGACGATCGCGCCCGAGGACGACGGCCGGCTCTTCTACCAGAAGGTGTGGTGGAAGAAGCTGATCGTGATGGCGTCCGGGCCGATGGTCAACATCGTGATCGCCTTCGTGCTGTTCGGCGGCCTGTTCATGCTGTACGGCGCCAACGTCGCGCAGACGAGTGTGGCCACCGTCACCGATTGCGTGATCCCGGCCTCGCAGGCGACCGCCGACCGCAAGTGCACCGACGCGGACAAGGTCTCGCCGGCCAAGGAGGCCGGGTTCCAGGTCGGCGACAAGATCGAGTCGTTCAACGGCACCCAGATCACCAGCTGGGACCAGCTCACCCCGCTGATCCGCGCGAACACCGACAAGGCCGCCACGATCGTTGTCGAGCGCAACGGCCAGCAGGTGACCCTGCAGACGAACACGATCATCAACCAGGTGCCCGACGAGGCCGGCTCGGACAAGCTCGTCTCGGTCGGGTTCCTCGGCGTCTCGCCGGAGATGAAGGTCCAGCGGCAGGACTTCGGGTTCGTCGTCAACAAGATGGGCGAACTGACCGTCGCCACCGTCAAGGCGATCGGCAACTTCCCGGAGAAGCTGGTCGGCGTGGCCAAGTCGATCGTCGGCGGCAACCGCGACGAGGACAGCCCGATGAGCGTGGTCGGCGCCAGCCGGGTGGCCGGCGAGATCGCCTCGAACCAGTCGCTCACCGGCGGCGAGCGGATCGCGTTCCTGGTCTCGCTGCTCGCCTCGCTGAACCTGTTCCTTGCCCTGTTCAACTTCATCCCGCTGCTGCCGCTCGACGGCGGCCACATGATCGGCGCGATCTGGGAAGGGATCCGGCGCGGCTTCGCGAGGCTGCGCGGCCGGCCCGACCCCGGATACGTCGACGTCGCCAAGCTGCTGCCGATCGCGTACGTCGCGGCCAGTGTGATCGTGGTGATGGGCGTGCTGCTCGTCATCGCCGACATCGTGAACCCGATCAAGCTCTTCAACGGCTGACCCTCACAACGGTTAAGGACTCATGAGCATCAACCTGGGCATGCCCGCGCTGCCGCCGCCGACCCTGGCCCCGCGCCGCAAGACCCGCCAGATCAAGGTGGGCAAGGTGCTGGTCGGTGGCGACGCGCCGGTCTCGGTGCAGTCGATGACGACGACGCTGACCGCGGACGTCAACACCACCCTGCAGCAGATCGCCGAGCTGACCGCGGCCGGCTGCGACATCGTCCGGGTGGCCTGCCCGTCGCAGGACGACGCGGACGCGCTGCCGGAGATCGCGAAGCACTCGCAGATCCCGGTGATCGCGGACATCCACTTCCAGCCCAAGTACGTGTTCGCCGCGATCGAGGCGGGCTGTGCGGCGGTCCGGGTGAACCCGGGCAACATCCGCAAGTTCGACGACCAGGTGAAGGAGATCGCGGCCGCCGCGAAGGACCACGGGACGTCGCTGCGGATCGGGGTGAACGCGGGGTCGCTGGATCCGCGGCTGCTGCAGAAGTACGGGAAGGCGACGCCCGAGGCGCTGGTCGAGTCGGCCGTCTGGGAGGCCTCGCTGTTCGAGGAGCACGACTTCCACGACTTCAAGATCTCGGTCAAGCACAACGACCCGGTCGTCATGGTCCGCGCGTACGAACTGCTGTCCGAGGCGGGGGACTGGCCGCTGCACCTCGGCGTGACCGAGGCCGGGCCGGCGTTCCAGGGCACGATCAAGTCGTCGGTCGCGTTCGGCGCGCTGCTGTCGAAGGGCATCGGCGACACCATCCGCGTCTCGCTGTCCGCGCCGCCGGTCGAGGAGGTCAAGGTCGGCCTGCAGATCCTGCAGTCGCTGAACCTGCGCGAGCGCAAGCTCGAGATCGTCTCCTGCCCGTCCTGCGGTCGCGCCCAGGTGGATGTCTACACCCTCGCCGAGCAGGTCACCGCCGGCCTCGAAGGCATGGAGGTCCCGCTCCGCGTCGCCGTCATGGGCTGCGTCGTGAACGGCCCCGGCGAGGCCCGCGAAGCCGACCTCGGCGTCGCCTCCGGCAACGGCAAGGGCCAGATCTTCGTCAAGGGCGAGGTCATCAAAACCGTCCCGGAATCCGCCATCGTAGAAACCCTGATCGAAGAAGCGATGCGCATCGCCGAAGAAATGGGCGAAACCGGCGAACCCACCGTCACCGTCAGCTGACCCGGGCTGTGACCGAATTCCTGGTGGTTAGTGCGGTCGCTGGGGAGGCGCGGTACGTGCCGGAGGGGATTTCGGTGCTGATCACCGGCGTCGGCAAGACCGCTGCGGCAGTGGCGGTCAGCCGGGCCTTCACGGAGCGCGACACTGCGGACCTCGTGGTGCTGAATGTGGGGACTACGGGGGCGCTCAGGGATGGGTTGTCGGGGGTGTATTTGCCGAGCATCGTCATCAATCACGATGTGAATGCGGAGGCTATTCGGGCGATCGGGCTGGATCCGCAGGAGGAGTTACACGTCGAGGGTGGGGACGGGACGGTGCTGGCGTCGGGGGATGTGTTCGTGACGGATCCCGTCGTACGGGCGCGGCTCGCCGAGCGGGCGCATTTGGTGGACATGGAGGCGTACGGCGTCGTCTACGCGTGCCGTGAGTACGGCGTGCCTGTGCGGGTCGTGAAGCACGTCTCCGACTCCGCCGATGAGGCCGCGCTCGACTGGCCGGCTCTCGTAGATACGAGCGCGAAGGTGCTGGGGGAGTGGGTCAGCGACTACGTGCGCTGAGCCAGGTCAGTACGGCGATCTCCCGGACGAGCCACCGCATCACGCCGACTCCACTGTTCAGCACGGCCTGATTGGCTGCGAGTGCCTCGTCGACCGTCACCCACTGCGGCGTTAGCTCCAGCTCCGCCTCGTACCCCTCGAGTTGCTGTCCACCGACGGGCGACCCGCCCGAGCACTCGCCGGGCTCGACGCCGCCGCCGGGGAACTTGTAGTCGCCGTGCCGCGAGGCGAGCAGCAGCAACTCCCGCCCGCGGAAGAGCGCACCTCGGACGGCGGTCCGCTCGACCAGCCGTCCGCCAGGCGAGAGTTCGGGTGAACGAAAGGTCCCCAGCAGCATGCGACCTATGCTCGCCGAACCTCGACCTGGACGGAATCCTGGACGTGGTGACGGTCGTCGCCCTAGCGTCGGGGTTCTCGCACGCCACACTCCCTGGAGGTCCGTATGACGTCGGCTTTGTCGGTACTCGTCGCAGCACTCGCCGACGGGTCGGTCGAGGTGGTGGACCTGACGTCGCCGCTGTCCGCGTCGACGCCAGTGATCCAGCTGCCACCGGAGTTCGGGCAGACGGCGCCGTTCGCACTCGAGGAGATCAGCAGGTACGACGACCGCGGGCCGGCGTGGTACTGGAACAACTTCACCAGTGGCGAGCACACCGGCACCCACTTCGACGCACCGAACCACTGGGTCACCGGCAAGGATCTCGCCGACGTGGCCTCGGTCCCGGCCAACCGGCTGATCGCGCCGGCGGTCGTGCTCGACTTCACCGCCGAGGTCGAGAAGAACTCCGACTTCCTCGTCGAGGTCGACCACATCAAGGCCTGGGAGGCGGACAACGGACCGCTGCCCGACGGTGGCTGGCTGTTCGTGCGCACCGGGTGGGACGCGCGGTCACACTCGCAAGAGGCGTTCCTCAACGCCGACGAGAACGGGCCGCACACACCGGGCCTGTCGCCGGAGTGCGCGCGCTGGGTCGCAAAGGAGACGCCCGTACTCGGTCTCGGCGTCGAGACCGTCGGTACGGACGCCGGGAAAGCGCACTCGTTCGACCCGCCGTTCCCGTGCCACGCCAACCTGATGGGCAGCGACAAGTACGGGCTGACGCAGTTGCAGAACCTCGCCATGCTGCCGCCGACCGGCGCCGTCGTCATCGCCGGACCGTTGCCGATCGTCAGCGGCTCCGGCGCTCCCGCACGGGTGCTCGCACTGGTCGAACGTCCATGAACGTCGCGGTCGCTGTCGGTCGCGCGTTGGCGGCCGCGGGCGTCCGCCAGGTGTTCGGCGTGATCGGGTCGGGCAACTTCCACCTGACGAACGCGATGGTGGCCGGCGGCGCGCGGTTCGTCGCCGCGCGGCACGAGGGCGGCGCGGCCACGATGGCAGACGCGTACGCGCGGATGAGCGGGACGGTCGCCGCGGTCTCGGTCCATCAGGGCTGTGGCCTGACGAACGCGATGACCGGGATCGCCGAGGCGGCCAAGAGCCGGACGCCGATGGTCGTCGTGGCGGCCGAAGTCACCGAGCCACGGTCGAACTTCTACGTCGACCAGGAGGCGCTGGCCCGTTCCGTGGGCGCGGTGCCGGTGCGGATCACTTCGGCGGAGACCGCAGTCGCGGAGGCGCTGGGTGCGGTCACGACGGCGGTGCGCGATCGCCGAACGGTGTTGCTCAACGTTCCGCTTCCTGTGCAGGCGTTGGACGCCGGCGCATCGGCTCTCACGACGCCGCCTGCGCGGGACGCGGTGGTGCCGGATGCCGCCGAGGTCGCCGCCCTGACCGATCTGCTGCGGCGTGCCGAGCGACCGGTGTTCGTCGCGGGACGCGGATCCCGTGGACGTCGGCAGGCCCTTGAACTGCTGGCGGAACGCTGTGGCGCACTCCTCGCGACGTCGGCCGTCGCGCACGGTCTGTTCCGCGGCAACCCCTGGTCGCTCGGGATCTCGGGAGGCTTCGCCTCGCCACGGACCGCCGAGCTGATCTGCGGCGCCGACCTCATCGTGGGGTGGGGATGCGCGCTGAACATGTGGACGATGCGGCACGGTCAGCTGATCGGACCCGACGCGACGGTGGTGCAGGTCGACGACGACGCATCGGCACTCGGCGTCCATCGCGAGATCCAGTTGGGCGTCACCGGTGACGTCGAGCTCACCGCCACGATGGCGCTCGAGGCGTACGGCGAGCAGCGGGTCGGCTGGCGCACGGCCGAGCTCGGGAGCGTGCGGTGGCGGGACGTCGCGTACGACGACACGAGTACGGCGGAGCGGATCGACCCACGGACGTTGAGCATCGCGCTCGACGACCTGCTGCCGGCCGAACGCGTGGTCGCCGTCGACTCCGGCAACTTCATGGGCTACCCGAGCGCATATCTGTCGGTGCCGGACGAGAACGGCCTCTGCTTCACTCAGGCGTTCCAGTCGATCGGGCTGGGGCTTGCCACCGCGATCGGTGCCGCGCTGGCGCAGCCGGACCGGCTGCCCGTCGCCGCCCTCGGCGACGGCGGTGCGCTGATGAGCGCCGCGGAGCTCGACACCGTACGTCGGCTCGGCCTGCCGATGCTCGTGGTCGTGTACAACGACGAGGCGTACGGCGCCGAGGTGCACCACTTCGGTCCCGGCGGGCACCCGTTGGACACGGTGACGTTCCCGCCGACCGACCTCGCCGCGATCGGCCGGGGCTACGGTTTCGAGGCCGCGACCGTACGTACCGTCGGCGACCTCGCGGCGGTCACGGACTGGCTGAACGGGCCGCGGTCGGCGCCGATGCTCGTGGACGCGAAGGTCGTCGCGGACCAGCCGTCGTGGTGGTTGGAGGAGGCGTTCCGCGGGCATTGATAGGCTGGCTTGACCTTGACCCTGGGGGCAAGGTTTAGCGTCGGGGTGAAGGAGGCGGGATGCGGATCAGTGATCTGGCGGCCGAGGCCGGAGTGACGGTCAAAGCTGTTCGGTACTACGAGTCGCAGGGGCTGCTCAAGCCACGGCGGGAGGCCAACGGGTACCGCTCGTACGAGGCTGAGGACGTGGTCGTCGTACGCGAGGTGAAGGCGCTGCTGAGTCTCGGGCTGACCGCGGAGCAGACGTACCCGTTCATCGAGTGCCTGCGGGCCGGCAACGAGCGGGCGGATGTCTGCCCGGCGTCGCTGACGGCCTACCGGACCCGGATCGCCGACGTGGACCGGCGGATCGCGGAACTCACCGACCTGCGGGCCCGGCTGACCGACCTCCTGACCGATGCCGAGAGCTGGAGGATGAACCAACGATGAGTGATCTGCGGACGGTCGACGAGTCGACCTTCGACGAACTGGTACTGCGCGCGGACAAGCCGGTGCTGGTGGACTTCTGGGCCCAGTGGTGCCCGCCCTGCCACCAGATCGCGCCGGTGCTCGCCCAGATCGGTGCCGAGCGCAACGATCAGCTGACCGTCCTGAAACTGAACTCCGACGAGAACCCGGCCGTCTCGGCCCGCTACCGCGTGATGGCGCTCCCCACCCTGATGCTCTTCCACCGCGGCGAGGTCATCTGGTCCGTCGTCGGCGCCCGCCCCAAACACAAACTCCTGAAGGAACTAGACGACGCCCTCCTCGCCGCCGTCTAACTTCGAGAAGACTGCGGATCAGTACCTGCGGTCCGGGGATCGCCAGGACAGGCTTGCGGTGGCGCTGAGCCAGCCCGGGCTCTTCGGCTCGGACGGCTTCGTCGTCTGCCGCTGCCAGATCAGTGCCAGCACCCTGAACACCGTTCTCATTGGTTGAACTTGTAGAGCTCGACCAGGACGCCGTGCGGGCCGGCGACGTACGCCGAGGTTGTGCCCCAGTCGGTGTCGACAGGCTCGAGGACGATCTTGCCGCCGCGGCCGCGGATCTCCTCGATGTCGGCCCGTACGTCGTCGCTGCTGAACTGCAGCAACGTGCCGCCATGCGGCCCGAAGTCGTCGATGATCGCGCCGGTGTGGAGGGCGATCGTCATCGCGCCGGCCTTCACCTCGGCGTACCCCTCGCCGGCGTTGCCTGAGAGCTCCAGGCCGAGCATGCCGGCGAAGAAGTCGGCCAGATCCTGGTTCTTCTGCGTGGTGTCGCTGAGCAGGCCCAGGTGGTCGAAGCGGAGGTTCATCGTCGGTTCTCCTCTGTTGACTGGTAGGTGTCTAGGATGCTAGCAATATAGCCATGGCAGTTGAGGGTGGCAAGAAGGTGCAGTTCAACGTGTATCTGCCGCCGGAGTTGGTGCGGCGGGTGAAGCACAAGGCGATCGACGAGACGGCGAGTCTGTCCGCGCTGGTCGAGCAGGCCCTGACCGAGTACCTGGACAAGCACGGGGAGGCGCGAGGATGAACGACGTACAGATCCGGCCGCTGCGGTTCACGGCGGATGTGGAGGCGATGCGCGGGTTCCTGGAGACCCTGGGGCTGCGGTCGCGGATCGAGTCCGAGCGGGGCGGCTGGGTGGACATGCTGACCGGTCGCGGGATGGTCGCGCTGCACGACACGGCCAGCAGCAGCACCGGCGGGCAGCCGGGGCAGACGAATCTGTCCTTCGAGGCAGACAAGATCGACGACCTGAAGGACCGGCTGGAGCAGGCAGGGTTCCCGGACGCGACCGTCTTCGACGAGGCGTACGGCCGGGTCCTCTCGGTCACCGCGCCCGGCGAGGTGGTGATCTGGGTGGACGAGCGGAGTGAGGATCTCTACGGCTACAAGCTGCACGACGCCAGCCCGGACGACCGCTGGTCGGTCACGCCGTACCTGACCGGAGCGGACGAGGCTGCTTGGCTGGGATTCCTCGAGGCGATCGGCTCGGGTCCGTCGGTTCGGTTCGGGCCGGCCGATGCGGAGTTCGCCGTACGGCTGGAGCTGACCACCACCGAGGACCTGGATGACGTCCGGGGCCGGCTCGGCGGGTTGCAAGTGACGCGGACAGATGCGGGACTGGAGATCGTGGATCCTGACGGGCAACTTGTGGTGGTGCGTGGATGATCGAGGTACGCAGAGCGGAGCTCTCCGAGGTCGACGCGGTTCGGCAGATCGGGCTGACGACCTGGCCGGTGGCGTACGCCGGTCTCGCGTCGGAGGAGTTCATCGCCGACGGTCTCGCGCAGTGGTGGTCACCGGAAGTGATCGAGCACGTCATCCACCACGGGATCACCCTGGTCGCGGCCGAAGGCGATGAGCTGGTCGGGATGGCCAGCCTCGGACGCGAGGGTGACCTCTGGGTGATGTGGAAGCTGTACGTGCTGCCCGATCACCAGGGCAAAGGCGTCGGCAGGGCCCTGCTCGAGGCCGCGATCGCCGCGCTTCCGGACGGTACGACGGAACTGCGGCTGGACGTCCTGGTCACCAACGAGAAGGCGATCGGCTTCTACCGGGCCCACGGGTTCACCGAGGCCCGGGTGACGCCGGACCGGGACCTCGGCGACGACCTGATGTGGATGGTCGTTGACCTGCACCGCACGTGAGGTTGCAAGATTCCGCCATGACGAGGCTGCGCGATGACCCGGACTTCCGCCGGTACTGGCTGGCCCGGGCGCTGTCGATCACCGGGTCGATGGTCACCGCGATCGCGCTGCCGGTGCTCGTCTACCGGCTGAGCGGTTCCACCGTCCTGACGGCGATGGTGACCGCTCTCGAGGCGGCGCCGTACCTCCTGACCGGGCTGTTCGCCGGTGCGCTCGCCGATCGCTGGAACCGGCGCCGGACGATGGTGACCGCGGATCTGGTCAACGCGGTCCTGGTCGGTTCGATCCCGGTCGCGCACCTGCTCGGCGTACTGACCGTCGTTCAGGTGCTGGTGGTGGCGTTCACCGTCCAGGGCGTCTACACCTTCTTCGACGGTGCGAACTTCGGCGCCCTGCCCGTCCTGGTCGGCCGAGCCCGCGTCGCGCAGGCGAACTCGGCGGTGTGGACGGCCTCGAGTCTGATCGAGTTGTTCGTCCCACCGCTGACCGGCCTGATCCTCGCGGCACTGAATCCGGCCACACTGCTCGCCGTCGACGCGTTGAGCTTCGTCGCGTCCGCGCTGGCGGTGCGCGGGATCGTGCGAGCGATGTCCGAGCGGCGCGAAGGATTGCCGCCGCTCCGGCCGCGAGTGGTCTTCGCCGACATTGCCGAGGGACTCCGCTTCCTGATCCGGCATCCAGGCGTCCGGACGATGACGATCGTCGGGAGCCTGCAGTCGTTCGGCGGCGGTGGATTCATGGCGCTGATCGTGGTCTGGTGCGACCGGGTCCTGGACGTGGGTACGTCGGGACTCCGGTTCGGACTCGTGTGGGGCACGTGGGGGATCGGTGGGCTGATCGCCGCGCTCGGGTTGCCGCGGTTGCTGAAACGGTTCTCGCCGGCGGCGATCACGCTCTACGCGCTTCCGGTCTCGGCGCTCCTCGGGGTCCTCACGCCGCTGTCGCCGGACTGGGTCACGGCCGCGATCGCGTTGCTGGTGTGGGGTTCCGCGTATGTGCTGGTGATCGTCAACGCCGTGTCCTATCGCCAGCAGGTGACGCCGGAGCATCTGCTCGGCCGCGTCAACACGGCCGGGCGGATGCTGTCGTGGGGTGTGGGCTGGACCTTCGGCGCGGTGGTCGGCGGCGTGCTCGGCAAGGCGGTCGGGATCCGGAGCGGCATGGTGCTGATGGGCCTGACCATCTTCATCGGGGTGGTGGTCGCGTGGACCTCGCCGCTGCGCCGGATCGCGGCGACACACGATCCGGCGGCGGTCTGATCCGGCCCCTCGCATGCTCAGGCGGCAATCATCCGCTAGGTTCTGCGCGTGGGTGTACGGGTTCTCGGTCCTCGTGACCTCGCGGCGGCGCGTGCGGTCATCGCCCGCGACCCTGTCGTGAACGTCTTCGTCGACAGCCTTGTGCAGGCGTCCGGACTCGATCCGCGCCGCGGTGCGGAGGTCTGGGGGTACGTCGAGAAAGGCGCGCTGGAGGCGCTGTGTCACGCCGGCGGCAACATGGTGCCGGTCGGCGCGGACGATCCCGCTTTGCGCGCGTTCGCGGCGTACGCGCTGCGCCGGGGGCGGAACTGTTTCCAGATCCTCGGCCAGGCGCATGCGGTCGACCAGTTGTGGCGCATCCTCGAACCACACTGGGGACCGGCCCGCGAGGTGCGCGACGATCAGCCGTTCATGGTGATCGAGGGCTCGCCGCTGATCGAGCCGGATCCGTTGGTCCGTGCGGTCGAGCCGGTGGAGCTGCCGGTGCTGTACCCGGCGTGTGTGGCGATGTACACCGAGGAGGTCGGCGTACCGCCGCAGACCGGGCCGGACGGGACGTTCTACCGGTCACGTGTGGCCGAGCTGATCCGGGCCGGGCGGGCGTTCGCGCGGATCGAGGACAACCGGGTGGTGTTCAAGGCCGAGGTCGGGTCGGTCGGGACCGGGGTCTGCCAGATCCAAGGGGTGTGGGTGGATCCGGAGTTCCGCGGGCGCGGGTTGGCGGCGCCTGGAATGGCGGCGGTGGTGGAGTTGGCCCGGCAGATCGCGCCGGTGGTGACGCTGTATGTGAATGCGTTCAACCTGCCGGCGCGGGCGGCGTACGAGCGGGTCGGGTTCCGGACGATCGAGACGTTCGCGACGATTCTGTTCTGACGGCGGTCGTTCTAGTACCGGCGAGTAGGCTCCAGGTGGCCGCCGACCTGCAGCGTGAGGGATCCGGGTCGGCTCAAGCGATCGCTTGGGCCGGGCGGGGTGAACCTGTGGATAACGTGGTGAGAGCATTACCGCCGGGCCGATATTCTCTGTCCCGTCCGATGTTGTATTCCTGACCCTGCACGCTTGGAGACTCCCGTGATTCTGCGCATGTCGTCGCTGTTCCTTCGCACCCTTCGCGAGGATCCGGCGGACGCGGAGGTCCCGAGCCACAAACTGCTCGTCCGCGCGGGGTACATCCGGCGGGCCGCGCCCGGCATCTACACCTGGCTGCCGCTGGGGCTGCGGGTGCTGCGCAACGTCGAGCGGATCGTGCGCGAGGAGATGGACGCGATCGGCGCGCAGGAGCTCGTGTTCCCGGCGCTGCTGCCCCGCGAGCCCTACGAGGCGACCGGCCGCTGGACGGAGTACGGGCCGAACATCTTCCGCCTGAAGGACCGCAAGGGCGCCGACATGCTGCTCGGGCCGACGCACGAGGAGATGTTCACGCTGGTCGTGAAGGACCTCTACTCGTCGTACAAGGACCTGCCGCTGTCGATCTACCAGATCCAGAACAAGTACCGCGACGAGGCGCGGCCGCGGGCCGGCGTGCTGCGCGGACGCGAGTTCGTGATGAAGGACTCGTACTCGTTCGACGTCGACGACGAGGGCCTGGAAGCGTCGTACGAGCTGCACCGCGAGGCGTACATCAAGATCTTCGACCGGCTCGGCTTCGACTACGTGATCGTCAAGGCGATGTCCGGTGCGATGGGTGGCTCGCGCTCGGAGGAGTTCCTCGCGATCGCCGAGAACGGTGAGGACACCTTCGTCCGCTCGGCCGGCGGGTACGCCGCCAACGTCGAGGCCGTCGTGGTCCCGCAGGCGGCGCCGGTCGACGCGTCCGCCATGCCCGCGGCCGAGGTGGTCGACACTCCGGACACGCCGACCATCGACACCGTCGTGGACGCGATGAACGCGAAGCACGCGCGCACCGACGGGCGTGAGTGGACCGCCGCGGACACGTTGAAGAACGTGCTCGTGATGCTGGTGAACCCTGACGGCACGCGTGAGCCGCTCGCGATCGGCGTCCCGGGGGACCGGGCGATCGACGAGAAGCGGCTTGGTGCGCAGGTGGAGCCGGCCGAGGTGGTCGCGTTCGAGGAGGCGGACTTCGAGAAGCACCCGTCGCTCGCGAAGGGCTACATCGGGCCGGGGGTGCTGGGTTCGGAGAACACGTCCGGCATTCGCTACCTGCTCGACCCCCGGATCGCCGAGGGGTCCGCGTGGGTGACCGGGGCCGACAGGTCCGGCTTCCACGTGATGAACCTGGTGCACGGCCGTGACTTCACCGCCGACGGCACGATCCAGGCCGCCGAGGTGCGCGACGGTGACGAGGCGCCGGACGGTTCGGGTCCGCTGTCGAGCGCGCGCGGGATCGAGATGGGACACATCTTCCAGCTCGGCAAGAAGTACGCCGAGGCGCTCGACCTCAAGGTGCTCGACCAGAACGGCAAGCTCGTCACGGTCACGATGGGTTCGTACGGCGTCGGTGTCACCCGCGCGGTGGCCGCGATCGCCGAGGGCAACCACGACGAGCTCGGCCTGGTCTGGCCGCGCGAGATCGCGCCCGCGGATATCCACCTCGTTGCCACCGGCAAGGACAGTGAGGTCTTCGAGAAGGCGGCCGAGATCGCGGCCGAGCTCGAGTCCCGCGGTCTGAGCGTGATCTACGACGACCGGGAGAAGGTCTCCCCGGGCGTCAAGTTCAAGGACGCCGAACTGCTCGGCGTCCCGACCATCGCCGTCGTCGGCAAGGGTCTCGCCGACGGCACCATCGAGGTCAAGGACCGCCGCTCCGGCGACCGCACCGACGTACCCGTCGCCGAGGTAGTCGACCACCTGGTCACGACCGTCCGCGGCTGACCAGGCTCCGGCCCCGCTTCCTCTGGGAGCGGGGCCGCGTCACGTCCGCAGGTGGGTCAGGGGCGGACCCAGACTGTCCAGCGTTCCAGGCGGAGGTAGTCGAGGCGTTGGTAGACGGGTTGGCCGTCGTCGGAGGCGATCAGGGCAGCGGGTTCGTCGGGGTGGTGGGTGGTGGCGGCCCAGGTGACGGCGGCGCCGGCCCCGCGGCCGCGGGCGGCGGGCATGACGGCGACGTTCTCGACGATGGTGAGGCCGGCGGCGTGGTGGCCGGTCGACGTCGCGAGGGGTACGTCGCCGTCGTACCCGACCCAGACCGTGGAGCCTTCGAGGAAGGACGTGGAGTAGACCGCGCCGGCCTGGAACGGCTGGAGCTCGGGGAGCGGGTAGCCCTCGACGAGGACGCGTTCGGCGTCGGCGAGGCCGGCGGCGTCGGTGACCTGGCGGATCTCGAGATCCGTGACCGGGGGAGTGGTGGTGCTGACCGGGAGGCGGACCATCAGCGGTGGGTGGCCGGCCAGGGCCAGGCCGTGTTCGCGGAGGTCGCGGGTCGGCCAGGCGCTGACGAACAGGTATGGCACGTTGTTCGGCAGCTCACGGGCGGCGTCGGCGATGACGTCGGCCGGATCGACGGGTTGCTTGGGGACGACCCAGTTCGTCAGCGGACCGCGGTCGCCGAGAATCCCGCCGGCCCAGGTGTCGCCGTCGTACCACGGCTTACCGGCGCGGCGTGGGGCGTCGACCGCCCAGGACGCGTGCGCGAGGACAGCCCGGCGGACGAGCGAGTCAGCGGGATCGAGGTCCGGTTCCCAACCGGTGGCGAGGGTCTCGCCCTCGGGTGGCAGGATCGACGACGCCATGGGCCCACTGTCGCACCGGCGACGTGGTTTGTCTCTCATTCCACCGTGTAAGGGTTGAGCAGAACAATGCCCTTACCCGATCATCGGGTGCGTGAGGACTTGCCGCTGTGCCTGATGTTTCGTTGTGGACCCTGCTTTTCCTGGTGATCGCGGCCTTCGCGGCCGGCTGGATCGATGCGGTGGTCGGCGGAGGTGGGCTGCTGCAGTTGCCCGCGATGCTGCTCGGCCTGCCGAACGCGACCCCCGCGCAGATCCTGTCGACCAACAAGATCTCGTCGTTGTGCGGTACGGCGACCAGCGCGGTGACGTTCGGTGTGAAAGTCCGCCCCGATCGGAAGACCGTCGTACCGATGGCCATCCTGGCCGGACTGGGAGCCGCGGCCGGGGCGCTGGTGGCGACGAAGATCCCGATGTCGTGGTTCAAGCCGATCGTGCTGGTGCTGCTGATCGGCGTTGCGATCTACACCGCGTTCAAACCGTCACTCGGTGCGCGGACGGCGCTCCGCTTCGACGGTCGCGACCACTACGTCGCGGCGAGTGCGGTCGGCGTACTGATCGGCTTCTACGACGGCGCGGTCGGACCGGGCACGGGGTCGTTCCTGATCTTCGCGCTGGTCGGCTTCCTCGGTTACAACTTCCTCCAGGCCAGCGCGAAGGCCAAGATCGCCAACGTCGCCACCAACCTCGGCGCGATCGTCATCTTCGCGCTGCACGGCGCCCCGCTCTGGAAGCTCGGCCTGATCATGGGCGCCGCCAACATGCTCGGCGGCCTGCTCGGCGCCCGTACCGCAGTGGCCCGGGGCAGCCGCTTCGTCCGCGTCATCTTCCTGGTCGTCGTCTCGGCCCTGATCCTCCGCTTGGCGTACGACGTCTTCCACGGTTAGTGCTTGCTGAACGTGGGGGCCCACGGAGCGTTGTCGAGACCGATGCGCTGGATCGCGGTCGCGGTCTGGGCCGCGAGGTCCTGCAGCGCGGCGATCTCGCCCGGGGTGGCGCGGTAGTGGTGGGACCAGTACGCACCGATCGCGGCGACGGGGGCCGGCGAGCCGACCGGGACCATGACGAGACTGCGGACGAACGTCGGGAGGTAGGCCTCGAGCGGGATGCGCTCGTCGACGGTGATGTCGGGGACGACGGCGGTGTCGTCGTGGAGCATCGCCCAGCCGCTGATGCACGTGGCGATCGGGAACCGCTGTCCCTTCCAGAGCGGAGCGATCGCGTCCTCGTCGGCGTAGAAGCAGCGGTCTCCCTCGCGGAGCACGAAGGTCGCTCCGTGCGCGCCGGTACGACGTCTCGCCTCGACCCGCACGACCTCTCCGACCTCCTCGAGAGTGCGGGTCGTTTCGAGTCCCAGCAGTTCCGTCATGCCGCCATTCTGCGGCGGTTCCGCGCGTCGCGATAGGGTCACGGCATGGTCGACTACAACGGTCGGATGGGCAGTGTGTACGTCGCCGGCCGGAGGATGGCCCCCGAAGAAGTCCGACGGTGGTCCGCGGCACTCGCGGCGTACCTCCCTGAGAAACGACCAGTTCAGATCCTCGATCTCGGCAGTGGTAGCGGCCGCCTCACGCCTGGGCTGGCCGAGGAGTTCCAGGGCCCGGTGTACGGCGTCGAGCCGTCGGACCGGATGCGGGAGACGGCTGAGCAGTCCGCGGTGCACCCGTCGGTGACCTATCTGAAGGGCAGCGCCGAGGACATTCCCTTGCCTGAGGCAACGGTCGACGGCGTACTGATGTTCCTGTCCTTCCATCACTTCCCTGACCAGTTGAAGGCGCTCCAGGAGGTACGCCGGGTGTTGCGGCCCGGGGGAGTGGCGTTCCTGCGGAGCCAGTTCTCGGACCTGATGCCGGACTTGTTCTGGTATGACTACTTCCCGTCCGCCCAGGTGGTCGACGCCGGTATGTACCGCTCTGTCGCCGAGGTCAAGGCCCTCGCCCGTGAGGCGGGGCTCGAGCCGGCCGAGGACGTTGTCCACGTGACCACGGAAACCTCGCGGACGCTGCGCGAGAGCTACGAGCGGCTCAGCCTGCGCGCGCTGTCGACGTTCGAGTACCTGCCGGCGGACGAGATCGAGTCCGGCTTCGAGCGCTTCGCCGCCGATGTAGCCCGCGATCCGGACCGCGTGATGCCCGTCTACTCCGCCGCAATGCTGGTAATGACCCGCCCGAGCTGACAGCTACAGGGTTACGCGCAGGGCTTCGGTGACCGGATCGCCGGAGAGTAGACGGGCTCCGACCTCGTCGGCGATCGCTTGGCTCGCGCCTGCCCCGGCCAGGGCGAGTGGCGCGGTGGACGCGAGTTCGCGGAGTTCGTCGACGATCGGGGTCAGGCGTTCCGGGACGGTGGCGGCGATGACCACCAGTTGGGGTCCGGTGTCCGCGGCGATCCGGATCAGATCGGCGATCGGGGTGTTGGCGCCGAGGTAGCCGATCCGCCAGCCGTTGCGGGCGAGCACGATGCCGAACGCCATCGGCGCCAGGTCGTGGAGCTCATCCGGCGGGCACGCGATGATCGCCAGCGGTCCGCGCCCACCGCCCCAGCCGCGGGCCAGCCCGGCGAGGCGCCCGCGGATCACGTGGCTCGCGAAATGCTCCTGGCCGACCCCGACGACACCCTGCGCGACGCGTTCGCCCAGATCGTGCAGGTACGGGATCACGACATCGCGCAGCACGGTCTCGACGGTGAACTCGTTCAGCAGCTGATCCAGCGCACCCTGCGCGCCCGGCTCGTCCATCGCATCGAGCGCCGCCCCAAACGCTGCCGCATCACCAGGTCCAGGACCCGAGTACGCCGATCCGCCTGGCACCGCACGCGTGTCCGGCAGGTCGAGAGGGGCGATCGACAAGTCCTCGGCGAGGGCTACGCGTGCGGCCTGGGCTGCTGAGAGGCCTTTGGCCAGCTCTGCCTGCATTCGCCGTACGCGGCGCTCGTCGTTCCCGGAGTACAGCCGGAAGCCGCCGGCCGACCGGACCGGGGACAGCAGTCCGTACCGGTTCTCCCACGCCCGCAGCACGTGGTCGCTGACGCCGACCCGGCGGCTCAGCTCACCGATCCGGAGCAGCCCCGGGACCGAATCCATGCGGACACTCTACATTCCTTAGACGAATATTAGACAGACCTGCTAGGGTTCCTAGACAAACCTTAGACAAGCCGTGGAGGGATCCACCGATGAGAGTTCAGCTCCTGCCGCGTCTCCTCGGCCTGCTCACGCTCGGGTACGGCGCCTACACCGCGGCCCGCCCGGAGTCGCTCGTCCGGGCCGCGGGGCTGACGGACGAGCTGCCGGACTGCCGGTCCGGGCGGGTGCTCGGCACGGTGATCGGGGTCCGGGATCTGCTGTCCGGTACGGCGATGGTCGTCGCGCCGGCGGGCGCCCCGCTGCAGGCCGCGATCGTCGCCCGGGTCGCCTGCGACCTCAGCGACATGGCCGGCTTCGGCCTCGCCGGACCACCACGAACCCGAGCCAAGGTCGCCGGCATCGCTGCCGGCTGGGGCCTGCTCTGCGCTTCCTCCCTCGCAGCCACCCGGGCCCGCCGATGACCCACCTCGATACTCGCGGCCGCGCGGGCCTGCCGATGGCCCACGCCAACCACCGGCCGACGGTTGCGGTTGTCGGGGCTGGGGTGGCCGGCCTCACCGCGGCGTACCTGTTGTCGCGGTCGCACGCGGTCACCTTGTTCGAGGCAGAGCCCAGGCTCGGCGGCCACGCGCACACCCAGGTGGTCAGCGACGCAGCCGGGGTTGCAGTGCCGATCGACACCGGCTTCATCGTTCACAACGACCGCACCTACCCCTTGCTCCGCAGGCTGTTCGGCGAGCTCGGCATCGCGACCCGGCCGACCGAGATGAGCATGAGCATCAGCGATCGAGCTACCGGCATCGAGTACGCCGGAGGTCGCGGTGCGGCCGGCGTCTTCGCCCAGCGTCGCCGGATCGCCGACCCGCGGTTCCTGAGCGTCCTCGGCCAGATCGCCCGCTTCCACCGTCGTGCGACAGCGTTCCTGGCCGCGACCGATGACGCAGACCTGACCAGCCTCGGCGAGTTCCTGGACGACGAGGGCTTCACGCAGGAGTTCCAGCGGTTGTACGCCGTACCGCTCGTGTCCTGTGTCTGGTCCACCGGATCGCAGTCCTCACTGCAGTACCCGGCCCGCTATCTGTTCAGCTTCCTCGAGCGGCACGGCATGTTGTCGTTCCGGGACTCGCCGCGCTGGTTCACGGTCGTCGGCGGCTCCCAGAAGTACGTCGCAGCCATCGCCGACCGCCTCGACCACATCCGGACGGGCCGGCCGATCCGCGGGATCACTCGCGGAGTCGACGACGTACGCGTGACAGACGCCGCCGGCGACACGGCCTCCTTCGATCGGGCAGTCATCGCCACCCACGCCGACACCGCGCTCGACTTGCTGGACGACGCGGATCCAGCGGAGAAGGAGGTGCTGTCCGCCTTTCAGTACGCGCGCAACGAGACAGTGCTGCACACCGACGCGTCGTTGCTGCCGCGGACGCCCCGTGCCCGAGCATCGTGGAACTTCCTGACCTCCGAGCCGACCGGCGACGATCGACCGGCAGTCGTGAGCTACTGGATGAACCGGCTGCACGGCCTCGACAGCGACACCCAGTTCCTGGTCACGCTGAACGCCCGCGAGCGGATCGATCCGGCAGCGATCCTCGCGGTGATGGACTACCGCCACCCGGTGTACGACGCCGCTGCGGTCGCCGCCCAAACAAGGCTCGCGGCCTTGAACACCGACCGCACCGCCTTCGCCGGGGCGTATCACGGCTGGGGTTTCCACGAGGACGGCTGCCGCGCGGGCGTCGCAGCCGCGGCCGCCTTCGGAGCCACGTGGTGACGATCAAGTGATGACATTGAGCGGCCTGCCGACGACGCCCGCGCTCGTCGTCGGACAGGTCTGGCACCGGCGCCGGATCCCCGTCCGGCACGCGTTCCGGCACCGTACCTATCAGTGGCTCGTCGATCTTGACGATCTGCCGCAACTCCCGCCCTGGTTACGACCGCTCGCCAAGTTCGACGCGAGCGACCACCTGGGCGCCATCGAGCCGGCCGGGATCAAAGCCGCTGTCAAGCGCTACCTGGCTCATCAGGGCATCGCCCTCGGATCCGCCGACCGGGTCGTGATGCTCGCGAACGCCAGGTTCCTCGGCTACGTGTTCGACCCGCTCACCGTGTTCTGGTGCTTCGCCGCCGATGGCTCGCTGCGGTGCGTGGTCGCCGAGGTGCACAACACCTACGGCGAGCGCCACGCCTACCTCCTCCAGCCCGAGGCAGACGGTACGGCGGAAGTCGGCAAGGAGTTCTACGTATCGCCGTTCAACGATGTCTCCGGCCGCTACGACTTCAAGTTCGTCGTCGCACCAGACCGCCTCACGATCTCCATCACGCTGAAGCGCCAAGGCCAACCGGTCTTCGAGGCCGGCTTCGGTGGCCGGATCCGCTCCGCGACAGCCGGCTCGGTGGCTCGAACGGTACTCACACGGCCGGCGATGCCGCAGCGCGTCTCGATCCTGATCCGCGCGCACGGGATCTGGCTGTGGCTGCGCCGGCTGCCGGTGGTGTCCCGACCAGTCCACCACCCACCGGAAGGCGTCCGATGACCTCGATCACCACCGCGCGCGTTCACGATCTGCCAGGCCCGTTACGTCCTCGGGCCTGGCTCACCCGGGCCCTGGTCGACCGCGCCGTCGCAGGTCTGCCGGTCCGGGTGCTGTATCCGGACGGCGAGGTCCGGGGAGTCGGCGGCCCGGACGATCCAGCTGTGCGGATCGTCCGGCCGGCGTCCTTCTTCGACCACCTCGGCCGCAATCCGAAAATGGGCCTGGGCGAGGCCTACATGGCCGGAGACTGGACTGTTGCCGAGGGCACCGATCTCGGCGAGTTGCTGACGCCGTTCGCGGCCCGGCTCCCCACCTTGCTGCCGCGCCCGCTGACCCGGTTGCGTGGCGTGGTGGACCAGCGGATTCCGCGGCGGCTGCGCAACACGGTGTCCGGCGCACGGGCCAATGTCAGCGCACACTACGACCTGAGCAATGACCTCTTCGCCCGCTTCCTCGATCCGACGATGAGCTACAGCAGTGCGCTGTTCGACGGTGCACCGCCGTACGCCGGGCAGAGTCTCGAGGAAGCGCAGCGTCGCAAGATCGACCGGATCCTCGACCTGGCCGGCGTGACCGAGGGCACCCGCCTGCTCGAGATCGGCACCGGCTGGGGCGCGCTCGCGATCGCCGCCGCCCGCCGCGGCGCACAGGTCACCGGCGTCACCTTGTCGCACGAACAACTCGGGTTCGCAAAAAGCTGGGTGGCTGAGGCCGACCTCGACGACCGCGTCGACCTGCGGCTGCAGGACTACCGCTCCGTACGAGGCGAGTACGACGCGATCGTCAGCGTGGAGATGATCGAGGCCGTGGGGGAGGAGTACTGGCCGGAGTACTTCTCCACGCTCGACCGCCTGTTGGCTCCCGGCGGCAGGATCGCGGTGCAGGCGATCCTGATGGACCACGACCGCCTGCTGGCGACCAGGAACTCGTTCAGCTGGATCCAGAAGTACATCTTCCCGGGCGGACTGATCCCGTCCCGGCAAGCGATCGAGGAAAGCCTCGCGGCGAACACCCGGCTCCGGATCGTCGCCGATGATCGCTTCGGCCCGCACTACGCGGAGACGCTGCGCCGCTGGAGGCAGCGCTTCGACGAGCAGTGGCCGCGGATCCGGCCGCTCGGCTTCGACGAGACCTTCCGCCGGATGTGGGAGCTCTACCTGGCCTACAGCGAGGCCGGCTTCGCGTCGGGTTACCTCGATGTCGGTCAACTGCAGCTCACGAGGGGGCCGGAATGAGCGCCCTCGCAGGTAAGGCCGTCTGGGTGGTCGGCGCGTCCAGCGGGATCGGCGCCGCCCTGGCCGACGAGCTCGTCACGCGGGGTGCGCGGGTGGCGATCTCGGCACGGAGAGCTGATCGACTCGAGGAAGTGGCCGGCGACCGGATGTCCGCCGTACCGCTGGATGTGACCGATCGGGACGCGGTGGACGAGGCCTCCCGGCGAGTCGCCGACGAGATCAGCGGGCCGGACCTGGTCGTGTTCAGCGCGGGTGCGTGGGAGCAGCTGGATGCCACCGCCTGGGACCGGGATCGGTTCGCCCGGCAGATCGAGGTCAATCTGCTCGGCCTGAACAACGTCCTCGGCGCGGTGCTGCCACCGATGCTCGAGCGGGGCCAGGGCGGGATCGTCGGGCTGGCGTCCGTCGCCGGCTATCGGGGTCTGGCCGGCGCCGAGGCGTACGGCGCCACGAAGGCCGCGCAGATCAATCTGCTGGAGGCGTTGCGGATCGCAGTCGGCCGGAGGGGTGTCGACGTGATCACCGTTTGTCCCGGATTCGTCCGGACCGAGCTGACGGAGGCGAACTCGTTCCCGATGCCGTTCATGATCGAGGCGGACCAGGCCGCCCGGTCGATCTGCGACGGACTGGAGCAGGGCCGGGCCGAGATCGTCTTCCCGCTGCCGATGGCGGTCCTGATGAAGCTCGCCCGCCTGCTCCCGGTCCGCCTCTGGGCGGCCGCGATGCAACAGTTCACGCGTCCCAAAGGACGTTGAGGGCAGAGGGCTTGCGAAAGACGAGACCGCGCGGTGGGGGAGAGCCCGGCGCGAGTCGCAGGCCCGGCAGCCGCAGTACGGCGTCGACGGCGGTCAGCGTCTCCAGCCGGGTGAGGTGCATGCCGAGGCAGATATGCGGTCCGCTGGCGAAGGCGAGGTGGCGCCGGGCGTTGGACCGGCGTACGTCGAAGTCGTCGGGCGACTCGAAGACCTCGGGATCACGGCCCGCGCCGGCCAGCGACACGGTGACGAAGTCGCCGCGGCGGATCGACGCTCCGGCCAACTCGACATCGCGGGTGGCGTAGCGGTCGACCACGGCGGCGGCCGGCTCCAGGCGGAGCGACTCTTCGATCGCATTCGGCAGTAACGAACGGTCGGCGAGCACCGCGTCGAGCTGGTCCGGATGATTCAGCAGGTGCCAGAGCGCGTTGGTGATCATCCCCTCGGTCGTCTCGATCCCGCCGAACATCAGCACCGCCGCGTTCGCGACCACCTCATCGACGCCGAGCCCGGCCTGCGCCGCCGCGGCGATCAGCGCGTCCGGCGAATCGATGCCCGAGGCAACGTGTTTGTGCAGTTCCGCGAAGGCGGCTGCTCCTTCGGCGGTGACCGGCCGTCCGGCCGAGACTCCCGACACCGAGTCGGAGATCGCGGTGTACCAGGCCAGCACCGTCGAGGCCGAGGCCGGCGGCAACCCCAGCGAGAGGGCGACGACCGCAACGGACAGCGGCCCAGCCAGCGTCGTCCGAAGGTCAGCCGACCCATCGTCGCGGATGGCGCCCATCAACTCCTCGACGGTCTGCTCCACCAGCCCGGTGAACCGGCGCCGCGTCTCAGCCAGTCCGAACGGCGCCTCGAACGGGTCGCGGTGCGCGGTATGCGCGGCACCGTCCAGCGAGAGCATCGAGGGCCCGACGACCTGCGCCGTGGAAAACCGCGGATCGTCGACGGTAAACGTCTCCGGATCCCGCAGCACCGCCATCACCAGAGCCCGCGAAGCCACCACCCAACCACCGAGCGCATCCACCCAGCCGATCGGCCGGAGCGCGGCGAGGGCCGCATGCGGATCTGTCTCGAGTTCCTCCAAGGTGGTCACGGGGCCACCTTAAATCGATGAGACCACCGACTAGACTGGTATTGCTGAGACAGATTGGATCTCAACGACTCAGCGGGCGTCCGGGTTACGGATCCTTCCCGAACGCCCTCTAGGGTGTGGGCCATGTCAGAGAACCTGGTGCTGCTGCCTGCCGTCGATGTGGCGGACGGTCAGGCGGTCCGGCTGGTGCAGGGCGAGGCCGGAAGCGAGACGTCGTACGGCGATCCGCTGACGGCCGCGATGGCCTGGCAGGAGGCCGGCGCGGACTGGATCCACCTGGTCGACCTGGACGCGGCGTTCGGCCGCGGCAGCAATCGGGAACTGCTCGCCGAGGTGACCGGCAAGCTCGACGTCCAGGTCGAGCTGTCCGGCGGCATCCGCGACGACGACTCCCTGGCAGCGGCGCTGGCGACCGGCGCGCGCCGGGTCAACATCGGCACCGCGGCGCTCGAGGACCCCGAGTGGTGCGACCGGATCATCCAGCAGTACGGCGACCGGATCGCGATCGGGCTCGACGTCCGCGGCCGGACCCTGGCGGCCCGGGGATGGACCAAGGAAGGCGGCGACCTGTACGAGGTGCTCGAGCGGCTGGAAGCGGCCGGCTGCGAGCGGTACGTGGTCACCGACGTCACCAAGGACGGCATGCTGCAGGGCCCGAACCTGGACCTGTACCGCGATCTCTGCGCGCGCACCGACAAGCCCATCATCGCTTCCGGCGGCGTCTCCAGCCTGGACGACCTCAAGGCGCTCAGCACCCTGGTCTCCGACGGCGTGGAGGGCGTCATCGTGGGGAAGGCCCTGTACGCCGGGGCATTCACCCTGACCGAGGCACTCGAACTCACGCGTGGAGGCGACAAGTGAGTCTGGCCGACAAGCTCAAGGACAAGAAGGTCCTGGTCACCGGCGTCACCGGATTCGTCGGTGAAGCGCTGCTGCACCGGATCATCGGTGACCTGCCCGGCACGACCGTGGTCGCGATCATCCGTCCGAAGGGCTCGCTGACCGGCACCGACCGGATGGCGCAGCTGCTGAAGAAGGACATCTTCAAGCCGTTCTACGGCGAGGGCACCGAGTACGCCGATGCCGAGGCGCTGTCGGCGGCCCGGATCCAGGTGATCGACGGTGATCTGGCCGACGTACCGGCGCTGCCGAAGGATCTCGACATCGTGGTGCACTGCGCCGGCGACGTCAGCTTCGACCCGCCGATCCACGAGGCGTTCACGACCAACGTGCTCGGCACCAAGAGTCTGCTCGAGCGGATCGATGAAAGCCGCGCAGGGACCGGGCGTCGTATTCATTACGTCCACATCAGCACCGCCTACACGGCCGGCCGTCGCCGGGGCGCGATCCCGGAGGCGCCGGTCGAGCACACTGTCGACTGGCGGACCGAGGCCGAGGCCGGAATGGCGATGAAGGCCCGGATCGAGGAGCAGTCCCGGTCCGCGCCGATGCTGGCCAAGTTCCGCAAGGACGCCGAGAAGCTGCACCGCCGTGCCGGTCACCTGACCGCGGCGGCCGACACAGAGCGCCGCCGGACCGAGTGGGTCGCGAAGAAGCTGGTCGAGACCGGCACCGAGCGGGCCCGCAGCCTCGGCTGGACCGACTGCTACACCTTCACCAAGGCGCTCGGCGAGCGCGTGGTCGAGGAGTTCGCCAAGACCCTGCCGACGTCGATCGTCCGGCCGGCCATCATCGAGTCCGCGGTGCAGAGCCCGCACCCGGGCTGGATCGAGGGCTTCAAGATGGCCGAGCCGCTGATCCTGGCCTACGGCCGCGGTGAGCTGCCCGAGTTCCCGGCCAGCCCGGACTCCGTGGTCGAGATCATCCCGGTCGACCACGTCGTCGGTGCGATCTGCGCCGTGATGGCGACCGAGCCGGAGCTCTCGAAGCCGGAGTACTACCACGTCAGCTCCGGCGCCCGGAACCCGCTGACCTTCGAGCAGTTGTACGCCGGAGTCCGCGCGTACTTCTCCAAGCACCCGTTCGACCTGGGCGAGCGCGGAGCGGTCCGGCTGCCGGTGTGGAAGTTCCCCGGCGGCGACTCGGTCGAGAGCATGCTCCGGTACGGCGAACGCGCGCACAAGCTGGCCGACGCCGTGATCACCCGCGTTCCGCGCAGCGAGCGGACCCGGAAGTACGCCCGCGAGCTGGACGTCCAGAAGCGCCGGCTCGACTTCCTCCGGCGCTACATGGATCTGTACTCCGAGTACGCCCAGGCGGAGCTGCAGTTCATCGACGACAACGTCCTCGCGCTGCACAACGCGCTCGAGGGTGACGACCAGGAGAAGTTCTGGTGCGACACGTCGATCGTGGACTGGCAGCACTACCTGCAGGAAGTGCACTGCCCGAGTGTCACCGACTCGCTTCGCCGGCTGGACGTCGTACGGAAGAAGCGGAACAAGGCGCTGGCCGAGTCGGCCGGTGTTCTCAAGAAGGTGGAGCCGTCGCAGGATGCGGAGATCATCGCCGCGTTCGACATGGACGGCACGCTGCTGTCGTCGAACGTGATCGAGACCTACCTGTGGATGCGGCTGCCCGAGCTGGACAGTCACCAGCGGGTCGGGGAGATCGGCCAGATGCTGCGCCGGCTGCCGAAGCTGATCTCGGCCGAGCGCAAGGACCGGGGCACGTTCCTGCGGACGATCTACCGCCGCTACGAAGGCGCCGACCTGGAGCAGCTGAACCAGATCGTCGACGAGGTCCTCGCCGAGCACGTGCTCGAACGCTTGAGCGGCGCCGCTGTCCGACGGATCCGCGAGCACCGCGCGGCCGGGCACAAGACGATCCTGATCACCGGCGCGATCCGGCCGCTGACCCGGCCGCTCGAGCCGCTGTTCGACGAGATCGTCGCGGCCGAACTGGCCGTGGACGACCGTGGCCGCTGCACCGGCTTCCTGTCCGGGCCACCGCTGGTCGGTGAGTCCCGGGCGGCGTGGATCAAGCACCGTGCCCGCGGTACGAACATCGACCTGTCGAAGTCCTACGCCTACGCCGACAGCCACTCGGACCTGCCGATGCTGATGACCGTCGGCAATCCGGTCGCCGTCTCGCCGGACGTGTCGCTGTTCCGGGCCGCCCGGGCCGCGCGCTGGCAGATCGTCGACTGGAAGACCCCGTCCACTTCGTCCCGACTGGAGCTCCCTGGGGTGCAGCGTTTCTCCGGAGGTGTGGCCCGATGATGCTCGCGCTCGAGATGTACCGGTCGCCGGCCAAGTTGCTGGCGGCCAAGGCGGTCGGCGGCCGCATCCCCGGCATCCTGACCGGTCCGGCCGCGCCGCTGCGCCTCGTCACCATCGACGAGCCGAAGGCGGAGCGGGAGGGTTGGGCGCGGATCCGTCCGATCCTGTCCGGTATCTGCGGTTCCGACCTCGGCATGGTGACCGGCAGTACCAAGATGTACTTCTCCGCGCTCGTCTCGATGCCTTTCGTCCCGGGCCACGAGATCGTCGGCGAGTTGCTCGACGACTGCGAGGACCTGCCCAAGGGCACCCGTGTGGTGATGGACTCGGTACTGACCTGCGCTGCCCGTGGCGTCGAGCCGTGCGAGAACTGCTCGTCCGGCTCCACCAACCGCTGCGACCGGATCACGGTGGGCCACGTGACGCCCGGTCTGCAGACCGGCTTCTGCAGCGACACCGGTGGTGGCTGGGGCAAGCTGATGGTCGCGCACCGCAGCCAGCTGTACGCCGTGCCGGACGGGCTGGCCGACGAGCGCGCTGTGCTCGTGGAGCCGCTGGCCGGTGCTGTGCACGCCGCGTTGCGAGCCAAGGTCCAGCCGGGCCAGTCGGTCCTCGTCAGCGGTGCTGGTGCGGTCGGCCTGTTCGCGACGCTCGCCCTGCGTGAGCTGACCCAGGCGGGCCGGATCACCGTGGTCGCGAAGCACGCCAGGCAGCGCGAGCTCGCCCGGGCGTTCGGTGCCAGCGACGTCGTCGCGCCCGACGAGGTGTTCCGCGGCGTTCGCCGGTCGACGGGCGCGTTCCGGCTCAAGCCCGAGCTCGGCGCGAAGGAGTTCCTGCTCGGCGGTGTCGACATCGCCCTCGACGCGGTCGGCAGCAAGGACTCGATCGACACCGTGCTCCGGGTGACCAAGGCCGGCGGCCGGGTCGTCCTGTCCGGGATGCCGGCCAGCGGCGCCGACCTGTCGCCGATCTGGTTCCGGGAGCTGGAGCTGACCGGCACCTACGCCTCCGCGCGGCAGGAGCCGAACGAACAACCCGCGTTCGAGACCGCGCTGGAGCTGGCCGCCAAGGCCCCGCTCGACGGGATCGTCGGGGCGAAGTACCCGCTGTACCGCTGGCGTGAGGCGATCGACCACGCGCATTCGGCCGGCCGACTGGGCACGGTCAAGGTTGCTTTCGATGTGAGGGCCTCATGAGGGCCGTGACACAGGCGCAGTACGTACGACGAGAGGGTTTCTGACATGTCTCGGCCAGGTTTTGTGCTTGAGGTGGACGACCGGACACCGCCGCTGCTGGTGCACAACGGTGAGGGCTTCCTGCTGGAGCGGTTCCCGCTCGGTACCCGGGTGGTGTACCCGCCGGAGGCGCTGCCGCCGGTCCGGGACGTCGAGGAGTCGATCCAGAACGCGCTGCTGAACCCGATCGACTCCGAGCCGCTGCCGGAGCTGCTGCGGCCCGGGATGCGGCTGACGATCGCGTTCGACGACATCTCGCTGCCGCTGCCGCCGATGAAGAAGCCGGACATCCGCCAGCGGGTCATCGAGGCCGTCCTGACGATGGCCGCCGACGCCGGTGTCGACGACGTCGAGCTGATCTCGGCGAACGCGCTGCACCGCCGGCTGACCCCGAACGAGTTGCGCGACATCGTCGGCGAGCGGGTCTTCCGGTCGTTCTTCCCCGACGGCAAGCTCTACAACTTCGACGCCGAGGACGCCGCGAACCTGACCCACCTGGGCCAGACCAAGCACGGCGAGGACGTCGAGATCTCCAAGCGGGCGGCCGAGTCCGACCTGCTGGTCTACGTGAACGTGAACCTGGTGGCGATGGACGGCGGCCACAAGTCGACGTCGATCGGGCTGGCGTCGTACAAGTCGCTGAAGCACCACCACAACAGCCACACGATGATCCACTCGCGGTCCTTCATGGACCACAAGGCCTCGAGGATGCACCACTCGGCCTGGCGGATGGGCGCGGTGCTGACCGAGCACGTCAAGGTCTTCCAGATCGAGACCACGCTGAACAACGACATCTTCGGCGGCGCGCTGGAGTTCCTGCAGAAGCGCGAGTGGGAGTGGTCGATCAAGGACCAGGCCTCGATGCTCGGCACCAAGCGGGCGCTCGCGGCGGCGCCGGGCAAGCTGCGGCACAAGATCTTCACCGACGTCCGGTCGAACTACGGGCTGACCGGGATCCACGCGGGGTCGATCGAGCCGGTGCACGAGAAGACGATCGAGAACGTGCACCGCCAGCACCTGGTCGAGGTGCAGGGCCAGTCCGACGTCGCGATCATGGGCGTGCCGTTCGTCGGCCCGTACAACGTGAACTCGGTGATGAACCCGATCCTGGCCGCCTGCATGGGGCTCGGCTACTACTTCAACTCGTACCGGGGCAACCCCGTGGTCCGCAAGGACGGTGCGGTGATCCTCTACCACCCGGTGCCGGACGAGTTCAGCCAGCTGCACCACCCGTCGTACGTCGACTTCTTCGAGGAGGTGCTCTCCGAGAGCACCGATCCGGCCACGATCGAGGCGAAGTTCGAGAAGCAGTACGCCGAGGACCCGTGGTACATCCACCTGTACCGGACGTCGTACGCCTACCACGGCGTGCACCCGTTCTACATGTGGTACTGGATCTCCCACGCCCTGGACCACTGCGGCGACATCGTCTGGGTCGGCGCGAACCGCAAGACGGTCGAGCGGATGGGCTTCCGGTCCGCGTCGACGCTGCAGGACGCGCTGGAGATGGTCAGTCACTCGGTCGGCCGGTCGCCGTCGATCACCTACCTGCACAACCCGCCGCACCTGCTCGCGGACGTGCGCTGATGGGTACCAGCCTCGTCAAGTTCAGCCGCGACACCGCGCGTGACGTCAAGCAGGTCGCGCGTGGGTGGCGGTGGGGCCGGCGGCCGCAGGTGCCGCGGTCGGCCGAGCCGTACGTGATCCCGAAGGAGACCTCGGTCTTCCCGACGAAGTGGGCTCGTACGCCGGCCGCGATCGCGGTCCGTGAGGTGCTGCAGAAGGGCGCGCTCAACTCGGTACTGCGGTTCGAGGTGAACCCGCAGGTGAGCGGTCTGGACTCGCTGCTCAAGCTGCACGGTCCGGCGCTGATCGTGGCGAACCACTCGTCGCACCTGGACACGCCGTTGCTGCTGTGCACGCTGCCGGACGAGATGCGGCGCAAGACCGCGGTCGCCGCGGCGGCGGACTACTTCTTCGACACCTGGTGGCGGGCGACCGCGTCGGCGATCGTGTTCAACACGTTCCCGATCGAGCGCCGCGGCGGCAAGCTCAGTTCGACGCCGGGTGATCTGCTCGCGGACGGCTGGAACGTGGTCGTGTTCCCGGAGGGGACGCGCTCGCCGGACGGCTGGATGGAGCGGTTCCGGATGGGTGCGGCGTACCTGGCCGTCGAGCACGGTGTCCCGGTCATCCCGGTCGGTATCAAGGGCTCGTTCGCCGCGATGCCGCGCGGCCGCGGCTGGCCGGTGCCCGGTCGCCCGACGGTCGCGGTCCGGTACGGCGACCCGCTGCGACCGGCCGAGGGGGAGAGCGCCCGCGACTTCGCGCCCCGCATCTCCGCCGCGGTGTCGGCGCTCCTCGACGAGGAGTCGACCACCTGGTACGAGGCGCGCCGCCGCGTGGCGATCGGCGCGTCCCCGTCCCAGTCCGGTCCCGACGCCGCGCGCTGGCGCCGGGTGTGGGCATCGACCGCCCCGATCAAGCCTGCCGGTAGCAGGCGCAAGGCCTGGAAGTAGTCACCGCTGGTTGCGTCCGGAGATTGCTTCGGACGCAACCACAGCCAGTGCCTGGTATCCCGCGTCGTTCGGGTGCAGGTGGTCGCCCGAGTCGTACGCCGGGTTGAGCCGCTGCTCGTCCGCGGGATCCCCGACGGCCCGCGCGAAGTCGGCGACCGCGTCGTACTGACCTGACGTGCGGATCCAGGTGTTGACCTGGTCGCGGATCGCCTCCGCCCGCGCGAAGTCGGCCGGTTGCATGTAGTCGGCCTTGAACGGCGTGATCGTCGCCCCGACGATCCGGACACCGTGTGCGTGCGCGGACCTGATCATGCTGCGGTAGCCGGCCACGATCTGGTCCGCGGTGACCCTCGGCGTACTGCCACAGCCGAAGTTGAACTCGCTGTCCCAGATGTCGTTCTCGCCTTCCTCGACGACGACTGTGCGGACACCCGGCTGGCCGAGCGCGTCGCTTTCGAACCGGGACGTTCCCTGCGCACCGAAGCACGGCAGTTCGTGGAGCAGCAGATTCCCGCTGATGCCGACGTTGGCCACCCCGAGCCGGCGCGACCGCAGCCGCTCGGCGAGGGCATCCGAGTACCGGCGATCGGCACCGACCGTCGAGTTGTGCCCGTTGGTGATCGAGTCGCCGAACGTCACGACCGTGCCCGTCGCACCGGTCACGTCGACGCCGGTGAGGTAGTAGACCGAGTGGCTGGTCTCGCCTCCGACCACGTCGTCGTGCAGGTGGCCTCCAGGTGTCGCGTACGTCGTCGTCAGCCCGTCCTCGTGGAAGGTGGCCGGCCCGGTGGAGCCCTCGACGTACAAGGAGATGGTGAGTTGTTCGCCGGCGACGGTCGGGATCTTGACCGGATCCGAGGTGATCGTCCGGCCGGGGGCGATGGTGGTGCGCGGCGAGCCGTGGAAGGGCGCGGTGAGGTGTCGTTCGCCCACGGTCACGCCGGTGAGGTGGAGCGGCTTGGTGCCGTACTCGTTGGAGAGCCGGATCCGCAGCGAGCGACCGCCGGTGCTGAGCCGGATCGTCTGCCGGATCGTCTGGTGTTCGAAGCCCGTGGTGGACCAGTTCGCAGTGTTGGCGGTGGGTCGTTGCATCGCGGTCGCCCAGGCGGCAGACCAGCCGTCGTGCGTCGCGGCCGAGGCCGGCAGGACGGAGGAGGCGGCCAGCGCGAGTGCGGCAAGCAGAGTGGTTTTCATGAACGCGATAGTTGCAGGGCATCTAGTTGCAATGCAACTAGATTTCTCAAGAGTGCCGGATCGCGGGGTCCGAGTCGGTACCCTTTCCGCGTGACCCTTGCCGTGCGTGTGATCCCCTGCCTGGACGTCGACGCCGGGCGGGTGGTCAAGGGCGTGAACTTCACCGGACTGCGGGACGCCGGCGACCCGGTCGAGATGGCCCAGGTGTACGACGCGGAGGGCGCCGACGAGCTCACCTTCCTCGACATCACCGCGTCGTCCGGTTCGCGAGAGACGACGTACGACGTGGTCGGGCGGACCGCCGAGCAGGTGTTCATCCCGCTCACCGTGGGCGGCGGGGTCCGCGAGGTGACGGACGTGGACCGGCTGCTGCGTGCCGGGGCGGACAAGGTCGGCATCAACACCGGTGCGATCGCCCGTCCGGAGGTGATCCGCGAGATCGCCCACCGCTTCGGCAACCAGGTGCTCGTGCTGTCCCTCGACGTACGGCGGGCCGCGGATCAGCCGAGTGGGTTCGAGGTGACCACGCACGGCGGCCGGAAGTCGGCCGGGCTGGACGCGATCGAGTGGGCCCAGCGCGGCTGTGAGCTGGGTGCGGGGGAGATCCTGCTCAACTCGATGGACGCCGACGGGACCAAGCAGGGGTTCGACCTCGAGCTGATCAAGGCGGTGCGGGCGGTGGTCGACGTACCACTGATCGCCAGCGGGGGAGCGGGGGCGCCGGAGCACTTCCCGCCCGCCGTCGAGGCCGGCGCGGACGCGGTGCTCGCGGCCAGCGTGTTCCACTTCGGTGACTTCCGCATCGCCGACGTCAAGAAGGCGTTGCGCGACGCCGGGATCGTGGTCAGGTGAGCTCGCCGGTGACCGACCGGCCCGAGCAGAGCGAGCAGCTGGTCGCCGACATCGAGCAGGAACTGTCGGCGCTGTTCCGGCGGTCCCGCTCGGCGTCGCTGCGGCTGGCCCGCCGGGTCCACCCGGACATCGACGCGGCCGGCTACGCGCTGATCTCCCAGATCGAGCTCGGTACGCCGAGCGGCGGGGCCGGCGTCCGCGCGTCGGACGTGGCCCAGGCGCTCGGCCTGGACAAGTCCACGGTCAGTCGCGGGATCACCCAGCTCGAAAGCCTCGGCCTGATCGAACGCGTCGGAGACCCCGACGACGGCCGCGCCCGCCTGCTCCGCCTCACCGCGACCGGCGCCGAGAGCTTCGGCGCGATGCGCGCCCAGCGCCAGACCGAGTTCCGCGCCATCCTCGACCGCTGGAACCCCACCGACCTGGCCGACCTCGGCCGCCTCCTCGCCCGCCTGAACGACGACCTCGGCTGACGACCTCGGGCCGGCCGGCCCGAAGGACGACCTCAGCTGACGGCGCGGCCGCCGTAGTCGTTGCCTGCGGCGCGCCACTGGGACCAGGTCAGGTCGTTGTCGTTCCAGGCGAAGTACGGCTGGGCGAGTGACGGGACGACGTACGTGTTGTTCTCGAAGCGGTTGTTGTTCCGGGTGTAGACGGCGGTGTCGCCGATGTCCTGGACGGCGCCGCTGACCTGGCCGTCGGCCAGTGTGACGCGATTGTCGTGGACCCACACGTTCCGGACGACGTGCGGCCCGTACGGCGCCGGCCTCTCGTCGGCCCGGCCGCCGCTCTCGATCAGGGCGATCCCGTTCGCGTTGTCGCCGAGGGTGTTCCCGGCAATCTCGATGAGTCCCGTCGTCCCTCCCGAGGACTGGATCTGGATACCGGCCTCCCAGGCCCAGCCCTTGTGCTGCAGGCCGTTCCCGGAGATCTCGTTGTCCCGGATGACGGCGTCATAACTCATCTCGTGCTGGATGCCGGCTCCCCAGTTCGCGGTGATCCTGTTGGCCGAGTACTCCGTGTGGATGTTGCCGCCGTCGGTCCACAGCCCGGGACCGTGGTTGTCGTGGACGTAGTTGTGCGTGACCGTGTGCCGGCCGGTCTGCCAGCTCTTGCTCCCGCCGGCCTCCCAGTCCGGCGAGTAGCCGGCCATCCCGTTGAACGAGATCTCATTGCCGCTCACCACCGATCCGTTGCCCCAGGCACCGAAACCGAGCTGGCCCTGGTGGTGCACGAAGTTCGCGCGGACGACGGCTCCGTCGGCCAGGCCGAGGCCGACGCCGTGGTTGAGGCGCACCTCGTTGTGCAGGATCTGCCAGCCCGACCCCATCCCGTACGGCGTCGTCCGGCGGGACTCGACGGCGGCGACCTGAGCCTCGTTCGCGGCCTGCTCGAGCACGAGGTTGGCGACGGTGACGTGGTCGACGGTCGCACGGATGAGGCTGGGCGCGACGGCCTGCTCGACCAGATGGAGCCGCGGATCGTCGCCGATCGTGATCGTGTTCGTGCGGTAGTCGGCGTGGACGGTGCCGGCGGTCACGGCCGCCGCGGAGTCGACGCGTGTCAGCCGCTGCTTGTCCACGAAAACGTCCTCGGCGTACGTGCAGGTCGGTACGGGTTCCATGCACTCGCCGTGGTCGGCCGGTGCCGGCGGCAGGAATCCCGTGGCCGACCAGACGCCGCCGGTCTGCCGCCAGCCGGTCAGCACTTTCGACCCACTGATGACCGCCCCCGAAGCACCGATGAACGCGTCACCCTCCTTCGGCTCCAGGGGTTGTTCCAGCCGGTACGTGCCGTGGGAGAGGCAGTACGTCGTACCCGCCGGATGCGCGGCGATGACCGAGTGAAGATCCTCCGCGGGACTGACTGCGACGCCGTCACAGGCTCTCGGAACCGGGCCAACGGCGCCGGTGGGACCGACAGAGCCGGTGACGCGGGCCAGGCCGGACGGGCTGGCGGGGGTCGATCCGCCGCCTGCGTCGAAAGGCCACGCCAGTGCGAGCAAACCCGCCACCGCGCAGCCGGCCACGATCCAGCGCCCCCGACCCGGTGCCGGTCTCACGACGACGTCCCGCCACCGAACCAGGGCCGGACCGTCGTCACCGTCACCCCGATCCCGAACGCGGTCCACAGCAGCGCCGCGACCTGCGGCCCCTCCAACTGGGGATCGAAGAAGCAGGACACCAGAACAGCCGTGCACACCATCAGCGTGAGGACACCCACCTGGCGTCTGGTGTGCAGCCCTTCGCGCGCCAGCCGACGGCAGCCGGCGACCATGCGCCAATACCAGCCCACCCACAAGGCGATCCACAACGAGATTCCGACCACCCCCAACCTCGCCAGGATGTGCAGGTGCGAGTTGTGCGGGCTCCGCAAGGTGTCCTTGCCGGCGTCGAGCACGCCGACCTCGCTGGCCAGGTTCTGGCCGAACCCGGACCCGTCGACGAGGTGGCCGTCGTTGATCTGTTTGGCCAGGATCCGCGACCAGAGTTGCTGACGCCCCTCGACGGTGCCGCCGAGGTTGCCGGGTTCGTTCTTCCCGCCGAGGCTCACGACGTTGTCGATCAGCTGGGTGGCCGAGAACTCCCGGCCCTGCAGTCCGCCGAGCGGAATCTTGAGCGACAGCAGCGAAGCCACTCCCAGACCGACGGTCATCACGAGTACGACGCGGGCGGCAAGACCCACGCGGTTGCGGAGGAACGCCAGCCCGACCGCGCCGCCGGCCATCACGCCGATCAGGCCACCCCGGTTCTGGGTGGCGGCGAGGGCGACCACCACCAGAGCCAGCACGCTCCAGCCCGTCCGACTGCGTGCGCTGCGCGTACCGGGAAAGAGCCACATGCACCCGAGCACGAGGAGCGCCGCGATGGCCGCGCTCCCAGATTTGTGCGACAGCACCGAGACCGTCGAGAACGGCACCGTCGGGAAGCTGTCGGACAGGGGATAGAGCACGACGGCGAACGGCAGCCACAGCAGCAGCCATGGAGTCAACCGCGTCAGTTGGGTGATCCACCGGTCGATGAGTTCCGGTGATCTGGCCAGCACCGCGGTCACGAAGAACCCGAACAGGCAGTAGAACCAGAGGGCGGCGTCCCGCACCGCATCCAGGTGGTAGGTGCCGACGCCGGGAATCGTCCGGATCAGTCCCCAGCCGGCGAACGCCACGAGCAGCGCGAGGATGGACTCGTCCCTGATCGGCATCTTGAGGTAGCGGGTGGCCATGACCGTGGCAGCCGCGCCGACCCCCAGCACCATCTCGCCGACGAACAACGGACTGCCGGGCAGATGGAGGTAGGCGAAGGCCCGGTCGAACAGCAGGTAGCCGCCCAGGAGTGGCCCGAGCACGCGGCCGTACAGGACCCAGAGCCGGCCCGATGCCTGCGGCGGCAGAGCGCCCAGAACCGTGCCGCGCTCGCGTCGGCTACCGGCGGCGGACGACATCCCGCATCAGCCCTGCGGTAGGCGTGCCGACGTTCGACGGTTCCTGGCGGGCCGGAAGGCGAGGAGTTCGCCGGCCTCCACCGACTCCTGGCCGATCCGGCGGGCGGTCCGCTCCCGCATCCGGCGGACGAACTTCGGCCCACGACCGGTCCGCCGGAAAACGTAACCCGCCACATCCGGCTCGACGTGTTCGAGACGCTCGACCACGGTGACGTGGTCCCGCACCGGCTCGCCGGGGCCGAGGACGATCACGGTCGCGTCGGAGTCCTGCACCAACTCGACCGCGTTCGCCGCTTTCAGCACCGCGGGACTGTCGATCAGCACGAGCTCGAAGGACTCCTTGGCCTCGGCGATCAGCTTCTCCACCGCCTCGGCGTACGCCGTGCCACTGGTCCGCCGGACCCGGACGGTGCCGGCCCGGAGGACGGTGACATCGGCGTTGAGCGGGCTCGGCTCGATGCACTCCGACACCGGACAGCACCCGGCCACGACCTGCTCGAAACCGTCGGCCCCCGAGCTGCCCGGGAGGAGGAGGTCGGTGAGGGCGCTCCCGGTGGCATCGGCGTCCACCGCCAGGACCGGCGTTCCGCTCTCGGCGACTGCGAGCGCAAGGTTCGCCACGACCGTACTCCGATCGGTGCCGCTGTCCGCCGAGACGAAGACCACGGCCAGCCGGTGGTCGCGGGCAGCGCGCATCCGCTCGACCGACCCCGCGGTGAACCGGAAGGCCTCGGCGGTCGGCGACTGCGGATCGACGGCCATCGGCAGCGGGTGGGCGGCGGCCGACAAGGCGGTCCGGATCCCATGGTTCCCGGTCGACGGGATGTCCCCGATGAGAGGCGCGTCGTAGATCGCGACCGGGTCGAGCCGGTCGTCGAGGCACCGCTTGCGGCCGGCCCGCAGGTACGCCACCGCGGCGCCCAGGACGAATCCGGCCACCAGCCCGATGGCACCGGATCGCTTCACGTTGCCGTTGATCGGCACCTGGGGTTCGGCCGCCCAGACGGCGCTCGGATGGGTGGCCAGGTCGAGCTCCAGGTCGACCAGGGTCTTCGTCCGCTGGTTCTTCAGGTCGGCCAGCTGGCCCGCTGTCCGAGCGTCGTTGATGGCTCGCTCGACCGCGGCGACGTCGGCGGCACCTTGCGCGGCGGTGGCAGCGGATCGTGCGTCGTCGAAGGCCTGGAGCGCCGCGTTGACACCGGCCCGGGCCACCCTGGCGTCCGGCCAGGTGAAGGTGAGGGCGACGATGCTGGAGCCGAAGCTGCCCGGCGTGGCCTGCTCCGGCGGGGTGATCTCCAACGACTTGTGGTCGCCCGCGAAGTCGTCCTGGGTCAGCACGTTGTCGTTCAGCGCCGTGTTGGCGATGGTGGCCGCGCGATCGGCCACCTCCTGGGATTGCAGTAGCAGAACCTGACTATCGAAGTACTGGGTGCGGTCCTCGCCCTCGGCCAGCGTGCTCTGCGGCACCGTGACCGTCCCGTACGCGCGGTAGAGCTCGGTCTGCGCCGACGCGTACGCCATCGCGGCCCCGGACGTCAGCACAGCGATGACCACGACCATGATCCAGTGCCGGCGTACGGCACTGAAGACAGTCGGTTCAAACCGTGCTTGATCGATCCTGGTGGCCTTCATGGCCTCACCTCAGTCGCGCCCCTGGACTTCGGTGCACCGCCGCAGCAAATGCCCCCTTGCAGGATGATAGACGGAGAGTCGTCAAAATAGCTCGGTTTCAACCAATAACTGACTCTCCGTAAACGGAACCCCCCGGTCTGCCATATGGTTGCAGAAACCAACTAATTGGGTATATAGTTGGGTTATGCAACTAGCTCAGGAAGCCCTCGTCCCGGGGGTGGAGCGGGACGCGCCGGCCCAGGAGCTGCTCGACGGAGTCAGTTCGCTGATCCGGGCGGTGCGCTGTGTGGAGCACCGGCACCTGATGCCCGACAGCGGGCTGCGACGATCCGACGCGAGTGTGCTCAAGGTCCTCCTCAAGGGCGGCGAGCAGCGCGGCGGTGAGATCGCCGCCAAGCTCGGCGTCGACGCCTCCGTGGTGAGCCGGCAAGTGACCGCCCTGGAGGCCGACGGACTGGTGAGCCGTCGGCCTGACCCGGCCGATGCCCGGGTCGGGCTGGTCAGCCTGGCACCCCGCGGAAGGGCTCAGCTGGAGGCCCTCTACTCGTCCTACACCCAGCATCTTCGTGCCGCCCTGGCGGACCTCGACGACGACATGCTGCTCGCCGCTGCGGAGACCATGCAGCGGCTCGCGCAGGCCATCACGGAGGTCAACCAGGTCGTGAGGCGCACCAACTCGACTGGAGACTGATGACTGTCACGGAGACCCGGCAGCAGGTAGTGCCCAACGCTGGGCCCGCCGCACCGGAACTCACCCATCGCGAGATCCTCGAGATCCTGATCGGCCTGCTCGCCGCGCTGTTCACAGCGATGCTGAGCTCGACCATCGTCAGCAATGCCCTGCCGACGATCATCGCCGACCTCGAAGGCTCCCAGACGCAGTACACCTGGGTGCTGACCGCGAGCCTGCTGGCCACCACGGTGTCCACCCCGATCTGGGGCAAGCTCGCCGACCTGATGAGCAAGAAGCTGCTGGTGCAGCTGGCGATCTCGTTGTTCGTGGTCGGCTCCGCGCTGGCCGGCCTGTCCCACACCGTGCCGTTCCTGATCGGCGCCCGCGTCCTGCAGGGCCTCGCGATGGGCGGCCTGATGGCGCTGGCGCAGGCCATCATCGGCGCGGCCATCCCACCCCGCAGCCGCGGCCGGTACTCCGGCTACATGGGTGCGGTGATGGCGGTCGCGACCGTCAGCGGCCCGCTCATCGGCGGAGTCATCGTCGACACCTCCTGGCTCGGCTGGCGCTGGTGCTTCTACGTGTGCGTCCCGCTCGCCCTGGTCAGCCTGGTGATTCTGCAGAAGTACCTGCACCTCCCACTGATCAAGCGTGAGGTCCGGATCGACTACTTCGGCGCGATCCTGATCAGCATCGCCGCGAGCCTGCCGCTGCTCTGGGTCACGTTCGCCGGTCAGGACTTCGCCTGGATCTCCTGGCAGTCGGCGCTGTTCGTCGGCGGCACGGTGCTCGTCGGCATCCTCGCCGTACTGGTCGAGTCCAAGGTCGCGGAGCCGCTGGTCCCGCTGAAGGTCGTCCGGCAGCGGACCACCGCGCTGGCGATCGTGGCCAGCCTGGCGGTCGGTGTCGCGATGTTCGGCAGCGCGCTGTTCCTCGGGCAGTACTTCCAGATCGCCCGCGGCTACAGCCCGACCGAGGCCGGTCTGCTGACGATCCCGATGATGCTCGGCTCGTTCCTCGGGTCGGTCGGCTCGGGACAGATGATCACCCGCTACGGCAAGTGGAAGCGGTACCTGGTGTCCGGCGGCATCCTGCTCGTGCTCGGGCTGACACTGCTCGGGACGATCGACCACACCAGCCCGTACTGGTACGTCGGTCTCGGCATGCTGGCCATGGGTCTCGGCATGGGCATGATGATGCAGAACCTGGTCCTCGCCGTTCAGAACACCGTGGACGTCCGCGAGATCGGCGCGTCGAGTGCGACGGTCAGCTTCTTCCGCAGCCTTGGTGGTGCGGTGGGCGTGGCCGTACTCGGCGCCGTACTCGCGACGCGCGTGAAGGACCTGATCATCGAAGGGGTGCTGTCCGGCCCAGGTGGTGCGGAGGCGGCGCGGAAGCTGCAGGAGGGTGGCTCCGACAGCACGAGCTTGCTGGATGTCAATCACCTGCCGCCGCAGCTGGCGGAGCTGGTGCGGATGTCGTACGGCGATGCGACCGGACGGATCTTCCTGATCGCGGCCGCGTGTGCCCTGGTGGGTCTGGTCGCGGCGTTCTTCATCAAGGAGGTCCCGCTCCGGAAGACCGTCGCCAAGGTCGACGTCGAGGACCTCGTCGACAGCAGCGTGCACGACTAGAGCTCAGGTGGCTCCAGGCCGGTCAGTTCGCGGGTGCGGATGATCGGTGAGCCGACCAGCCACAGGACGGACAGCAGGCCGCCGGCGGCGGAGACGAGGAGGGTTTCGCGGACACCGATCCAGGTGCCGAGGAACCCGCCGACGACCGCGCCGAGCGGCCTGACGCCGTAGTTGATGCTGGTGAACGCACCCGCGACCCGGCTGCGCATGTGGTCGTGGATGACCGCGGCCTGCAGTGAGTTCAGCGGTACGTCGAAACACATCACGGCGAAGCTCGCGACGAACTCGGCGCCGGCCAGCGCAGTGGCGCGGACCCAGACCGGACCGTCGGCCAGGACCACGAGCGCCATCGCGCCGGGGAAGACGACCGATCCGGCCGCGATCACCCGGCCGGCCCCGAAGATCCGGCTCAGCGGTGCGGCCGCGACCGCGCCGAGTAGACCGCCGGCGGAGCCGATCCCGAAGGCCAGGCCGATCGTTCCGGCCGAGAGCCCGAGTTCGCGGCTGGCGAAGAGCACCAGCAGCGCCATGGCCATCAGGTTGAAGAAGTTGACCGTGGTGGCGCAGCCGAGACTGCGGCGCAAGTACGGGTGCTTGAGCAGATAGCGCATGCCTTCGCGGGCTCGGGTGAGCAACGGTTCCGATGTCTCGTCGGCCTCGCCGGGTGTCGTCTTGAGCCGGCTGAGCTGGATCGCCGAGAACACGAACGACAACGCGTCCACGACGATCGCGACCGGTGCCGTCAGCCACTGCACGAGCAGACCGGCCACGGCCGGGCCACCCATGAAGGAGACCGACCGGGTCGCGGAGAGCTTGCTGTTGGCCTCGAGGAACTGGTCGCGGTCGACCAGCCGGACGAAGAAGGAGGCGTAGGCGGTGTTGAAGAGGACGTGCGCCGTACCGGCCAGGATCGCGATCGCGTAAAGCTGGCCGAGTCCCAGCAGGTCCAGCCAGTACGCCACGGGCAGTGTGAGCAGCAGGACGGTGCGAGCCAGGTCGGCCGCGATCATCAGCGGGCGCTTGTCGCGGCGATGGTCGACCCAGGTGCCGATGAACAGCGAGGCGATGTTCGGCAGCCAGACGGCCGCGGTCAGGAAGCCGACCTGGGCGGGGGAGGCGTCCAGCAGGGTGACGGCGATCAGTGGCAGGGCGAGCTCGGTGATCCGGTCGCCGAACTCGGACACGGTCTGCGCGGACCAGAAGGTCCGGAACCGCCGGTCGCGCCACAGACTGGTGGTGGTAAGTGTGCTCACGATGGTTCCCCCAGGGCAGGTTCAAGTTGTTGCTTTGGGCAAGAAAAGACGAACGGGTCCGGCTCAGGCGGTTGCTTCAGGCAAGGACATGCGGAGGTGGCGGACCGAGCGGGCGTCCGGCGGTGCGCCCTCCTCGCCGCGCTGGACGTACGGCGCGAGTACCTGCTCGATCTCCTGCTCGATCGCGTCGGCCTCGTCGACGGTGACGATCAGGCGGGTATTCGCGGACCCGGCCACGCGGCGCCACTCGGGATCCAGCCCGGGCTCGATCTCGGCGAGCCAGTGCTGTGCCTGCTCCAGGGCCTGGCTCATCATCTCGGCCAGGAGCAGCCGGCCGGCCTCGACGCCTTCCGGGGTGTCCGGCATCGTGACCCGGAACCCACGGGCGACCGCGTTCCACCAGCGCTGCCGCCGGTCCGACCCTTCCGGCGGCGGGCCGTCGACCACCAGGCCGAACGACGCCAGGTGCCGCAGGTGCCAGCTGGTGACGGACGGAGACGCGCCGACGTGCTCGGACAACTGAGTCGCCGTCGCCGGTCCGTTCTTCTGCAACCAGCTGAGCGCGGCGAGCCGGACGGGATGCGCCAGAGCCCGCATCGCCTGCGGGTCGGTGATCTCGAAATCGCCGTACGGATTTCTGAGAGACATGTTTCGAGAGTAATCTCTCAGATCTCCTGGAAGCAACCCCTGTCGCCGGTCCGGGTCCGGCGGGACACTGGGCGGGGAGGTGTGACCGGGTGCGGGACGACAGTGATCCGGTGGCGGACATGGCCGCCCTCTACCGGCAGACCTGGCCGCGGCTGATCGGCGTACTGGTGTCGATCGGCGGATCGCGCGCGGACGCCGAGGAGGTCGCCCAGGACGCGTACGTGAAGCTGCTCGCCCGCTGGGACGCGATCCGCCGGTTCGACGACCCGGAGACCTGGGTGCGTGCGGTCGCCGTGCGGACGATGATCAGCCGGGTACGCCGGCGGCAGGTGGCGACCCGGGCACTGGCCAGGCTCACGGGCCGCCCGGACACCGCGCGTGGGACGGATGGTGCCGCGCTGGACGTGGCGGCCGCGCTGGCCCGGATCACGCCGGAGCAGCGGGCGATCGCCGTACTGCATGACGTCCTGGAGTTGCCGATCGAGCAGATCGCCGTGGATCTGCAACTCGCGCCCGGTGCGGTGAAGTCCCGGCTGGCCCGGGCCCGGCGGGCACTCGCGCCGGTGTCGGCGGTGACTGAGAATGCGTGAGCTGCTGGTCGAGTACGTCGAGGCGCGGACGCCGGAAGAGGCGCCGCCGTTCGAGGATGTGCAACGGGCCGTCCGAGAGCGGCGCCGGCGGCGTTACGTCGTGTCCGCCGCGGTCGCGGCGGTCGTGGTCGTGGCCGGGATCGCCGCCGGCGTCGGCCTCCCGAGGGCTGAGCGCGAGCCGACGTTCGGCCCCGAGGTGGTTCGGTACCTGGTCGGCGGGCCGGCGCCACAGCACTACAAGATCGGTACGACGCTGATCCTGCTGCGGGGCGAGATCGTGGTCACCTCGGTGCGGCTGGATCCGGACCACCTGTCAGTGCTGACCGTGGCGGTCGAACCCGACGAGGTCGCCATCGAGCCGTGCCTGCCGAACACGGTCGTCCGGATCCTGTCCCAGGACGCGTACTCGGTCCGGATCGCGGCGTACCGGTACGGCGTCGGCCCGGACCAGAACGAGGGCCACCAATGCACGAACCCCGGCCCCGCGCCGACCACTCTCGACCTCGACCTGCAGAGCGCGCTCGCGAACCGCACGGTGTACGCCGGAAGCACCGGTGACCGAGTCGTGCTGAAGGGACGCGGCTGCCTCAGGCCGGCTGGATCGTTCGCCGCCAGATGTCGCTGATCAGGTCAGCGCGCATGCCGACGGCGGTGTAGAGGGCGACGGCCGGGGTGGGGTTGCTGCTGTCGACGTGCAGGATGGTGCCCGAGCGTCCGGCGGCGGCATCGACCGCGAAGGCGTCGTGCAGGAGGAACTTGGCGAGGCCTCGACCGCGAGCCTGCTTTATGACGGCGAGCCGGCCGACGTACCCGCAGTTGTCGGTGCTGACGAAGTTGTCGTTGCACTCGGTGACAGCGACCGCCCGGCCGTCGAGCTCGACGGTGGTCAGCTGCGACCAGTCGAACGTGGACCGGCTCTCTCGTGCCGCCGCCCACTCCGGGAACGGCCGCGGTTCGGCCGAAGGCTGTCCACGGAACGCCTCGACGAGTACGGCGTGCGCCGTCCGGCGACTCGTCTCGTCCAAGGCACCACGCCGTACGACGGCACCGACAGGCACCGCGGGTGGTTCCACCGGACCGTCGAAGGTGATCCGCATGCGGTGAATCGACGTATCGATCGTGAAACCGCGGGCGGCGAGGATCTCCGGCATCCGTTCGTCCTGCCGGATGACGCCGACGCTCACGACGACCTCGCCGGATCCACCTCGAGTGGCACGCTGCATCCCGCGCTCGAGCAACCACTCGACAATCGCCGGGTCCTCGCTCAGTGCTTCAAGGGTCATTCGGGTGCCGTCGTTGTGCGCCATCGCGGTGGCCGACCCGGCGAACTCACCGGCCGCGTCGAGCACCACCCAACCGTCCGTCTCCGGGGTGAAGCCGGGATCACGTAGATAGTTCGCGACGTCCTCGGGACTGTGCTTCGCGAACCCGAGCAACGCGCGCGTGTAGTCGCCGGACCGCTCGGCGATCATCCCGGCGTCCTCGAGCCGCATCGGCCGGACGGTGTACCCGGCAGGCAGATTCATGCGTCCACCCGCAGTTGCCAGACGTCGATCACCAGCGTGGCGGTCATGCCGACGGACAGATACAGGTCGAGCGCGGGCGTCGGATTGTTCGTGTCCACGTGCAGGATCGTGCCGGTCCGTCCGGCCGCGGCGTCGAGGGTGAACTGGTCGCGCAGCAGGAACTTCGCCAGGCCGCGCCCGCGCGCCTCCGCGACCACGCCCAGTCGCCCGATGTAGTTGCAGTTCTCGTCGTCGACGAACTGATCCGTGCACTCCCGGAACGCCACTGCCCGCCCGTCCAGTTCGAGCAGCGTGATCTGCGACCAGTCGAACGTCGACTGGTTCTCGTGCGCCGCGTGCCACTCCTCGTACGAACGCGGAGTGAAGCCGAACTGCCCGTCGAACGACGCGTTCAGGACGCCCTGCGCCGCCCGCCGATCGGCCTCGTGGGGAGCACCCCGGCGCACGGTGATCCCGGCCGGGACCTCGGGCGCGGCCACCGGTCCGTGGTGGTCGATCCGCATCCGGTGGTACGTCGTACCGGACGTGAAGCCGGACTCGGACAACCAGGCCCGGCGAGTCTCGTCGGCACGGTAGACCCCGATGTCCAGCAGTACGGACGAATGCCCGAACGCCGTCGCGATCTCGCGCGCCCGACGGGTGATCTCGGCGAGCAGGTAGGCCGCGACTTCCGCGTCCGCGGTGATGACGTCGATGTCGAGCTGGTGGTGATCGCCCTTGCCGAAGACCGAGCCGTAGCCGGTCAACCGGTCGCCGTCGAAGACGAGCCAGCCGTCGGTCTCCGGCGCGAACCCGGGATCGGTGAGCTCGTCGACCATGTCGTCGAGGGTGTAGTCGGCGACCCCGATCACCGCGGTGTTGTACGCCGCCACCAGGTCGAAGACAGCCTTCGCGTCGTCCTTCGTCGGTGGGCGGACGGTGTGCGTGGCAGGAAGTACGGCGGTCATTCAGACATCGTGGTGAACGACCGCCGTACTGTCGAGCGGATTAGGTCAGCAGGCCTTCTGCCATTCGAGATCGCAGGTGGTCTGCGTCGTCCTGAGGGTGTTCGGCGCGACTGCGGCCGGAGGCGCCTGGTCGGACCAGGAAGCCAGCGTGACGCCGACCGCGTCCTCGATCGAGCGCGGGCTGACCAGGTAGTTGTTGCTGATCATCGAGAAGACCAGCTTGCGGCCGTCCTTGTTCGTCACGTAGCCGGACAGTGCCGTCACGCCGGTCAGCGAGCCGGTCTTGCCATGCAGGTTGTTGGCGGCCGGTGTGTTGAGCATCCGGCTGCGCAGTGTGCCGCCGACGAACCGTTGCGGGTTGCCGGCGATCGGCAGAGCGTCGTACCACTGCTGCCACCACGGCTCCTTCTGCGCCCCGATCAGTACGTCGGTGACGCTGTCGGCGGTGACGTTGACCTTGCGGGACAGGCCCGAGCCGTCGGAGAGGCGGATCCGGCTGGTGTTGACCCCGATGCTCTGCGCGTAGTCGGTGACGACGCCCAGTCCGGCCGACCAGCTGCCTTCGGCTTCGACGACGGCGCCCATCGCCTTCACCAGGGTCTCGGCGTGCATGTTGTTGGACAGCTTCAGGAACGGCGTCATCAGTTCGCCGACCGTCATCGACTCGTCCCGAGCGAGCTGCCGGGCGGTCGTCGGGGTGGCGGCGTTCTTGATCCGGCCGTCGACCTGGATGCCCTGGGCGGCGAGCGCGCGCCGGAAGACGTCGGCCGCGTAGAGCTCCGGCTCCCAGACCGTCACCCACTCCTGCCCGACCGAGGCGCCGAGCGGCACCGAACCGGTCACCCGGACGATGTTGGTGCCGTGGTCGCGCTCGATGCTCAGCGTGTTGGCCGATCCTGCCGCGCCCGTCGTCGCAGTGCTGACCAGCTTGATCACGCCGTTCGCCGGCACGAGCGAGAGCTTCGCCGGTGCTCCGGCCGTCGCTCCGGGCAGGCTCTCGACGATCGCCGTACCCGAGTCGTAGTCGGTGTTCGGGGCGAGCGTGAGGGCGGAGATCTGGGCGCTGTAGTAGAACGGCTCGTCGTCCCAGGACCAGGTGTCGCCGAGGCGGACGTGGTCGAAGTAGGTGTCGTCGGCGACCAGGTCACCCTCGACGCGACGGACGCCGGCCGCGCGGAGTTGCTTGGCGAGTCCGGCGTAATCGGACTCGAGTGCGGTCGGGTCGCCGTACCCCTTGAGGTACAGGTCGCCGTTCAGCTTGCCGCCGCGGACGGACGCGGTCGCCAGTACGTCGGTGTGGAAGCGGTACGACGGGCCGAGCGTGTGCATCGCGGCCGTCGATGTGAAGAGCTTGGTGTTCGAGGCGGGCAGCATCCGCTGATCGCCGTTCCGGTCGTACAGCGTCTCGCCGGTGGTCGCGTCCCGGACTACGAGCGCGACCTGCGAACCGTCGTACCGGCTGTCGTTCAGCAGGCTGTCCAACCGCGTCTGCAGCGCTGTCGGCTGTACTGCGGTCGGCGCACCGGCCGACTGTGTGACCACCCCACCGACGGCCGCCGCGACTGCGGCGACAGAGGCGACCATCGCGCGCCCCGACACTCTCGGTAAATACTTCACGAGAAACTCCCTCAACCCAGGCGGAATCCAACTAGCGGGAGTCTCCACCCCCCGAGCCTCCGGGTCCAGTGATCAGCGCTTCCGGGTCAGGGAATCGCCGGGGGAGACCCCGGCCCTGACCCGGGAACCACCCGTCCGGTGCGTGGCGTGGTGCTACAGCGCTGCAACCTGCCTCGTACTCTCGTAGAGCACAGCGAGACGAACGGGGAGCACGAAGCAGGCGATGGCGAAACCACCAGAGCAGGTGTCCGGGACCCGGCGGCGACGACGCCCGGTCTGGCTGGACCTGCGCCGTACCGGCCGGGGCCTGCAGGCGATGCTGTACGGCGGCCTCGCCTCGCTGATCTCGCTCATCATCACGTTCTGGACGCTGCCGCAGATCAGCAGTGACGGCCGGCTGCCGATCCTCCGGCTGGTCGTGCTGCTCGCGGTCTTCAGCATGCTGATGCGCTGGGTGCTGGCCGGGGTCGCGATCCTGATCGGCTCGATCGGCGTCCTCGTCGGGGGACTGCTGTCGCAGTTCGGCGTCGTCTACATCGGCATCACCGTGGATCCGGGCGTGACCCTGCACGGCGGTGTCGAGGCGCCGGTTGTGGTCGCGGTCTGGATGGCGGCGGTGAGCGCCTTCGTCGGCTGGGTCGCGTACGCCGGCAGCGACGACGCGTACGTCGCCGAGGTGATGCGGGTCGTGCACCGCAGAGCGCGCAAGATCGAGGCGGCGCCGAAGACCGGGATGCTGATCATCCAGATCGACGGACTGTCAGAACCACTGCTGAACTGGATGGTCCTGGCCGGCAACCTGCCGAACCTGGGCGGCTGGATCCGGGACGGCAAGCACTCGATGGTCGGCTGGCACACCGGCGTACCGGCGACCACCCCGGCCAGCCAGGCCGGCATCCTGCACGGCGGCTCGAAGCACATTCCGGCGTTCCGGTGGTACGAGAAGGAGACCGGCCGGGTGATGGTCACCAACCGTGGCCGGGACGCCGCCGAGATCGAGGACCGGATGTCGACCGGGCGCGGGCTGCTCGCCGACGGCGGCGTCAGCATCAGCAACAACTGGTCCGGAGACGCGGACCGGTGCGAGCTGGTCTTCAGCCGGGCCGCCCTGCCGAACAGCCGCAGCCGGGGTTACGTTCGGTTCTTCTCCAGCCCGCAGGGTGCCGCCCGCGGTCTGGTGCTGTGCTTCGCCGAGATGGTCAAGGAACTGCACCAGGCCCGTCGTCAGCGGGTCCGGCATCTGGTCCCGCGGGTCAAGCGGGGCGGCGGCTACATCTTTCTGCGCGCGATCACCAACGTGCTGCTCCGCGACCTGAACGTCTCGCTGGTCACCGACGAGCTGATCAAGGGCACCCCGGTGATCTACTGCGACTTCGTCGACTACGACGAGGTCGCGCACCACGCGGGCCCGACCCGAGCGGAGTCGCTGCAAACGCTGGAGGGTCTGGACCGGGTGCTGGGAGCGTTGCAGCGGATCATCGACACCCTGCCGCACTCGTACGAGATCGTCGTCCTGTCCGACCACGGGCAGAGCCAGGGTTCCACCTTCCTGCAGCGGTACGGGCGCACCCTCACCGAGGTGGTCGACGACCTGGTCGACACCACGAAGGAGCCAGTGGCCGCGGTCGGCAGGTCCGAGGGTTGGGGTCCGGTCAACACGTTCCTGACCGAGCTGTCGCTGCGCCGCAGCGTGACCGGGACGGTGACCCGGAAGGCGCTGCACGGGAAGGCCAAGAGCGGCGAGGTGGAACTCGGGCCGAAGGAGTGCGAGCCGCCGATCGCCGCCGACGAGCAGATGGTGGTGACCGCCTCAGGCAACCTCGCGCTGCTCTACCTCGCGACCACGCCCGGCCGGGTGCCACTGGAAGAGATCGAGCTGCTGCATCCGAAGCTGATCCCTGGTCTGGCGACCCATCCCGGCGTCGGTTTCGTAGTGGTCGACTCGCTGGCCGAGGGACCGGTCGCGATCGGCCGGGCCGGAGTCCGGGTGCTGCGGTCCGGCCGGGTCGAGGGAGAGGACCCGCTGACGCCGTACGGGCCGTTCGCGGCGGCGTCGATGCTGCGGCAGGCGGAGATGCCGCACAACGGCGACGTCGTGGTGGTGAGCCGGCTGGACGAGTACACCCACGAGGTGGCGGCGTTCGAGGAACTGGTCGGCTGCCACGGCGGGATCGGCGGCTGGCAGACCGAGGCGGTCCTCGTGCATCCGAGTCGTTGGGTCCTGGACGAGCCTCCCGTAGGCTCCGACGCGGTCCACGCACTGCTGATCAGCTGGCTGGAAAAGCTGGGCCGCCGCAAGGACCTGCGGAAACCGGTCGAGTCGAGTGTGGAGGCCTGAAAGCGTGCGGATCACCTGGTGGGGGCATGCCACCACCACGATCGAAGCGGCCGGCACGCGGCTCCTGACGGATCCGGTGCTGACGTCGCGGATCGCGCATCTGCGCCGCCGCCGCGGACCGTCCCCGCTGCCCGAGGCGGGGAAGTGTGACGCCGTCCTGATCTCGCACATGCACGCCGACCACCTGCACCTGACCTCGCTGCCGATGGTCGATCCGGAGGCCGCGCTGGTGGTCCCGCGCGGTGCCGCCAAGTTGATCCACCAGGACAGTGGTGCCGCCGTCTCGGAGCGCTGCATCGAGGTTGCCCCGGGCAACCAGGTGCGGATCGGCTCGCTCGACATCACCGCGATCACGGCCCATCACGACGGCCGCCGGCTGCCGTGGTCGTCGCACGCCGGCCCGGCCCTCGGGTACCGGGTGGAGGGCTCGCCGAGCGTGTGGTTCGCGGGCGACACCGATCTGTTCGACGGCTTGGCCGCGGAAGCCGGTCCGGTCGACCTGGCGCTGATCCCGGTCGGCGGTTGGGGTCCGTCACTCGGACCGGGACACCTGGATCCGGAGCGCGCGGCGGAAGCGGTTCGGCGCGTCGGTGCGCGGATGGCGATACCGGTCCATTTCGGGACGTTCTGGCCGATCGGGTGCGACTGGCTGAAGCCGGAACTGTTCCTGCCACCAGGGGACCGCTTCAAGGCCGCGATGGCCGAGGTGGCTCCCGCGGTGAACGTGGAGGTCCTGCAGCCCGGCGAGTCGACCGAGGTGGCCGCATGACGGGCGACACGAGGTTCGACCTCTGGTACCTCTTCGCGCTCGCGGGCGCCGTTCTGCTGGGCGCGGTCCTGCCGGTTCTGCCGACCGGCGCCGCGGTGTCGGCGGGCGCCGTACTCGCGTCGCACAGCAACCCGATCGGGCTCTTCGGGGTGTTGATCGCCGGCGCGGCCGGCGCGTACATCGGCGACCTGATCGTGTACGCCGGCTGCCGGTTCGGTGGTGAACGGCTGGCCAAGCGGGTCGGGTGGTTGCGCGACAACGCGTCCCTCGACGCCCTGCGGCTCAGGCTGTCCGAGCACGAGATCGGCGTCCTGCTGACCTCCAGGCTGATCCCGGGCGGCCGGGTGCCGGTGCTGCTCGCGGCCGGCCTGGCCGGGTACCCGTGGGAACGGTTCGCGCTGGTCGACCTGACGGCATCGTCGCTGTGGGCCGCCGTCTACATGGCGATCGGGCTGCTCGGGTACGCGCTGTTCGACGAGCCGTGGCAGGGCGTGCTCGCCGCGGTCCTGCTCGTCGTACTCGTGACCGTGAGCAGCAGCCTGGTCCAGCGTGTCCGGCGCACCCGGGCCACCCGGAAGTCAGACGCCGAATGATGCGCTGCGGAGCCGCTCGATCAGCTCCGCGTCGCCCTCCAACCGAACGTCGGCCACCTGCTGACGGCCGAAGCAGAACAGCACCAGCTCGGCCGGCTCACCGGTCACCGTCACCGATCCGAGCTCGGTCGGCCGCTTCGCGACGGACGTCGTACCGTCCGGGAGCCTGAGCACCAGACCGCTCGGGGCCTTCCGGGTCATCGTCTTCGAGGCGAGCCGGACCGCCTTCCACAGGCCGGCCTGCTGGTCGTCCGGCAGGGTGCGGACGTCGTACGACGGTTGCGCCCGCCGGACGTCCTCGTGGTGCACGAAGTACTCGGTCGTGTTGAGCTGGTGACCCAGCTTCGGGAGTGCGTAGATCGAGACCGGGGGCGGTCCGTTGCGGACCTTGTCGACCACCTCGGCGAAGCTGTAGCGCTCCTTGGCCCGCCGCATCCGCCGCTCGGTGGTGTCGGCGAAGGCGGAGATCATGATGCCCGGCCCGGCCATCGGATCGGCCTCCCGGACATACAGATGAACGGCGAGATCGTACGTCGACCAGCCTTCACACAGCGTGGGCTGATCAGGCCCCAACTGGTCGAACAGATCACACAGAGCGAGTCGTTCTACCCGGCTGTAGTCGGTCACATAGTCGATCGTAATCGCGAACCCAACCTTCCTTCCCTTCCTTGCCTCCACCGGTGGAGGCAAGGAATAAAGAAAACAGGAGGGGGCGCTGGAATGGCAGAATGTCAATCGTTGTCATGCTTGTGCCCGGTGTTCGCACCTGACTGTCTTGGAGAGCGTCTTGCCCATGCCCAAAGTCCCCGACAAGGGCAGCGTCACTCGGCGAGGGTTCGCGGTTCTGCGGGTGGCGATCTGGGAGGAGCCGTGGATCTTCGCCCTGTCCGTGCTGGCCGCCATGCTCTACGGCGCGATGACGGTGGCCGGCGGCTGGGCGCTCGGCTGGGCGACCGACCACGTGCTCCGGCCGGCCTTCGAGACCGGTGAGACCACCTTCGGCGCGATCGCGTCGCTGATCGGGCTGTTCATCGGGATCGCGATCCTGAACGCGATCGGCGTCGTCGGGCGGCGGATCGGGGCCGGCATCATGCAGTTCCGGCTGCAGGCGACGTACCGGCGCCGGGTCACCCGGCAGTACCTGAAGCTTCCGCTGGAGTGGCACCACCAGCACTCGACCGGCATGTTGCTGTCGAACGCCAACGCGGACGTGGAGTCGACCTGGTTCGTGATCGCGCCGCTGCCGATGGCGATCGGCGTGATCGCGATGCTGGGGTTCGCGACCGCCGCGATGTTCGCGGCCGACGTCGCGCTCGCGCTGGTCGGCTGCCTGGTGTTCCCGCTGGTGTTCGTCGCGAACGTGATCTTCCAGCGCTACCTGCAGCCGCTCGCGACCCGGGCCCAGCAGCTCCGCGCCGACGTCTCCGAGGTCGCGCACGAGTCCTTCGACGGCGCGCTGGTGGTGAAGACGCTGGGCCGCGAGGCCGCGGAGACCGAGCGCTTCCGGGACCCGACATACGCGCTGCGGGACGCGAACATCTCGGTGAACAAGGCCCGCGGTCTGTTCGACCCGGTGATCGACGGCCTGCCCCGGCTGGGTGTGCTCGCGGTGCTGCTGGTCGGTGTCGCCCGGGTGGGGTCGGGCGCGGCCGACGCGGGTGACGTGGTCCAGGTGGCGTTCCTGTTCACGCTGATCGGCTTCCCGATCCGTGCGCTCGGCTGGGTGCTCGGCGAGCTGCCGCGTTCGGTGGTCGGCTGGGATCGAATCCAGCGGGTCCTGACCGCGGAGGGCGGGATGGAGTACGGCGACGCCGAGCTGACGTCGACCAAGGCCGCTCGGCTCCAGGTGTCGGACGTGCGGTTCGGCTATCTGCCCGAGCGGGATGTGCTGGCCGGGGTCGACTTCACCATCGAGCCCGGGCGGACCGTCGCGATGGTCGGGCCGACCGGCGCCGGGAAGTCCACGATCACCACGCTGCTGACCCGGCTCGTCGACCCGGAGAAGGGCGCCGTCAAGGTTGACGGCACTGACCTGCGCGACCTGGCCCGGGACCAGTTGGCCGACTCGGTCGCGCTGGTGGCGCAGACCGCGTTCCTGTTCGACGACACGATCCGCGGCAACATCACGCTCGGGGCCGACTTCGGCGACGAGGACGTCTGGGACGCGCTCCGGATCGCCCAGGGCGACGGCTTCGTGAAGGCCCTGCCGGACGGTCTGGACACCAAGGTCGGTGAGCGCGGTACGACGCTGTCCGGTGGTCAGCGGCAACGCATCGCCCTGGCCCGCGCGCTGGTACGGCGTCCCCGCTTGCTGATCCTGGACGACGCGACCAGCGCGGTCGACCCGCAGGTCGAGGCACGGATCCTTGCCGGGCTGCGGTCCGCCGTTCAGGGGGCCGAAGCCGCCACGACCGTCCTGGTGATCGCGTATCGCAAGGCGACGATCTCGCTCGCCGACGAGGTGCTGTTCCTCGACGAGGGCCGGATCACGGCACAGGGCACCCACACCGAGCTGCAGGAGAAGTCGGCCGCCTACCGGGAGCTGGTCGACGCCTACGAGAAGGACGCTGAGCGCCGCCAGGAAGAGTCGGAGCTGGCCGCGGAAATTGACGATCTGGACGCAGAAGGAGCATCCGCGTGAGTACGGCTGAGGCATCATCGCGGTTGGACCACGCTGACGACGCGAGTGGTCTGGAGACGCTGCGGCAAGGGTTGAAGGTGTCGCCCGAGTTGGCCAACGGGTGGTTGGTGACCGGGCTGCTCGCGTTGACCATGACTGGTGGGCGGATCGTCGTACCGATCGCTGTTCAGCAGACGATCGACAAGGGCCTGTCCGGGCCGGGTGGGCCGGACATGTCGTACGTCGCCTGGATGTGCCTGGTCTGCGCGCTCGGCATTCTGGTCACCGCGGGAGCGTCGTACCTGACGACCGTGCGGCTCGCGATCAACTCCGAGAACGGGCTCGCGACGATGCGGATCAAGGCGTTCCGCCACGTGCACGACCTGCCGGTGCTGACGCAGAGCACCGAGCGCCGGGGCGCGCTGGTCAGCCGGGTCACGTCGGATGTGGACACGGTGTCGCAGTTCCTGCAGTTCGGCGGGTTCATCTTCCTGGTCAGCATCGGGCAGATGCTGCTCGCGACCGTGGTGATGTTCTTCTACTCCTGGCAGCTCGCGCTGGTGGTGCTGGTCTGCTTCATCCCGCTGTTCGCCAGCCTGAAGTACCTGCAGCGCGCGATGTCCAAGGCCTACGGTGTGGTCCGCGCGAAGGTCGGCGAGATGCTGTCCGCGATCGCCGAGCCCGTGGTCGGCGCTCAGGTGGTCCGCGCGTACGCGGTCGAGAAGCGGACGCAGGAGCGCATCGACGCCTCGATCGAGGACTACCGGCGGACCGCGACCAAGGCACAGGCGCTCACCGGTCTGACGTTCTCGATCGGCGGTCTGGCGGCGGGCCTGGCCAACGCCGGTGTGCTGTCGGTCGGTGTACTGCTCGGTGTCGACAAGCAGGCCTCGTTGGGGGAGCTCCTCGCGTTCATGTTCCTGGTCGCGCTGTTCTCGGACCCGGTCCAGATCGCGACCCAGGTGCTGACCGACGCTCAGAGTGCGTTCGCCGGGTGGCGGCGGGTGCTCGGCGTGATCGCAACGCCGGCCGACGTGGTCGACCCGGGGGAGTCGGGCGTGAAGCAGCCGCGCGGGCCGATCACGGTCGAGTTCGCGGACGTGGACTTCGCGTACCCGGAGGGCGAGCTGGTTCTCCGCGATGTCGACGTACAACTCGAGCCGCACCGGCGGGTCGCGGTGGTGGGCGAGACCGGGTCGGGCAAGACGACGTTCGCGAAGTTGCTGACGCGGCTGATGGATCCGACCGGCGGCTCGGTCCGGCTGGACGGGGTGGACGCGCGGGAGATCTCGTTCGAGTCGCTGCGGGAGCGGGTCGTGATGGTGCCGCAGGACGGGTATCTGTTCGACTCGTCGCTCGCCGAGAACGTGCGGTTCGGGCGGCCGGAGGTGACAGACACGCAGTTGCTCGACGCGTTCGAGTCGCTCGGGCTGACGGACTGGCTGGAGTCGCTGCCGGACGGCTTGGAGTCGCCGGTCGGCCAGCGGGGGGAGTCGCTGTCCGCGGGCGAACGTCAGCTGGTCGCGCTCGTCCGGGCGAACATCGCCGACCCCGATCTGCTTGTACTGGACGAGGCGACGTCGGCCGTCGACCCCGGCACGGAGGTCCGGGTGAACGCGGCCCTGGAGCGGCTGATGGCCGGGCGTACGTCGGTCACCATCGCGCACCGGTTGTCGACCGCGGAAGCGGCCGACGAGGTGCTGGTCTTCGACAACGGAGAGATCGTCGAGCGCGGCCCGCACGCCGACCTGGTCGGCGCCGGCGGCGTCTACACCCGCCTCCACGACAGCTGGATAGCCCAGCGCAGCGCGGTCTAGCGCGAGGTGCGCGCGGCGGCCAGGACCTAGGGAGGGGCGGTCCCGGCCGCGCGCGGTTCACCTGTCAGACGGTCGGGGCGGCACCGTTCTCATGCCCGGCACCCGGCTGGGGCACCAGCAGGAACTCAACACCGCCCTTGTCATCGACCGCCGCGTCCAGAATCTTGTCGTCCAGCGCGTTCGCGGCGTTCTGCTCGAGGAAAACCCGCGCACCGGCTTCCTCGACCACCTGGTCACCGGGCCGCGGCGCCTCCGTCGTCGTCACCGCGAGCGCCGGATCCGCCGGGTTTTCCTGCGAGATCCGCACCCCGGCCCCCTCCGGCGCACCCTCGACCCCAGTGATGCTCTTGATCACCAGCGTCGCGTTCTCAGTCAGGGTAAGCACAACCACTCCAAACGTTCGGTGTCATCGAGCCCGTCCCGTGCCCGATCCCGCCCAGCCCAAACACCCCGCGCCCGGTTCCCCGGCCGTACCGCCTGCCGTCCTTGAGCACCCACCAACCACGAAAGCGGCGCCACCGTGGTTGGTGGGTGCCCAAGGTCAGGCGGCGCGGTGGGAGGGGAGCGGTGCGACACGCCACGTGGGGGGATCGGCGGGACGCGACTCGCCTCGGGCGAAGGCGGCTCGGAGACGGGCGACCAGATCGGAGCGGGGAGCGACGACGTCTTCCCAGCCGAAATGCACCAGTTCGACGCCTCGATCGCCCAGCCGCTGGTCACGGCGATGGTGCATCCGGATCCGGCGCCGCCGCTCCTCAGGGCTGTCCGCCTCGTACTTCGCCAGTCCGTCGGCTTCCCCGATGGTCCGGAACCGAGGCCACCAGAAGTCGAGACGCTCGGGCATCCAGCCGAAGCCGTCGAAGAACTGTGCCTGGAGCACTGGCGCGGGCAACCCGGCCGCGGCGAACAGGACCCGCGCGATCGACTCAAGCACCGACTCCGATCCCGGATCGCCGAACTCGAGCGCGGCCAAGGCTCCGCGGATTCCGGGCCAATGGTGCTGGCGCTCGGCGACGGTGAGCATCTCGGTCAGCGTCGTACCGGTCCGCAAGGCGTGGTCGACAGTGGCTGCCGCCTCGCGCAGGGGCAACTCGCGGGCGAGATCGACAACCGTCCTCGCGGTACTGGTGACCGGCAGCCACAGGTGGCGTGACACATCGACGGTGGCCAGGCCGGCACGCCGTACGACGATGTCCGGGCGCCGCTGGTTGCGGTGGGCGGTGGGGGAGCGAGTCAGCCAAGCCGCGTCGATCGGTGGAGCCGACGAACGGCCCGTGTCGGTCCACAGGCGAAGGCCGGCCAGCCGAGCTGCGCTGAAGTGACTGACAACCGATCCCGGGTACGCCGCCTGAGCACAGGCGACGACCGCGAAGTACTCGTCGATGCGTCCGTCGACGTAATGCCCGTAGTGGTGCTGCAGGTGATGCCGGCGAACCAGCCGTCGGAGATCGGCATCACCCACCCCGAGCCCGCGCAACACATCCCGAGGCTGCGGAGTCTGCACAAGTGCCACGAGCCGCTTGCTTACGACGTCCTCGAGTCGATCCACTGCCCCAGCCTGCCGCCTCACGACCGACACCCGCACCCCACTTCCTCCCACCTGTGGAAAGCCACCTTGGGTACGGGTCAACCAGTAGAAGGTGCGGATTTTGGTTGGTTGGTGCTCAAAGTGCCGGAAAGTCGGGTGCGGAGTGTCGGTGGGGTGGTGTGGGATCGGGGGTATGGCTATTGGGTTGGTGACACCGGGGGTTGGCGGGCTGGGGGCGGTTGTGCGGGTGCTGCGGGAGTGGCAGTCCGATGAGGGGGCGGTGCAGCTGCATCCGGGGGATCTGGGGTGGTTCTGGCGGTTCGGTGGTGAGGTGACGGCGGCGGCTACCCGGATCTGGAGCCGGGACGGGGAGATTCTGGCGGTCGGGCTGCTTGATGAGCCGGATCTGCTGCGGGTCGCGATCGCTCCGGAGGCTCAGCGTGATGAGGAGTTGGCGCAGCGGCTGATGGAGGACGTGTCCGCGCCGGAGACCGGCGTACTGATCGAGGGCAAGGTGTACGTCGAGGCGCCGATGGGAGCGCTCGTCCAGGACCTGCTGTCCAAGGACGGCTGGGAGACCGGCGAGCCGTGGGTGCCGCTGCGGCGCGATCTGAGCGAGCCGGTGCGGGATCCCGGCGTCCGGGTCGACGTGATCGGCGCGGAGGAGGCGCACGAGCGGACCAACGTCCAGCGGGCGTCGTTCGACGGGTCGACGTTCACGGACGCACGCTGGCACGCGATGGCCGACGGTGAGCCGTACGCCGACGCCCGCTGTCTCGTCGCCCGCAACGAGCTGGGCGAGTCCGTGGCAGCCGTGACCGTGTGGTCGGCGGGCGAGGGGAGGCCGGGGCTTCTGGAGCCGATGGGCGTCCACCGGCTGCACCGCGGTCGCGGCTACGGCCAGGCGATCACCATCGCCGCCGCCCGCGCCCTGCAGGAGCTGGGGTCGTCCAGCGCCGTCGTGTGCACACCCGCCTTCAACGTCGGCGCCGTCGCCACCTACCAGTCCGCCGGCTTCGAACCACAATCCGAGACCCGAGACCTGGTCCGCAACGCCTAAGCGGCTACCTCGTCGGCTGCGCGGAGGACGCGCAGGATGTTGCCGCCGGCAAGCTTTGCCAGCTCGGTGTCGTTCCAGCCGCGGTCGGCGAGGGCCTCGAACAGCACCGGGTACGACGCAACGTCCGCGAGTCCCGTGGGGAACTCCGGGCAGCCGTCGTAGTCACCGCCGATCCCGATGTGGTCCACGCCGGCGATCCCGCGGACATGCTCGATGTGCTCCACCACGTCCTCCAGAGTGGCCAGGGGCTTCGGCAGGTCCGTCAGCTCGACCAGCTTGGCCTGGCCTTCCGGGCTGAGCGGATTCAGGTCCGGCTCCGCCTCGCGGGCGGCGGCGACCCAGTCGACGTACGCCTGGGAGACGAAGTACGGCACGAACGTCACCATGCAGACGCCGTCGTTCCGCGCCAGCGTCTCGAGCACGTCGTCCGGGGCGTTCCGCGGTACGTCGCAGATCGCGCGGGCCGACGAATGGCTGAAGATCACCGGTGCGCTGGTCACCCGCAGCGCATGCCGCATGGTGTCCGCGGAGACGTGTGAGAGGTCGACCAGCATGCCGATCCGGTTCATCTCGCGTACGACGTCCTCGCCGAAGTCGTTCAGCCCGCCGAGCACCGGTTCATCGGTGGCGGAGTCCGCCCAGGACACGTTGTTGTTGTGCGTCAGCGTCATGTACCGCACGCCCAGCGAGCGCATCACCCGCAGCACGCCCAGCGACTCACCGATCGAGTGCCCGCCTTCCATGCCCATCAGTGACGCGATCCGCCCGGCCTTGATCGCGGCCTCCACCTCGTCGGCCGACGACGTCAGCTGCAGATCCTCCGGGAAGCGCTCCACGAGCCGCCGGACGAAGTCGAGCTGCTCGAACGTACGCCGTACCGAGTGGTCGTCCTGCGGCACCCAGAGCGACCAGAACTGCGCGCCGACGTGACCCTTCCTCAGCCGGGGGAGGTCCGTGTTCAGCGTGGGCACCGAGCCGCTCAGGTCGTGCGCGTCCAGGTCGTACCTGGCCAGGTCGTAGAACGCGATCGGCAGGTCGTTGTGGCCGTCGATCACCGGGTGGTCACGTAACAGTTCGTCGATCCGGGTCATCGGGCCATCCTCGCAGTTGGAGGGCGTGGTCAGAAGGCAACCCGGGATCGGCGACAATGGGTGAGTGAGTATCGACGAGCTGACCTTCGACGCGGCCGGGCTGATCCCGGCGGTGGTGCAGCAATACGACACGCGCGAGGTCCTGATGGTGGGCTGGATGAACGCCGAGGCGGTCCGCCGGACCGCGGAGACCAAGCGGAGCACGTTCTGGTCCCGCAGCCGGCAGGAGTACTGGGTCAAGGGCGAGACCAGCGGCCATCGACAGCACGTCAAGCAGATCCTCGTCGACTGCGACGCCGACACGCTGCTGGTCCTCGTCGACCAGGAAGGCCCGGCCTGCCACACCGGCACCCGCTCCTGCTTCGAGCACGGCAACATCGAGGTCCTGAGCTGATGGCCGGGCCTTCGGCGCCGGCAGGGTCATGGGGCCTTGGCTCCCGGCCTTCCCTCGTCACTCCAGTCGCTGCGCTCCCTG
>NZ_JBEZYF010000031.1:0-98071 GCF_040638415.1 Kribbella sp. NPDC026596 | reverse complement strand
CCCGGCCTGGACTGAGGAGCGCAAGGAGCGGAGCGACTGGAGCGACGAGGGAAGGCCGGGAGCCAAGGCCCCATGACCACGCCGGCGCCGGAGGCCCGGCCATCAGCAGAGTCGAGCAGGCAGCAGCGTACCTGACGTGTCAGTTCCTTTCGGGGAGGCCCGGCCCTGTGCGGCGTGCTTGGCGGTGGCGGGTCAGAAGCGGTGGGAGCGGAGGTGGATGTTCTGCAGGAGGCCGACGGCGAGCAGGCCGGCGAACATCGACGAGCCGCCGTAGGAGACGAACGGCAGCGGCAGGCCGGTGACCGGCATGATCCCGAGCGTCATCCCGATGTTCTCGAATGCCTGGAACGCGAACCAGCAGACGATCCCGGTCGCTACCAGCCGGCCGAACGCGTCCCGCGCGTTCACCGCGATCCGCAGCCCCCGGAACAGGATCACCGCGAACAGCACGATGATCGCGCCCGCGCCGATCAGGCCGAGCTCCTCCCCCGCCACGGTGAAGACGAAGTCGGTGTGCTGCTCGGGGACGAACGCGTTCTGCGTCTGACTGCCGTGGAACAGCCCCTGGCCGAAGACTCCGCCGTTGCCGATCGCGATCCGGGCCTGGTTCACGTTGTACCCGATGCCCTGCGGGTCCGAGGACGGATTCGCGAACGCGATGAACCGGGCCAGCTGGTACTCCTTCAGCACCTGCAGCTTGATCGCGACCGCGGCCACCACCACGCCCGCCGTGAGCAGGCCGAGCATCCACCGCTTCGGCACGCCGGAGACCGCGATGATCCCGAACATGATCGAGCCGAGCACCATCACTGTGCCCAGGTCGGGCTGCAGCATCACCAGGACGACCGGTACGGCGGCGACCGCGATGGCCTGCGCGACGTCGATCGTCCGGGCGTTCTCGTTGCGGTCGGTCTCACTCTTCTCGGCGATCAGCAACGCCATCCCGACGATCACCGCCAGCTTGGCGAACTCGCTCGGCTGGATCGACATCCAGGGCAGCTGGATCCACGACCGCGAGCCGTTGATCACCGCGCCGACCCCGGGCACCAGGACCAGGATCAGTCCGACGATCGAGGCGGCGTACAGGACCGGGGCGAGGATGCGGACGCGGCGATGGTCGGTGATCGCGGCACCGATCGCGAGCACCAGGCCGATGGCGAAGTTCAGCGCGTGCCGCATCAGGAAGGCGTACTGGTTGCCGTCGGTCAGCGACGTCCGCGAGTGGGTGGCGGACCAGATCAGCATCGCGCCGATGAAGGACAGTGCGACCACGCCGAGCACGAGGACCCAGTCCACGTGCCACACGGTCGACCGGCGGTCCATTCGCGAGCGGACCCGGATCGGGTTCAGCAGTGCCATGACCGGGCCTTCACTGCTTCGGCTTGTTCTGCTCAGCCGGCGGCACGGGCTTGATGTTGTACAGCGTCTCGTAGATCTTGCGGACCGCGTCACCACCGGCGCCCGAACCGGTACCGGCCTGGCTGATCATCATCACCACGGCATAGCGATCGGTGTACGACGCCAGCCACGAGGTGGTCTGCTTGCCGTAGACCTCCGCCGTACCGGTCTTGGCCCGGACCGGCACCTGGTCGACCGGGAACCCGTTGAACTTCCAGGCCGCCGTACCGGTCTTGACCGTCTCCTGCAGGGCCTTGTCGATGTACCGCAGCGTGTTCTTGGAGACCGGGAGCTTGGCGTTGACCGTGGGCTTGATCTCGTGCGACTTGCCGTTCGCCCCGATCCACGACTGCACCACGCGTGGCGCGAACAGCGTGCCGCCGTTCGACAGGGCCGAGTAGACCGTTGCCAACTGCAACGGTGTGACCGTGGTGTCGCCCTGGCCGATGGCGAAGTTCACCGCGTCACCGGCGCGGTACTTGTACCCGTCGACGCAGAACTCGCGGGAGAACTGCTTCAGGAACGCCGACGTCCCGGCCGGCGGGTTGCTCGCCAGCTTGCAGTAATAGTCCTTCTGCGCGTCGTAGTAGGTCTTCTTCCACTTGCGATCCGCGATCCGGCCGCTCACCTCACCGGGCAGGTCGATCCCGGTCGGCTTGCCGAGACCGAACTTCTGCGCCATCTCGACCAGCGGGTCGCGGGTCGTCACATCGCTGGAGTTGCCGCCCTCCTTGAGCCAGAGCGCGTAGGCGATCCGGTAGAAGAAGGTGTCGCAGGACAGCGCGAGCGCCTGGTCGAACCCGATCATCCCGTACGACGCGGACTCGTAGTTCTTGAAGCGGCGGTTGCCGACCTCGAAGTATGACGAGCAGTCGAGCCGCGTCTTCGGGCTGTACCCGGCGCCGAGCGCGGCCGAGGTGGTGATCGGCTTGAACGTCGATCCCGGGGCGAGCTGAGCCTGCAGTGCGCGGGAAACCAGCGGCGTGCCCGACTTGGAGGAGTACAGCGCGTCCAGCTCGCGCTGGGTGATGCCGCCGACCCAGACGCCTGGGTCGTAGCTCGGGTAGCTGGCCATCGCGACGATCCGGCCGGTCTTGGTGTCCATCACGACCGCGGCGCCGGAGTCGGCGACGTACTTCTTCTTGGTGATCTTGTCGTACTGCTTCCGCGCGGTCATGATCGCGTTCTTCAGCTGGGTCTCGACCGAGGCTTGGATCCGCGCGTCGATCGTGGTCACCAAGGTGGCACCCGGGACCGGGGCGGTCTGCTTCTGGATGCCGGTGGTGTACCCGACCGCGTCGACGATCACGTTCTTCACACCGGGCGTGCCGCGCAACAGCTTGTCGTACGTACGCTCGACGCCGGCCCGGCCGACCAGGTCCGAACGGTGCGGGACCGAATCCTGCCCGGCCTTGTCCAGGTCCTCGAGCTCTTCGGTCGTGATCGGCGAAAGGTAGCCGAGGATGTGGGCCGCGTTCACGTGGTACGGCGCCGGGTACGCGCGCAGCGCCTGCGACTCGGCGGCGACACCGGGGAAGTCCTCGCGGCGTTCCATCACCTCGATCGCGATCTGCTCGCTGACATCCTTCGCCACCGGGATCGGCTGGTACGGCGTGCCGTTCCAGCAGGCGGGTGGTTTCGACGCGCCGGGCTCACCGCAGAGCATGGTGCGCGCCTTCAGGTCCTTCGGCTTCTGCCCGAGCACCTTCGCGAGGCGCGTCAGTACGACGCTCTGCTGGCTGTCCGGCAGTTTCGCGAGGACCGACCGGTCGACCGTGATGACGAGCGACACCCGGTTGCCGACCAACGTCCGGCCCTGGGAGTCCACGATCGTGCCGCGCGGCGCCGGCACCAGCACCTCTCGCGTGTGGTTCTGCGTCGCGGCCTGGGTGTAGTCGGCGTTGGACATCACCTGCATGTACCAGAGCCGCCCGAACAACGTGCACAGCAAGGAGAAAACCAGCACCCCGATCACAAACAACCGCAGCCGCGCCTTCAACGGCGCCTCAAACCCGTCGAAGCTCATCCACGTCCTCGCTTCGCTCCGGGCGCGGATGAGGCACGAGACGCGCTGCGCTTGATGATGAACTCGCTTCGCTCGTTCATGGCAGCACTCGCCGGCGTTCGCGAGCGGGGGTGACGCGGCCCATGATCCACATGACGAGGGGGATCACCACGATCGCGCCGACCACGTCGTACCCGGCGGCAATGCCGAGGCGGACGCCGAACTCACCCCAGTCGACGGACGGGTCGTGCAGCAGCGAACCGGTGGCGCTGTAGATGAACAGTGAGATCGCCGTGCCGAGCACCACGGTCACGGCAACCAAGAGCGGGCCGACTGGACCGGTGGACGTCTCCCGACGGATCAGACCGGCCACATAGCCTGCGATCGCGAGGGCGAGGGCCCAGCGACCCGCCGTGTGGTCGGCGGGCGGCACGACGTCGAGCAGCAGACCGCCGGCGAATCCGGTGATCGCGCCCCACTCCGCTCCCCGCGACAACCCCAGCGCGATCACCACGATCAGCACCAGATCGCAGGTCACTCCGGCGACCGCGATGTTGGTCAGCACCGAGGTCTGGATGGTCACGGCCAGCAGCAGGAAGAGGGCTGCCAACCCGATGCGTATGGCGATCACGTCAGTTCCCCTTCCTTTCCTCAGGTATGAGCTGGGTGCGCGGTGCCCGGGCGGGTGGTCCGGTCACCACGCCAACGGTGTCGATCCGGGTGGGATCGACGTACGGCTTGATCGTCGCGGTGGAGCCGAGCGAGCCTTCGTTCGGCGTCACGGAGGTGACGACACCGATCGGGACACCCGGCACGTACGGCGCGTTGCCGCTGGAGCCCCAGGTGACGATCTTGTCGCCGACCTTGGGCCGCGCCTTCAGGTCGACCAGCTTGTAGTCGAGAGTGCCCGCCACCTCGCCGCGGCCGGACACGAAGCCGAGCGCCATCGTGGCGTTCAGCCGGCCGCCGACGGTCGAGTTGCGGTCGCCGATGAGCAGCACGGTCGCGGTCCCCTGGGTGGTCCGCACCACCCGGCCGACCAGACCGGTCCCGTTCAGCACGGTCATGTCGACGCGCACGCCGTCCGCCGTCCCGGCGTCGATCGTGACCGTGTGGTTGAAGCTCTGCGCACTGCCGATCCCGATCACCCGGGCCGGCGTCATCGTGAACGCCGGTGCGAGCTTCAGCAGGTTGTCCAGCTCCATGGCCCGGTTGCGGGCGTAGTCGGAGGTGTTCAGGTCGCGGGTGAGCTGGTCGTTGTCACTCTTCAGTTTTTCGTTCTCTGCTTTCAACCTATCCATTTCCGCGAACCGGTCGCGGAGGTTGTCCACAGGCTGCCGGGCCGAGCTCGCGGTCGACTCGAGCGGACCGAAAACGCCCGCCGCGGCCTCGCGCAGCGGCTCCACCGGCGAACCGACCGAGCGCCGGGCGTCCAGCACGATCAAGGTGAGAGAAGCCAGGATCACCAGGACCAGCACGGTCCGGCGACGGCGGATCTCCCGAGGCATTCCGGCTGAGCGGAGCGGCGCACCGGCCGAACGGATTGCGCTTCTGGCAGGGGTACCGAGGTCTTTGAGCATCGGTGGAACCTCAGCGGCGGTTGTCGGTGACCAGGATGCGGTTCAGGGTCTCGATGTTGTCGACGCACTTGCCGGCGCCGAGGACGACGGCGTCCAGCGGGTTCTCCGCGACATGGATCGGGATACCGGTCTCGTGCCGCAGCCGCTCGTCCATGCCCTTCAGCAGCGCACCGCCGCCGGTCAGCACGATGCCGCGGTCGACGATGTCGCCGGCCAGCTCCGGCGGGGTCTTGTCCAGGGTGGCCTTGACCGCGTCGACGATCGCGGTGATCGGCTCCTCGATCGCCTGCCGAATGTTCGACGAGGACACCTTCACCGTCCGCGGCAGGCCGGAGACCATGTCCCGGCCACGGATCTCGGAGTCCGGCCCGTCGGTGGTCGGGAACGCCGAGCCGATCGTCATCTTGATCTGCTCGGAGGTGGCCTCGCCGAGCAGCAGCGAGTACTCCTTCTTGCAGTAGTTCACGACCGCCTTGTCGATGGCGTCGCCGGCCACCCGGATCGACTGGCTGGTGACGATGCCGCCGAACGAGATGACCGCGACCTCCGTCGTACCACCGCCGATGTCGACCACCATGTTGCCGGTGGCGTCGCGGACCTCGAGGTTCGAGCCGAGGGCGGCGGCCATCGGCTCCTCGATGATGTAGACCTTGCGGGCGCCGGCCATGTAGCCGGCGTCGCGGACCGCGCGCTGCTCGACCGCGGTGATCCCGGACGGCACACAGACCACGATCCGCGGCTTGGCGAAGTACCGGCGCCGGTGCACCCGCTGGATGAAGTAGCGCAGCATCTGCTCGGCGGCGTCGAAGTCGGCGATCACGCCGTCCTTCAGCGGGCGGATCGCGGTGATGTTGCCCGGCGTCCGGCCGATCATCTTCTTCGCCTCGTGCCCGAACGCCACCGCTTCGCGCGGCTCGTCGGTCCGGGTGGCCACCACCGACGGCTCGTTCAGCACCACCCCGCGACCACGGACGTAGACCAGAGTGTTCGCTGTCCCGAGATCGACCGCCATGTCGCGGCCGAGCATGCTGTTCGCCACCGCGGCACCTCCCACTCGACCCAAACCAGGCTAAGCGCCGCCCGCGCACAGCCCATGGACCGACACGACCGCGTCCGCCCGGCACGTATCGTATCCGTTCCTGCACAACCAGTCCTCAGCGGCCTCCGCCGCTGTCCGGGCTGTGGATCAGGGCAGGTCGGGGAACCAGATCTTGATTTCGCGGTCGGCGGACTCCGGGGAGTCTGAGCCGTGGACGAGGTTCTCGCGGTTGGAGAGGGAGAGGTCACCGCGGATGGTGCCGGGGGCGGCCTTGCGGCCGTCGGTGGCGCCGTTCAGGGCGCGGACGACCTCGATCGCCTCGTCGCCCTCGAGAACCAGGGCGACCAGCGGGCCGCTGGTGACGAAGTCCCGCAGCGGCGGGTAGAAGTCGCGCTCGACGTGCTCGGCGTAGTGCTGGTCGGCCAGCTCGGCGTCGATCGTGCGCTGGTCCAGCGCGACGATCCGGAGCCCCTTGGCCTCGAACCGGCCCAGCACCTCGCCGACCAGGCCGCGGCGGACCGTGTCGGGCTTCAGCAGGACCAGGGTGCGCTGCGACATCTGAAACTCTCTCTCGACGTAGTTCTGGGCCGTGAGCCTAACCGGTATGGGCGCGCTTGGCTTCTTCGATGCGGCGGCCGAGGACGATCGCGGCCACCCAGAAGCCCGCGAACGCCAGGCCGAGCACGAACATCACGGGTACGACGAAGCCGAGCCCGACCGCACCGAACTGGACCACTGATCCCAGGATGTAACCGACCTGGTTGCCCAGCAGGCCGGTGGCGACAACGGCCAGCAACGCCAGGCCGACGCAGACGGGCACCGCGATCGCGGGCCGGATGTCGGCGACGGAGATCATCACCGGGGTGACCAGCGCGAGCACGAGCGCCTCGAACCCCAGGACGATCGACGCCAGCGATCTCATTCGTCGGCCTGCTTCGGTTTGCGGACCAGCAGGGTGCGGGCCTCGCCTGCGGTGATGACCGAGCCGGTGATCAGTACGCCGCCGGTGCCCAGGGCGATCGCGTTCTCCTCGGCCAGCCGGATCGCGTCGTCGATCGCGTCGATCAGGTGCGGGCGGACCAGCACCCGGTCCTCGCCGAACACCTCGATCGCGAGCTCACCGAGCTCCTCGGCCGGCATCGAGCGTTCGACGAAGCTGTTCCGGGTGCACACGACCGTTTCCATGATCGGTTCGTACGCCTCCAGGACGCCGTACACGTCCTTGTCCTTCATGCAGCCGAGGACGCCGATCAGCGGCTGGAACGCGAACGCCTCCGAGACCGCGGCCGCGGCCGCCTCGGCGCCGTGCGGGTTGTGGGCGGCGTCGACGATGATCGTCGGGCTGTTCCGGACGACCTCCATCCGGCCGGGGCTGGTGACCTGCTCGAAGCCGGTCTGGAGCAGTTCGGTGGTGACGCGGCCCTCGGACTGCGGTCCGGCGCCGAGGAGCGCCTCGACGGCCGCGATCGCGGTGGCCGCGTTGTGCGCCTGGTACTCGCCGTGCAGGGGGACGAAGATGTCGTCGTACTCGCCGCCGAGGCCCTTGACCGAGATCAGCTGACCGCCAACCGCGAGCGAGCGGGCGGTGAGGCCGAACTCGATCCCTTCGCGGGCGACCGGGGAGCCGACCTCGGCGGCCTTGGCCAGCAGCACCTCGAAGACCTCCAGGCTCTGCTGCGACATCACCGTCGTACCGCCGGGCTTGATGATTCCGGACTTGTCCCGGGCGATGGTGACCGGATCCGCGCCGAGGATGTGGGCGTGGTCGACCGCGACCGGGGTGATCACCGAGACGGTCCCGTCGGCGACGTTGGTGGAGTCCCAGGTACCGCCGAGACCGACCTCGATCACGGCGACGTCGACCGGGGCGTCGGCGAACACGGCGAACGCCATCGCGGTCATCACCTCGAAGAACGACAGCGGGTGTTCCTGCTCGGCGTCGACCACGTCCAGGTACGGCGCGATCTCGGCGTACGCGTCGACGAAGCGCTGCTCGCTGATCGGCTCGCCGTTCAGCGTGATCCGCTCCCGAACCGACTCCAGGTGCGGGCTGGTGAACCGGCCGGTGCGCAGCCCCGCCTCGCGCAGCAGGGTGTCGATGATCCGCGCGGTCGAGGTCTTTCCGTTGGTCCCTGTCAGGTGCACCACGGGGTAGGCCTTCTGCGGGTCGCCGAGCAGCTCGACGAGCCGCTGGACCCGGGCCAGCGTGGGCTCGATCTTGTACTCCGGCCAGCGCTGCTGAAGCCGAGCCGACACGTCGGCGTAAGAAAGGTCGCTCATGAGAAGGCCCAGTCTAGGAGGGGCTGTGGATAAACAGGTCGGAGCACCCCTTGACAGCCACTACGATTGTGCGCATGAGCCTGACGTCCCGTGTTCCAGACAAGCCCAGCCTCGAAGGTCTCGAGGAGAAGTGGGCTGCCGTATGGAAGGAGCAGCAGACCTACGCCTTCGACCGCACCGCGGAGCGCGCCGATGTGTATTCCATCGACACGCCTCCCCCGACGGTCTCCGGGTCGCTGCACGTCGGGCACATCTTCAGCTACACCCACACCGATCTGGTCGCCCGGTTCCAGCGGATGCGCGGGAAGAAGGTCTTCTACCCGATCGGCTGGGACGACAACGGCCTGCCCACCGAGCGCCGGGTCCAGAACTACTACGGCGTCCGGTGCGATCCCTCGCTGCCGTACGACCCCGACTTCACCCCGCCGGCGAAGCCGGACCCGAAGCGGCAGCTCCCGATCTCCCGGCAGAACTTCGTCGACCTGTGCGGTGAGCTGACCCACATCGACGAGCAGGCGTTCGAGGCGATGTGGCGGCGGGTCGGCCTGAGCGTCGACTGGTCGTACCTCTACACCACGATCTCCGAGGACTCCCGCCGGACGTCGCAGCGCGCGTTCCTGCGCAACTTCGCCCGCGGCGAGGCGTATCTGTCCGAGGCGCCGACGATGTGGGACGTCACGTTCCAGACCGCGGTCGCCCAGGCCGAGCTGGAGGCCCGCAACTACCCGGGCTTCTTCCACCGCATCGCGTTCCACGCGCCGCACGGGCCGGTCTACATCGAGACCACCCGGCCGGAGCTGATCCCGGCCTGCGTCGCACTCATCGCCCACCCTGACGACGAGCGGTACCAGGGCCTGTTCGGCAAGACGGTCAAGTCTCCGCTCTTCGGCGTCGAGTTGCCGGTTCTCGCGCACGAGGCGGCCGAGCCGGACAAGGGTGCCGGTATCGCGATGTGCTGCACCTTCGGTGACCTCACCGACGTCCAGTGGTGGCGCGAGCTGCAACTGCCGGTCCGGACCGTCATCGGCCGCGACGGACGGCTGCTGCGCGAGACCCCGGAGTGGCTGGAAGGTTCGCAGCTGTACGGCGAGCTCGCCGGCAAGACCGTGTTCAGCGCACGCGAGCTGATCGTCGAGAAGCTGCGCGAGAGCGGTGACCTGGACGGCGAGCCGACGCCGACGCAGCGGATGGCGAACTTCTACGAGAACGGAGACAAGCCGCTCGAGATCGTCTCGACCCGCCAGTGGTACATCACGAACGGCGGTCGCGACGCCCACCTCAAGCAGGAGTTCATCGACCGCGGCAACGAGCTGGCCTGGGTCCCGGAGCACATGCGGCACCGCTACCTGAACTGGGTCGAGGGGCTGAACGGCGACTGGCTGGTCTCCCGCCAGCGCTTCTTCGGCGTCCCGTTCCCGGTCTGGTATCCGCTGGACCACGAGGGCGAGCCGGACTACGACCACCCGCTGCTGCCGAGCGAGGCCGAGCTGCCGATCGACCCGACCTCGCAGGCCCCGCGGGGGTACGACGAGTCCCAGCGCGGCAAGCCCGGTGGCTTCGAGGCCGACCCCGATGTGATGGACACCTGGGCGACCTCGTCGCTCACCCCCCACATCGTCTGCGGCTGGGAGCGCGACAACGACCTGTTCGGCCGGACCTTCCCGATGGATCTGAACACGCACGCGCACGAGATCATCCGGACCTGGTTGTTCTCCCGCGTCGTCCGGGCCCACTTCGAGAACGGGACGCTGCCGTGGGCGCGCTCGATGATCTCGGGCTTCGTCGTCGACCCGGACCGCAAGAAGATGTCCAAGTCCAAGGGCAACGCGATCATTCCGTCCGAGATCCTGGACAAGTTCGGCTCGGACGCGGTCCGGTGGCGGGCCGCGATGACTCGGCCGGGGCTGGACTCGCCGTTCGACGAGTCGCAGATGAAGGTCGGGCGCCGGCTCGCGATCAAGGTTCTGAACGCGTCGAAGTTCGTCCTCGGCTTCGGGGCGACGACGGTGGACACCGCCGCGGTCACCGAGCCGATCGACCTGGCGATGCTGCAGCGGCTGCGGTCGGTCGTCACCGACGCGACGGCCGCGTTCGAGCGGTACGACTACACCGGTGCGCTCGAGGTCAGCGAGCGGTTCTTCTGGACCTTCTGCGACGACTACGTCGAGCTGGTGAAGGAGCGGGCGTACGGCGGTCAGGGTGAGGCGGCCGCTGCTTCGGCGAAGGCCGCGCTGGCGGTTGCGTTGTCGGTCCAGTTGCGGCTGCTCGCGCCGTACCTGCCGTTCGCGACCGAAGAGGTGTGGTCGTGGTGGCAGGAGGGTTCGATCCACGTGTCGTCGTGGCCGACGCCGGACGCCGACCTCGCGGTCGCCGACCAGGAGCCCGAGGTCCTCGACGCGGTGTCCGAGGTGCTCGCGGGCATCCGTGGCGCCAAGTCGGAGGCGCAGGTCTCGATGAAGACCGAGGTCAGCAAGGTCGAGGTCACCGGTCCCGCCGCCCGGCTCACGCTGGCCGAGCGGGCCGAGCCCGACCTGCGCGCCGCCGGCCGCATCACCGGCGAGATCGTCTGGCACGCGGACGACAGCGACACCATCAAGGTCGTCGCCACACTCTGACCACACGCCTGGGTGCGACCGAAGCGACTACGCTGCGGAACCGATTTGTCTCGATGTGGAACCATCGGGTCCGAACCCCGCGACCCCACGTCCGAGGAGCCAACCCATGAGTGACCCCACCACACCGGAGCCGAAGCCGGCGCACGAGACCAGCACGGCCGGGGACGCTGCGTCGGCGACGGAGACCACGACCGAGATCGCGGCTGTGGGTGCCTCCGACAAGCCAGCGGACGAGAACGCACCCGCAGAGAAGTCTGCCGCAGAGAGGTCTGCAGCCGGGAAGCCTGCTGTCGGGAATAAGAAGTTCTGGCAGCGCGGGAAGGCTGCGAAGCCGGCTGATGGGCCGAAGAAGCCGTGGTATCGGCGGATCCGGGGACCGTGGATGACGGTCACCGCGGCGCTCGTGATCCTGATCGCGCTGGCAGTGCTGGGTTATGTGTGGGGCCTCGGCCCGCTCAACCGCCTGAACACGGCCCGCGGAATCACCCCGCCCGCGAAGCTCGCGGGACTCGACCGGATCACCGATCAGGAGATCCGCGGCCAGTTGCAGCTGGATCAGACGCGGGACGCGTTGAGCCGGATCAACGACGGCAAGCAGGCGACCGTCGAGGCGTACGGGACGATCGACGGCAACCGGATGTACGTGGTGATCGCGCTGCGCGGGAAGGTCGACATCGACAAGACCGTCGCGGACTCCGGCGCGACCCCGGACAAGGTCAAGAAGATCGGCAGCTCTACCTGCGTCGAGTCCACCGGCAACCTCCCGACCCAGTGCTACCGCGGCTCCAACACCCTGACCGTGATCGCCCAGTCCGCCAACGAGGGCGTCGCCGTGGACCAGGTCGCCCCGGTCGCCGAAGAGGCCTTCAGCGCGATGAAGTGACGTCAGGCCAGCAGGCCGGCGATCGCGATCATGATCGGGATCGACAGCAGCGTGCTGAGCAGGACCACGCTCCGCGCGAGGGTGCGGCTGCTGCGGTAGTGAACGGCGTACACGTAGACGTTCTGCGCGGTCGGCAACGCGGCCAGCAGGGTCGGCGCCAACAGAGCCGCGCCATGAAGGTCGAGTAGCCAGCGCCCCACGGCGTACGCGGCAATCGGCTGCAGCACGGTCTTCAGAAGCACGGCCAGTACGACGTCCCGCCGCAAAGTGATCGAGTCCTTCGTGCCCGCGCTCAGGCTGAGCCCATAGGCGACCAACGCGACGGGCACCGCCGCGGCCGCGACGAGCTCGATCGGCCGCATCACCAGCTCCGGCACCTGCACGCCGAGCAGGGAAACCACCAGTCCGAGCAGCGACGCAACGGTCAGCGGATTGCGGAACGGCCGCGCCAGCACGGTCCGCAGCGAAACCCGCCGACCGGATCCCTGCTGATCACCATCCAGTACGGCGAACGCGATCGGCGCCATCACGAGCAACTGGAACAGCAGGATCGGCGCAACCAGCGCCCCATCCCCCAGTACGTACGCCGCCACCGGTACGCCGAGATTCCCAGCGTTCACGTACGACGACGCGAGTACGCCGATCGTCGCCTCGGCCCTCGTCCGCCGCCAGATCGCGGCCACCACCAGGAAGACCAGCTGGACCACGAACAGACTGGCCACATTGGTGACCAGGACCACCGAGAAGATCGAGTGCAGGTCCGCCCGCGCGACGGTCGTGAACAGCAACGCCGGCGTCGCCACGAAGAACGCCAGCCGGGACAGCACCAGCTCGTCCTGGGACCGCAGTACGCGGAGCAGACCGACGACGTACCCGAGGACGGCTACCGCGACCAGCGCGACGAAGGCCCCGACGACGGCGGACACTTCAGGCGCTCAGCGGATTGGACACGCCTGGATCGTAGAGGAAATGTCAGTTGGCAGACCGTGTCGGTTTCATCCGTCGGACGCTCAGCACGGACCGTGTCCACTCCGGCAACTGCTGAGGATGCCGGCCATGGCCGCGCGGAAATGCTCGCGGTCCGCGGGACTCAGACCATCGATGAGCTTGTTCAGAGCCTCGCCGACGTCGGTGTGGAAGGCGGTCGCGGCGCGGCGTCCGGCGTCGGTCAGAGTCACCTGCAAGGCCCGCCGATCGCCGGGGACGGCCGAACGCTCGGCCAGCCCACGCTTCTCGGCCCGGTCCATCAGACCGGTGAGCGCGGCCTTCTCGACACCGAAGCACTGCGCCAGCTCAGCCATGCCCTTCGGGCCACCCAGCAGAACGCAGAGCAGCCTGGCCTGGACCGGCGTCAGCTCGTGCCGTTCGGAGATCCGGGCGTAGAGGCCCTGCACGACAGTCGTGAGCTGCAGCAGCCCCGACGCGGCATCCAGTTGATCCGCGTCCACCCCCATCTCCATCACAGCTCTACGGTACATGGCATGTATAGTTAATGTCGCGTACAGTACGCGGCATTAACCACCGGAGGAGGACCGATGTCTTTCAGCGAAGCGGAGCTCGAGTACCTGCGATCACAGCCGCTCGGCCGGCTCGCGACGGTCGCGAGCGACGGCCAGCCGGACGCCGTACCGGTCGGCTTCGAGTACGACGGGACCTACCTGTACGTCGGCGGCATCGACCCGGTCCGGACCCGGAAGTACCGCAACGTCCAGGACGGGAACACCAAGGTCGCGTTCGTCATCGACGACCTGGCATCCGTCCGCCCCTGGATCCCGCGCTACCTGCGCATCTACGGCGAGGCGGACCTGGTCGAACGCGAGGGCCAGTTCGGCCCGGCGCACTACCTGCGCATCACGCCGACCGTGTCGTGGAGCTTCAACCTGGACGGGCATCCCTTCACGCACGACGAGAAGGTCACCACCACCCGCACGGTGCACACATCCGAGGCGGTGAGCAGCCGATGAGCTTCGACACCCGCCCTGGTACGCACGGCGCCCGGCAACCGCGCGGCCGCGTGATGGCGTGGATGAATCACCTGATGGCCCGGCGGATCCGCCGCCAGCCGCAGAGCAAGTTCATGGGGTTCAATGCGCTCGTCCTGACGACCGTCGGCCGCAAGAGCGGTCGCGAGCGGACGACCCCGGTCGGCTGGTTCCCCGGGATCGGCGAAAGCCGGCTGATCGTCGCGTCCGCGGCCGGCGCACCGGGGAACCCGGACTGGTACTACAACCTCGCCGCGCACCCGGACCAGGTTCGCATCGCCGTCGACGGCCGGACGATCGACGTACGCGCGGAGCAGTTGCACGGACCGGAGCGCGCCGAGGCGTGGGAGCAGATCACCACGGCCGCCCCGCGGTTCGCGCAGTACCAGGTGAAGACCGACCGCGAGCTGCCGATCATCCGGCTCACTCCGCGGCACTGAACCGTAACCTGTCAGATACTGGCAGGCCAGGAGCTGGAACGGAAAGATTCCACCATCGACGATGAGGATGGTGGGCATGACTACTTCCGCTCGAGTGTTCCGGACCGCGTTGAGCGCGGCCGCGGTATTGGGTGTCGTGACGGCCGGCGTCGTACCGGCCGCCGGTGCGACGCCAACAGGTGAGGCCGGTCCGGCTCCGACGGTCGTTCCGGCCGGACAGGGATTGCCGATCGGCGACGCGGATCTGGTGGAGACCCGGAGCAGCCAGGTGCTGGCTCGCGGGGTCACGTTGACGCGGATCGTGCGCGGGACCGACCCGGCGCCGGCCGACCAGATCAACACGACGCCGCGCGGTCCGTGGGTGATCAGCGTGCTAACGATCGACCCGAAGAAGGCGAACGGCCACCTGAAGACGACGTATGGTCCCGACCTCGCGCAGGTGGAGAAGACCTCGGACCTGGTCCGGTCGGCCGGCGCGCTCGCCGGGGTGAACGCGTCGTTCTTCACGTTCACAGCCAACCCGCAGTACCCGGGCGACCCGGTCGGCCTCGGGATCTCCGACGGCAAACTGCTCAGCGAGCCCCTCACCGATCCGGCCGAGGCCAACCTGCTGATCGATGCCAAGAGCAACAAGGTCGTGATGGGCCACCTGAGCTGGTCCGGCACGGTTCGGAACCGCCAGACCGGCGCGGAACTCCCGCTCGAGTTCGTCAACCACCCGCCGGTGATCCCGACCACGTGTGCCACCCTGCCCGACCAGACCACGTGCACAGCGCCGGGCGACGTCGTACTGTTCACGCCGGAGTTCGCCGCCACGACCCCGGTCGGCGCCGGTGTCGAGGTCGTGCTGGATCGCCGCGGCTGCGTCGTACGGACGTCGACCACGCGCGGTACGACGTTGACCGCGAGCCAGACCTCGCTGCAGGCGACCGGCCAGGACACCGCCGCGCTCCTCGCCGTCGCGGCCAAGGGCTGCGTCCGCAACGACCTGAAGGTATCGAACGAGGACGGCGAGAACGTCCCGCTGCACAGCGGCCTGTACGGCGTGACCGGTCGCTACCGGTTGACGGCCAACGGCGAGATCGTCGTACCGAGCGGCACCGGCAGCTTCTTCGACCGCAACCCGCGCAGCATCGCCGGCACGACCCGTGACGGCAAGATCGTGCTCGCCGCCCTCGACGGCCGGCAGACCACGAGCGTCGGTACGACGATGGACGAGACGGCCGCGGTCGCGAAGGCACTCGGGATGCGCAACGCGATCAACTTGGACGGCGGCGGCTCCACCGCGATGGCCCTTCAGGACGGAACCCTGGTCAACCACCCCAGCGGCGCCGGTGGCGCCGAACGATCCGTCGGCGACGCCATCATCTTCGTCCCCGGCCGCTAGACACGTACGTTGGAAGAGTGCGACGGCTGGTGCTGTGGACGACCCTCCTGATCGGAGCGGCCGGGTGCGGTGGTGGACAGGCGAAAGAGCCGGCCACCACCGCCCCGGCCGACATCACAGTGACGAGTACGGCGTTCCGCGACGGCGGACCGATCCCCCGCAAGTACACCTGTGACGGAGACGACGTCTCACCGCCGCTCGCCTGGAAGGGCGCGCCGCCGAACACCGGTGCCCTGGCCCTGGTCGTCGACGACCCCGACGCACCGAAGGGCACCTTCACCCATTGGGTCCTGCTCGACCTCGAGCCGACCACGACCTCGATCGCGGAAGGCCACGCCGGCACCACGCAGGCGAAGAACTCGGCAGGCAGGGCCACGTACTTCGGTCCCTGCCCACCCAGCGGCACGCACCACTACCGCTTCACTGTCTATGCGTTGTCCGAGGCGACCGCTCTCCCCAACGGCGCTGACCTCGACGAGGCCCTGAGGGCGATCGACGCCAAGACCATCGCCCGCGGCCGCCTGACCGGATTGTTCACCCGTCAGTAGCCGTAGCCACCGCCGTTCGAGGTCGACGGCGCCTGGGTCGGCGCTGCGGCGGTCGTGGCCGCGGCGTGCCAGGTGAAGGCGATACCGCCGAACGAGTCCTGCGCGTTGTTGCCCTTGTCCTGGCCCGGCGCGGTGTCGAGCTTGAAGGTGTACAGGGGCTTGCCCTGGAAGGCGAGCTGGTCGGCTCCGTTGTCGGAGCGCTTGATCACGCTGAGTCCGGGCACCGCCTTCGCCGCGTCGGCAGTTCCTGCCGCCGGCATCCAGAAGGTCAAGCAGTTCGCGGTGCACTTGATCATGCCGCCGGCTTCCTGGTCGGCGAAATAGAGCGTCTTGCCGGCCGGGTCGACCAGGGCCTGACCGACGCCGTCGACGTTCTGCACGGAGACGGCTCCGCTCGCGGCCGCCGGCTGATTGCCGGTCGCCGCACCTGTATCGCTGCTGCTGGCACCGCAGGCGGTCAAGGTGGCCAACGCTGCCGTTGCTCCAAGCAACAAAGTGAAAGCTCTGTGGTTCATCTGATGTATCTCCTTTCATGGACAAGTACGCGAAACTGCCCCAGGAGGTTCAGTTGAACCTTTTATCGCTTCCGTACGTAGTTCTCTGGTGTGGATGACGACACAGTGATCCGCGCGCTGTACGACAGGTACCGGCGCCCGCTGTTCGGTTATGTCCTGCGTTCGGTGGGTGGAGACCACCAGTACGCGGAGGACATCGTGCAGGAGACGATGACGCGGGCGTGGGCACACTCCAGCGATCTGGACCCGGACCGGGTCGGGCGCTGGCTGTTCACGGTGGCGCGCAACCTGGTCATCTCGGGACGGCGCAAGCGCGCTGCCCGGGTGACCGAAGTACCGATCGACGACCGCGAGTTCGCCGCCCTCGGTGACGATATCGACCGCGTGCTGCAGGCCTGGCAGGTTGCCGAGGTCCTGCACAGTCTCAGCCACGACCACCTGCAGGTGATCATCGAACTATTTTACCTGCGGCGCACCGTCGCCGAGGCGGCCACCGTCCTGGGGATCCCACCCGGGACGGTGAAGTCGAGGAGCTACTACGCGCTACACGCGTTGCGCGCCGCCCTGGAGGAGCGAGGAGTGACCGGCTCATGACGTGCCCGGAGACCACCACGATCGGCGCCTACGTCCTCGGTGCGCTCGATGCGTCGGAACGGCGTGCCATCGAGCGGCACCTCGAGACCTGCCCTGTCTGCCGCGAGACCCTCCTCCAGTTCGCCCCTCTCCCCGGCCTCCTGCACTCCGTACCGCTCGAAGACCTCGAGGCGACGCCCGTCGAGTCGTGGATCCTGGCTGTCGAACCGCCGATTCCTCCCATCGCAATCCACGACTCGGCGCCACGTCCGCGGAGGTGGCGGCGAGTGCTCGCGGGAGCGGTGGCTTTGATCGTGCTGGGCGTGGTGGGAGTCGTCGGATGGCAGGGCCTGCAGGGACCGAGTTCACAGTCAGCTACCTGGACGGCGACGAATGGTGTCGGCGGGATCGACACCACGGCCAAGCTGACCAGCCATGGCTGGGGTACTGACATCAAGCTCAGCCTGAGCGACTTGAAGCCCGGTGAGCAGTGCACGCTGGTCGTGCACGGCCGGGACGGAACAGTCGAGACGGCCGGCTGGTGGGCGACTCCGACCACTTACCACGCCGATGTGCCTGCCAGTACGTCGATTCCGCTGCACGACATCGATCGGCTCGAGGTGGTCACGGCCGGGAACACCGTGCTGAGCACGGTGTCCCCGGCGACGCGGTGACTCACCAACTGTTGTTGGAGATTCCGGTGCCTAGATAGATCTGGTCGTACGTGTTCCCGTCGTTGTCGTCGGTGTAAGCCACGGCCACCTCGGCGAACGGCGACACGGCCACGGTCATCTGCTCCTGACGCCCGTCCGGCAGCGAGCTCAACTGCTGAGCCGACAGCCGGCCCGTGTCGGTGCCATCTGTGCCGAAGCCGCGGACCCAGACGTCGAGGGTGGTGGCCTGGACCGTCCAGCCGACCACCGTCTGCGCTTGATCATCGATGCCGATCGACGGCGCGTTCGCACCGGTCGCCACCTGTACGTCGGCGTACCGGGCGGTCCCCGTCGACGTGAAGTTGCGCGTCCAGGCGCCCGCCGTACCGGTGTGGTCGGACTCCCAGGCAACAGCGAAGTCACCGTTGAAGTTGGCCGCGACCGATGGGTGAGTCTGCTGGCCGCTGGTGTTGGCGTTCGCGACCCGGCGGGACAGCGTGGCCGCACCGTTGGTCCGGCCCAGCCGGATCAACCCGACGTCGTACGACGAATTCGCATCGCCGTCGTCCTCCCAGACGACGATCGCATCTCCCGAGGCAGACACGGCTACGTCCGGGTTGTCGTGCTGCCCGGTCGTCGTCGAGGCGGTGACCTCCCAGGCCCTGGTCGTCGGACCCGTGTACCCGGCCGCCCTGACCGTCGGCTGGGTGCCGGTCTGGATGTCCTCCCACACCACAGTGAACGCGACGGCAGCACCGCTCGGCGCACCATCCGGGTCGACGGCGACCCGCGGGTTGATCTGCTGCCCGTCGGCACTGGTGTTGGCGTTGCCGGAGGCGGTCACCGTACCTGCGGTGTTCACCACGCGGTACGGCACGTTGTAGTAGCCGTTGCCGTCCGGGTCGTCCTGCCACACCACGACGGCGTTGCCCTTGTCATCGAGTCCGACATCCGGGTGCAGGTGACGCCAGTTCGTCACCCCACTGCTGCCGCCGGCGGAGAGCTTCTTCTCGTAGACCGACGTTCCGTTGTGGAACAGCCGGATGAAGATCTCGCTGTGCACGTTGTCGGTCGCGTTGTCGGTGTCGCGGTCGTCCTCCCACACCACGGCCACATAGCCGTTGCGGTTGGTCGCAATCGAAGGGGCGTCCTGGTCGCCGGTGGAAACACTGTTGGCGGTCATCCAGGTCGGTGCGGCGAGGTGAGCGTCCGCGGTGGTGGCGTTGATCGTCAGAGTGGTCGCTGCCAGCGCGGTGATGGCGATTGTCTTCTTCAGTGTCTTCCTCATAGTTGCCTCACACCGCCTGCAGGCCGGGCTGGCCCTCTTGGACGACGAACGACTTCGCCGTGGTCGCTGCGGCGCCGTGCTCGGACACCTTCGCCACCGCCCTGAAGTCGGCCCGCAGTTGCGCCGGGCTGATCGTCGTACGGACGTAGCCGCGGCGGTTGTTGTAGAACTTCAGCCACGGGTTGGTCCCGACATCGGGGATCGTGGTCGCGCCGTCCCCGTCTCCGCTCGACGTCACCGAACTCGTCACGAGCTCCGTGCCGATGGTCGCCGAACTCGCGTTGTTGTAGTCGGCCTTCAGGTCACTGGCCCAGGCCCGGTGCACGTCTCCCGTGAGTACGACGGGATTGCGGACAGCGCGGTCGACCCAGCCCTGCTGGATCCGGGCGCGGGACGCGCGGTAGCCGTCCCACGAGTCCATGCTGGCGCCGGTCGAGTTGAACCGCCGCGCGAAGAACACCTGCTGGCCGATGATGTCCCAGGTGCCGAGGTGCTGGTTCAGACCGTCGAGCAGCCAGGTCTCCTGCGAGTTGCCGGGCAGACTGCGCGACGCCAGGTCCGCGTCCGAGCAGAGCTGCCAGCCATCACCACAGGCCTGGTCGTTGCGGTACTGCCGGGTGTCGAGCATGTGGAACGTTGCCAGACTCCCCCACCGCAGCCGTCGGTACAGCTGGATGCTGTTGCCACTGTTCACCTGCGCGGGCCGCAGCGGCATGTTCTCGTAGTACGCCTGGTACGCCGCCGACCGCCGAGCGGTCCACTGCGCGGCAGTCAGCGCCGGGGTGTTGTTCTCGCGCACTGTCCCCGCGTAGTTGTTCTCCACCTCATGGTCGTCCGGTACGACGATCCACGGCGCGGCAGCGTGGGCGGCCTGGAGATCCGGGTCCGTCTTGTACTGCGCGTACCGCTGACGGTAGTTCGCGAGGGACACGATCTCGGCGGTGCCTGCGTGCAAGCGCGGCCGACCGGTCGTCGGACCGTACTCGTAGATGTAGTCGCCCAGGTGCAGGACGACGCCCGGCTTCTCCTCGGCCATCCGGCGGTAGACGGTAAAGTAGCCCTCTTCGTAGTGCGAGCACGAGGTGAATGCCATCACCAGGTCACGGCCTGCCGCACCGACCGCGGGAGTGGTGCGGGTGCGGCCGACTGGTGAGAGGTGGCCCTGTGCGCGGAAGCGGTAGTAGTAGTCGGAGTCCGGGCTCAGACCGCCCGCGACGACGTGCACCGAGTGGGCGGCGGCGTACTTCGCGGCGACCGAGCCGGAGGCCACGAGGGTGCTGAAGGTATCGGTGGTCGACACCTGCCAATCGACGGTGACATCGGCGTTCGCCATCCCGCCTTGGCCGTCGGCGTTCACCGGCGACGGGGCCAGCCGGGTCCAGAGCACGACACTGTTCGCATCGGGTTCGCCGGAGGCGACACCCAATTGGAACGGGTACGGGACTGCCGCGGTGGCCGCGATCACGGCCGACCGGGCCGGGAGCGCGCTGACGCCGGCCGCGGCAATACCGCCGAAAACAAGGGTCCTGCGACTGATTGGGCTCATGGGCCTCACCTTCACGGGTACTCAGGGCGGCTGGCCCCCGGACCGGTCGAACTGTCGGTGACATTCTGGGGACCATGAGTGGTGTGCGGTGTTTCATGCCCATGATTGCGCAATGTTCGTAACTTTCCTACAGGTCAGCCCAGCATCAGAATGAGCAATCCCAGGGCAGGAATCCCCTCGAGCAGCGCGTTCAGCCAGAGCTTCCGCTCCGACACGACCAGCACCATCGCCATGAATGTGTGCTGGGCCGCGGTGAATGTCACCAGCGCCTCGCCCGCCGGGACCTGACCGGACCGCGCGAGTACGACGCCCGCCACCAGAGCGATCGCCGTGGTCAGGTTGTAGAAGCCCATGTTCACGGTCCACAGCCGGACCGCGTCGAAGTCCCGGGGCTTGGTCAGAAACATCGAGTACAGCCTCGGTTGGCGGTAGAGGAACGACTCCATCACCCACACCCCGGCGAGCATCACCGCGATCACCACAGCGAGCACCTGCGCCGCCGTACTCATCGGAGTACTTCCACGCCGTGCCGGCCCGAGATCTCTCCCAGGGCGGCATAGTCGGTCGGGTCGGCGGTGGCGAGGTCGGCGAAGAACGCGCCCATCCGGCCGGTCTGGCTGACCGCGAGGAACTTCGCGGCGGGCGTGAGTACCGAGAAGGTGTTCACCGTGCCGGCCGGGATGCTGATCGACGAACCCGGGCCGAGGTCGTACCCCTGGTCGCCGGCCTGGACCAGGATCCGGCCCTGCAGGACGTAGAACGCCTTGCTCCACGACTCGGTGTGCGGCGGTCCGGCCTGGCCGCGCGGCGCGTCGATCTCGAAGATCTCGTACTGCTCGCCCGTGTGTTCGGCTCCGACCTTGACCGTCACGGTCGCGTCCGGAGCGACGTACTCCGCGCCGGTGCCTGCTGTGCTGAGATGTACTGATTCGGTCATGATGTCCTCCCTTTGCCACGACCGTAGGAAACAGGCGCGCGGGCGGATATCCCGTCGCGGTGGGCTCGTGCGGGCGGTGGAATCCCCACATTTCCGGGATAGGCGGCATCGGTACGGCGGCGCATACTGAGCCCATGTGGGAGGGCCGGGCGCGAGCCGCGCGCCGGGACATCGCGGCACTGGCGACGTCAGGACTGGGCGTCGTGGACCTGCATGCCGCCGCGATCGAGGTGGTCGAGCAGGTCATCGGCAGTGAGCTGACCTGCTGGGCCGGGATGGACCCGGGCACGCTGGTGATCAGCTCGATGACGAGCGGCCGCGACCGCATCCCACCCGAGTACGAGCCGCGGCTGGCCGAGACGGAGTACGCCGGAACCGACCCGAACTCGTTCGCCGAACTGGCCCGGTGTTCGCGCCCGGTGGCACGACTGTCCGACCTGCCCTACCGCGAGGTCGTCGGGCATCGGCGGCTGAACGAGGTCTGGCGGCCGCTCGGGATCGAGCACGAGGTGCGGGCGACCTTCACGGTCGACGGGGACTGCTGGGGCGCGGCCGGTTTCGTCCGCAGCGGGCCGGACTACAGCGATCGCGAGGTGGAGTTCCTGGGCTCGGTGGCGCCCGTGATCGGCGCGGCCACGCGAGTCGCCGTACGCACGGATGCGCATGGGTACCGCGGAGGGGTCGGCCCGTCGATCGTTGTCACCGACCCTCGTGGGGAGCCGCGGGCGATCACCGCAGCCGCGCAGATCTGGCAGGATGAGCTGAACGAGATCGCTCCTGGGCGGTTCGGCGTACTACTTCGCGCGGTCGTCACCGGGACCCGAGCGGCCGGGACCTTCCAGGCCCGGGTGCAGACTGCGTCCGGTGGTTGGGTGGTCCTGCAGGGCAGCCGGCTGATCGGTGACCAGGAGGAGGTCGTGGTCACGATCGAGCCGGCCTCGGGTCACCACCTGGTCGGCATGCTGCTGGCGGCGTACGGACTGACCACTCGGGAGCGGGAGATCTGCCTCGAGGTGATCTCCGGTCACACCACCACGGAGATCGCCGACCGGCTGTCGATCTCACCGCACACGATCCAGGACCATCTGAAGGCCGCATTCGCCAAAGTCGGCGTGCGGAGTCGCGGCGAGTTGGTCGCCACGCTCCGGCCGGAGGACCTCACGAACTGACGGTCAGTTGCCTACGACGGTCAACTGCTTGCGATAGGTGCCTGGTGGGATGCCGAAGTCGCGCTTGAACGCCTTCGCGAACGCGAACTCGGACGTGTACCCGATCTCCTTCGCCACTGTCGCGAGCGGCCGGTCATGGTCACGCAGCAGCCGGGCTGCAGTGGTCATCCGCCAGCGGGACAGGTAGGTCAGCGGCGGCTCGCCGACCGCCTCGGTGAACCTCCGGGCGAACGCCGCCCGCGACAGACCGACGTCGGTCGCGAGGTCCGCGACCGTCCACGACGCGCCCGGCCGGTCGTGGATCAACTCCAGCGACCGCGCGACGGCGGGATCGGTGAGGGCCCGGGACCAGCCGCTCTCGGTCGGGCAGTTGCGATCCTCCAGCCAGGCCCGCAGGATCAGCACCAGCAGCGCGTCGACCAGTGGCGGTACGACGGCCGCCGCGCCCGGCCGATTGGCGTCGAGCTCCTCACCGAGGATGCCGATCGCGGAGTGCAGCGTGCGATGCCGGCCCGGATCCGCGGGCACGTAGACGACATCGGGCAGCCTGCTCAGCACGGGATGTGGGCGCTCACGATCGAGCCGGTATGTGCCGCACAGCAGTAGCGAGCGCGCACCGCCACCCTGTACCGGCTCTTCGATCGCCGGATCGAAGTCGACCAGCGGCGAATCGGGATGGTCCGCCAGCGCGTGCTCGAGGCCGCGCGGCATCAGCACCACGTCCCCCGGCCCCATCGCGATCGGCGCCCCATCCGGCGGCAGCAGCCACGCCGTCCCTTGCAGGACCAGGTGGAACGTCGCGCCGAACGAGTGGGCGAACCGCAGCCCCCACGGCCCCCGGACATCGGTCCGGCCGGACGTGGCCGGGCCGGTTCGGAGCGCGGAGACGACATCGGCGAGAACATCCATGATTGGCATCATACGCCAGCCCTTCAAGACGATCGGACATGAATCAGCGCTTCATGGACATAGAACCGCTCGTCCTGGCCGCCTACTGTCGGTGATGTCACCCTCAACGACAAGGAGTACGGATGAGCATCGTCGTCACCGCCGCCACCGGTCACCTGGGCCAACTCGTCATCGATGAACTGCTGCAGCGGGTACCCGCCGACCAGGTCGTCGCGGTCGCCCGGAACGCCGAGAAGGCGGCCGGCCTCGCCGAGCGTGGCGTCGAGGTCCGGATCGCCGACTACAACGACCCCGCTGCGCTGGCCACGGTGTTCGGCGCCGGCGACACGGTCCTGCTGATCTCCGGCCTCGAGCCGATCCGGCGGGCCCAGCACCAGTCTGTGATCGACGCGGCCAAGGCGGCCGACGTCGCCCGGATCGCGTACACCAGCGTGCTCGGCGGACCGGAGGCCGACTTCGATCTGGCCGCCGACCACATCGCCACCGAGCAGGCGATCCTCGATTCGGGTTTGCCTTATACGTTCCTGCGCAATGGGTGGTACCACGAGGTCTACACCGACCAGATCGCCGTACAGCTGGAGCACGGGGTTGTCGGCAGTGCGGGCGACGGCCGGATCGGGTCGGCCTCCCGGCGCGACTACGCCGCCGCGGCTGCCGTCGTACTGACCGGTGCGGGTCACGAGAAGACGGCGTACGAGCTGAACGGCGACAACGCCTGGACGCTGGCCGAGTACGCCGCCGAGCTCTCCCGGCAGTCGGGGCAGGACGTTGCCTACAACAACGTTCCGGGCGAGACCCTCCTCGGGATCCTGACCGGAGCCGGCGTACCGGAGCAGTTCGCGCCGATCCTCGTCGACGTCGACGCCGCGATCGAGCGGGGCCTGCTGGCCGGCCGAGGCTCCAACCTGAGCCGCCTCATCGGCCGCCCCACTACTCCCCTCGCCGACGCCATCGCGGCCGCCCTGCAGCAGTAATTCCTAGGTACTGCTGTCTCCGCACGACCACGCCGAACGTGGGTCTCTCGCCTTGGCGCATTCTCAGCGGAAGGACAGCTCGCGGTCGCCGGGCTGCCAGTCGAAGGTGATCACGTCCGCGATGCGGGTGCCCGGACGCAGCTCGCCGCCGGCCTCGTCGATGATCCGGCCGGGGTTGGTCGTCGCCATCGTGAGGGCATCGGGCAACGAGAAGGATCGGGCCGCCCAGGCGACCCCGTCCGCGAGTGGTGCGGCCGCTCCGGCGAGGTACGGCGTACCGCGCACGAGGAGTCGTCCGTCGTCGGTGAGCTCCACGTCCCCGCCGACGGTCGACGAGTAGTCGCCCGGCGCCAGGCCGCCGATCGCGACCGAGTCGGAAACCAGGAACGAGTGGTCGATGCCCTTCGCCCGGACCATCGCGACGAACGTGTCCGCGGGCAGATGGTGGCCGTCGGCAATGAAACCCGCCTGCAGGCGGTCGTCGGCCAGTTGCGTCCAAAGGTAGTTCGGGTGGCGCGGGAGCTGGGCATGCGCGCCGTTACCGAGATGCGTGCTCAGGCTCGCGCCGGCGTCCACTGCGGCGCGGATCTGGGCCGTATCGGCGTGGGTGTGGCCGATCGCCACCCGGGCGCCGGACGCGACCACCGCGGCGATGAACTCTGCGCTACCCGGCCAATGCGGTGAGATCGTGACCAACCCGACCAGACCGTCCGATTGCTGCTGCCACAGTTCGAACTCCGCCAGATCAGGCGGCCGCACCTCGGCCGCAGCGTGGCAACCACGCGGCCCGTCCTGATCCGAGATATACGGCCCTTCGAGATGTACGAACGGCACCGCCGCCGTAACCTCCGCATCCCGCCGCCGCGCCTCTGCGACCACGCGCACCGCCCGCCGCATCCGCTCGGCTTCCGCGGTGATCACCGTCGGCACGAACCGCGTAACCCCCACCTTCCGCAACGCCTCCCGCAACCCCACAACACTCTCAACCGACACCTCCTCCGCATTCACATCGAACCCCGCAAACCCATTGACCTGCAGATCCACCAGCCCACTACAGATCCAAGGCAGTTCACTCCCGCCGCCTGCTTGGGTACGGGTGATCGTGGTGATGCGGCCGGCGGTGTGGTCGAGGTGGAGGATGTCGCCTGACCACGGGTCGCGACCCGTCAGCCTGTTTACAGCCACCGGACTCGCTCCCGGAAGCGGCCGATGAATACCGCGTTGGCCTCGTCTCCACCCGGCGCATTGCCGCTCCGCCACACCGGCGGCACGACGCCCTGCGCGATAAGCAGCTCGATCGTCCGCACCACCATCGTGTTGAGCGCGAACGCACTCGCAAACGTGGACACCGCCCCAACCCGCTCAGTCATCCCGTCAAGCTCGATCACCGCATCCCCGATCGGCACCTTCGTGTCCACCGCAACGTCGACCACCGCGTGCAGGTTGGCAGCGGACGGATGCCGAGCCGGATGATCCCGCGCCGTCCGCTCAGCATGCTCGCGCGAACTCACGCCGATCGTCCGCACACCCCGCTCCCGCGCCATCAGCGCCGCGTCGATGAGCACAGTGTTGATCCCATACGCATTTACCAGGATCAGCACATCATCCGCGCCAAGTCCGGCGTTCTCGATCACCATCCGCCCGTACCCGGCCGTCCGCTCCACCGCCATCGACCGCAAGGCGCCGTTCGACAGCAACGTCCCTTCGTCCAGGATGGCCGACACATGCATCAGTCCACCGGCCCGGAAGAAGATCTCCTGCGAGGCAAGGTTGGAATGCCCACCCGGCCCGTACACGTGAATCAGCCGATCCCCCGCAACCTGCTCAGCCATCACCCGAGCGGCCGCCTCGATCGACTCCCCTTCCTCCGCCTCGATCCGCCCCAGCAGCTCCGTGATCTTCGCCAAGTAATCACTCATCTCCAGCCGCCTCCCGATCCACGAACAACCGAGCCCGCGGATGCGTACGCAGCGCGCTCGCCGGCACCACCGGATCCACAGGCCCCTGCAAAGTCCGTCGTACGGCCTCCGCCTTCGCCACGCCGGACACCATGCAGAAAATCTCCCGCGCCGACAGCAAAAAAGGAACAGTCAACGTCCACGCCTGCGCGGGTACGTCGTCAAGTCGCGCGAACAACCCTTCATCCACCTGCTGCCGCCGACTGGTCTCGTCCAGCTCTACCACTTGCACGACGTCGGGCGTACTGAAGTCCGCCGGCGGATCGTTGAACGCGAGATGCCCATTGACCCCGATCCCGGCCAGCACAACATCGATCGGCCGCTCCGAAACCAGCCTCGCATAGCGAGCAGCCTCAGCGGCAGGATCGGAGCCACCCGCCGGGTCGAACACCGTCAGAGGTGCCGATGCTCTGAAATGCCGTCCCAGCCACCGGCCGAACCGCTGCTCCGCATCCGCCGGGAGACCGACGTACTCATCCATGTGGAACGCCTGGACCTTCGACCAATCGATGCCCTCAGCAACGGACAGGGCAGCCAGCGTGTGCGTCTGGCTCGGCGCGGCAGCCAGCACCAATCGGGCTGAGCCCTGTGCCTCGATGGTCCGGCGCAGGGACTCGGCCGCCGCCGCTCCAGCCGCGGTGCCCAAGGTGACTGGGTCCGGGAAGACCTCGACCGTGAGCTTGTCGATGATCATCAGACCAGCCGCGAGTGCTGCTCGCCCAGGCCGTCGGCCCAGACGCGAAGGACGTCGCCCGCGCGGAGGTACCGCGGCGGCTTCTGTCCGGCGCCGACGCCGGCCGGTGTGCCGGTGCTGATGACATCACCCGGGTACAGCGTCATGAACTGGGAGATGTAGTGCACCAGATGCGCGACCGAGAAGATCATCTGCGCGGTCGAGCTGTCCTGCAACGCATCGCCGTTCACGTCGAGGCCGAGCTTGATCGCCTGTGGATCGGCAACCTCGTCGGCGGTCAGCACCCACGGACCCAGCGGGCAGAACGTCGGCGAGTTCTTTCCCTTGTCCCACTGCCCGCCGCGCTCCAGCTGGAAATGCCGCTCCGACACGTCGTTGACCAGTACGTAGCCCGCGACATGATCCAGAGCATCCGCCTCGCTCTCGAGGTAGGCCGCCGTCCGTGCGATCACCACGCCGAGCTCGACCTCCCAGTCGGTCTTCTCGCTGCGACGCGGGATGACGACATCGTCGTGGGCACCGACCACAGTGTCCGGCGCCTTCATGAACAGAATCGGCTCGGCCGGCGCCTCCTGGCCACCCTCGGCCGCGTGGTCGGCGTAGTTCAGGCCGACACACACGATCTTCCCGGGACTGAGCGGCGCGGCCAGTCGCACCTCCTCGAACGCCACGGCCGTCTCCACCTCCGCGCCGGCGGCACGCTCCCGCCACCGGGCCGGATCGAACGCCTCGGCCTCGCCCGCGAGCGTCGCCACCCGACCGTCTTCGGTCAGTACGGCGTCACGCAGCCCGGCGTCGGTGTGGACACGTAGCAATCTCACTGCTTCCTCCAAGGAGCTTGTCTGGCCCAGTTCAAGTAAGCGATACCCAATGCATGTGACCCTTGCACCGGCACGAGCTGCACCGCGTCGTAGACACGCAGCGACTGCTGGTAGACGAGCGGGTCCTGCTCGGCGTACACACCCCACCGCGCACATTGCACCGCATTGGCCGGTACTGCGTCCGCCGTACCGTCGACGCGCAACCACACCTCGGTCGCCGACCGAACCACCTTCTGCGTGAACGTCGCGGTGAACCGCTGCACGTCGACCGAGGCGCACTGGAACGGCTTCAGCTTGGCGTCGGCGCCGCAGCTCCGCCAGGCGATCTGGGCTTCACGTCACCGACCGTAGGGGGCTGCGCACTCAGGACGCGGCCACCACGAGAAGGAGGCCGGGAGTCCGCTATTCAGCGGATCCCGGCCTCCTTTTGCAGATTGCGTCAGGCGGTCTTCTCGCGGCGCTCGCGCTTGCGCTCGATCTGGTCGCGCGGGATGAGCGTGGGGTTCACGTTCTCCAGCACGACCTCGCCGGTGACGACGACCTTGGCGACGTCCTCGCGGCTCGGCACCTCGTACATCACGTTGAGGAGAACCTCTTCCATGATGGCCCGCAGACCACGGGCGCCGGTGCCGCGCAGCAGCGCCTGGTCCGCGATCGCCTCGACCGCGTCGTCGCTGAACTCGAGCTCGACGTTGTCGATCTCGAAGAGCCGCCGGTACTGCTTGACCAGCGCGTTCTTCGGCTCGGACAGGATCTTGATCAGCGCGTCGCGGTCCAGCGGGGACACCGTGGTGATCACCGGGAGCCGGCCGATGAACTCGGGGATCAGGCCGAACTTGAGCAGGTCCTCCGGCATGACGTCGGCGTACCCGCCGAGCTCCTTCGGCTTCTCCGGCTCACGCGAGGTGTTGAAGCCGAGGGTCTTCTTGCCGACCCGCTGCTCCACCATGTGGTCCAGCCCGGCGAACGCGCCGCCGACGATGAACAGCACGTTGGTGGTGTCGATCTGGATGAACTCCTGGTGCGGGTGCTTGCGGCCACCCTGCGGCGGCACGGAGGCCGTCGTACCCTCCAGGATCTTCAGTAGGGCCTGCTGCACACCCTCGCCGGAGACATCGCGGGTGATCGACGGGTTCTCGCTCTTGCGGGCGATCTTGTCGACCTCGTCGATGTAGATGATCCCCGTCTCGGCCTTCTTGACGTCGTAGTCGGCCGCCTGGATCAGCTTGAGCAGGATGTTCTCGACGTCCTCACCGACATACCCCGCCTCGGTCAGCGCGGTGGCGTCGGCGATCGCGAACGGAACGTTCAGCATCCGGGCCAGCGTCTGGGCGAGGTAGGTCTTGCCGCAGCCGGTCGGGCCGATCAGCAGGATGTTGGACTTGGCCAGCTCGACGGCCTCGTCCTTGGCGTGCCGGCCGGCACTGGAGCTGCCCTGACCGTCACGGACCCGCTTGTAGTGGTTGTACACCGCCACCGCGAGAGCCTTCTTGGCCACGTCCTGTCCGACAACGTACGCATTGAGGAAGTCGTAGATCTCCCGCGGCTTGGGCAGCTCGGTGAGTCCGACCTCGGAGCCCTCGTTCAGCTCCTCCTCGATGATCTCGTTACAGAGATCGATGCATTCGTCGCAGATGTAGACGCCGGGACCGGCGATGAGCTTCTTGACCTGCTTCTGGCTCTTACCGCAGAACGAGCACTTCAGCAGGTCGCCGCCGTCACCTATGCGTGCCACCGGGACAGATCCCTTCTATGCGCAAGTCGAAACGTGGGCCAAGGGGGGCGTGGGCCGCTCGGGCCGGGGCGCCAGGTCACTGACACGGCTACCCCGATCCAGAATTCGACGGTACCCCGTCCGGGGCCGAAACGCCGCGCTCACCGCCGGGTTGTGACTACGCCGGTGGCGAACGCGCCAGGCCCTTGACAGCCCCCTGTGACCCATATCGTCACCCCGCCTGAGCGGGGCGGCAGGCTCGGGCACCGGCCGGAACCGGTTCCCGAGCAGCTGCTCAGACGCCGGCCGGGACCGGGGACTTGAGGGTTTGCAGGACGTCGTCGATCAGGCCGTACTCGATGGCCTGGTCGGCGGTCAGGAACTTGTCCCGCTCGATGTCACGCGAGACCTCCTCCAGCGACTTGCCGCTGGCCTCGGAGATCATCTTCTCCAGCAGAGCGCGCAGGCGGAGGATCTCGTTCGCCTGGATCTCGATGTCGCTGGACTGCCCGTAGGTGCCCTCGGTAGCCGGCTGGTGGATGATGATCCGGCTGTTCGGCAGCGCGAGGCGCTTACCCGGCGTACCGGCCGCGAGCAGGACCGCGGCGGCCGAGGCGGCCTGGCCCAGGCAGACCGTTTGGACGTCTGGCTTGATGTAGCGAACGGTGTCGTAGATCGCGGTCAGCGCGGTGAACGAGCCGCCCGGGGAGTTGATGTAGATGCTGATGTCGCGGTCGGAGTCCATCGACTGCAGGCACAGCAGCTGCGCCATCACCGCGTTCGCGATCTCGTCGGTGATCGGCGTCCCGAGGAAGATGATGCGGTCCTCGAACAGCTTCGTGTAGGGGTCGATCCGGCGCATGCCGTACGACGTGCGCTCCTCCCACTGCGGGATGAAGTAGTTCATTGTTCGTCCTTAACTGACGGAGTGGGAGATCAGGAGTTCGGGCTGCCGGAGGTGAGCTGAGCGGCGCTCGCGACCACGTGGTCGATGAAGCCGTACTCCTTGGCCGCGTCGGCTGTGAACCATCGGTCGCGGTCGGCGTCGTTCTCGACCTGCTCGAGCGGCTGGCCGGTGTGCTCGGCGATCAGCTTGAACAGCTGCGCCTTGATGTGCAGCGACTGCTCGGCCTGGATCTTGATGTCGGACGCCGTCCCTCCCATGCCGCCGGAGGGCTGGTGCATCATGATCCGCGCGTGCGGCAGGGCGAAGCGCTTGTCCTTCGCACCGGCGCAGAGCAGGAACTGGCCCATCGAGGCGGCCAGGCCCATCCCGACGGTGGCGACGTCGTTGGAGATCCACTGCATGGTGTCGTAGATCGCCATGCCGGAGTCCACCGAACCACCCGGCGAGTTGATGTACAGCCAGATGTCCTTGTTGGGGTCCTCGGCGTTGAGGAGCAGCATCTGCGCGCAGATCGCGTTCGCGTTGTCGTCGCGAACCTCGGACCCCAGGAAGATGATCCGGTTGCTCAGCAGGCGCTGGTAGATGTGGTCGTCGAGTCCGCCGGATCCGTTGCCGCCCGCGGCGGTGGGGCTGGCTGCAAATGTCTCGTTCACGAAGCCGACATTACTGGGCCGGGGCGACAGACCTAAGGCTGGGCCTCAGGTGTTCGCTCACGGCGCACCCCACGGCGCTTTCCGTCTGCTCTGAGCGAATTCTGCTGGTGTGATTCAGGCCGCCCGGCACTCCTCGAAGGCTTACTGGTCAGGTACTTCGGGGTTCGGTTGCGGCTCGCGATCGGCCGGAGACGCGCGAACGGCCCGGAACCACAGTGGTTCCGGGCCGTTCGTCGGACAACTCAGGCCTTCGCGGGCTCCTCGGCCGGCGTCTCCTCGGCCGACTCCGCCGCCGCTGCCTCTGCCTCCGGGTCGGCGTAGGTGCCGTCCGGCTGCAGGGTCTTCAGCTCGACCACGTTGCCGGAGGCGTCGGTGACCTTGGCGTTCTCGACCAGGTGGGCGAGCGCCTTGCCGCGGACGACCTCGGAGACCAGGCTCGGCACGAGGTTGTTCTCGACCGCGTGCTGGGCGAACTGGTCCGGGCTGACGCCGGAGCGCTGCGCATGCCGGACGATGTGCTCGGTGAGCTCCTGGTCGTTGACGCTCAGCTCCTGCTGCTCGGCCACCAGGTCGAGCACGAACTGCGCCTTGATCGCGTCCTCGGAGCGCTTCTTCAGGTCCTCGTCGAACTCTTCCTGGGTCTGCTCCTCGCCCTCCAGGAACTGCTCGAACGACATCCCGGAGTACCCGAGCTGCTGCTCCAGGTTCTCCTTGCGGGCGGCCAGCTCGTCGGTCAGCAGACCCTCCGGCACCGGCACCTCGACGAGAGTGAGGATCTTCTCCAGTACGGCGTCACGCGCCTCGCCGGCCTGCTCGAGCCGCTTGCCGCGCTCCAGCCGGGCCTGCACGTCGGCCTTGAGCTCGTCAGCGGTGTCGAACTCGGACGCGGTCTGCGCGAACTCGTCGTCGAACTCCGGCAGCTCCTGCTCCTTGACCGCGGTCACCGTCACCTCGACGTCGACGTCCTCGCCCTTCAGCGCGCCGCCGACCAGCTGGGTGACGAAGGTCTTGCTCTCACCGGCGTTCAATCCGGTGACGGCCTCGTCCAGGCCGTCCAGCAGCTGGCCGCTGCCGACCTGGTACGACAGGCCGGTGGCCTGCGCCTCCTCGACCTTCTCGCCGTCCTTGCTCGCGGACAGGTCGAGAGTGATGTAGTCCTTGTCCTGGACCGCGCGCTCGACCGGGTTCAGCGAGCCGAAGCGCTGCTGCAGCGCCTCGATCTGCTCGGTCACCTCGTCGTCGCTGACCGCGATGTCCTCGACCTCGGCCTCCAGACCCTCCAGGTCCGGCAGCGTGATCTCCGGGCGCACCTCGACCTCGGCGGAGAACTGCAGGCTCTCCTTGTCGTTGAACTCGGTCACGTCGACCTCGGGCCGGCCGATCGCCTTGACCTGGTTGTCACTGACCGCCTGCGAGTACAGCTTCGGGAGGGCGTCGTTGATCGCCTCTTCGAGCACCGGGCCGCGACCGACCCGCTGGTCGATCACCTGCGGCGGGACCTTGCCCTTGCGGAACCCCGGGACGGTGATCTGCGAGGCGATGCTCTGGTACGCCGCGTCGAGGCTCGGCTTGAGTTCCTCGAACGGCACCTCGACGATGAGCTTGACCTTGGTCGAGCTCAAGGACTCGACGGTGCTCTTCACGGTGGCGGTTCTCCTTGATTCGATGACATTCACAGCACGGTGACAGCCCGCACTGCACCGGTGCTGCAGGGGGTTTGTCGGGGCGACAGGACTCGAACCTGCGGTCTCCTGCTCCCAAAGCAGGCGCGCTAGCCACTACGCTACGCCCCGCAGTGACCGCACGAGTCTAGTCGACCCGAACCAGTGCTCGCGCCACCACCCCACCCCCGAACCGGTTTGAGACCGGGCCCGGGGATGTGGAATCATGTCCGAGTGCCCGCCGAACGGGCGCACGCGGGTGTAGCTCAATGGTAGAGCCCCAGTCTTCCAAACTGACTACGCGAGTTCGATTCTCGTCACCCGCTCCAACACAGAAGGCCCCTGGCCAGAGGCTCGATCCTCTGTCCGGGGCCTTTTGTCTGTCTGGGGCCTTCGTCGGTACTGGCCGGGCGTTCAGGCAGTCTCGGCGGCCACGTCGGTGGTCGCGTACCGGAAACGTCGTACCTCCTGCGGCCAACCGCAGGCCACCGCGATCTTCCCCGCCCATAGCCGGGCAGCCTCCTCGTCCGCCACGTCCACGACGGCGAAGCCGCCGAGATACTCCTTGGACTCGACGTACGGACCGTCGGTGAACAGCGGCGTGCCGCTCGACGCATCGACACTGAACACGGGCGCAGCGTCGTCCAGGCCACCGGTGAAGATGAGCACCCCTGCAGCCGTCATCTCTGCCCGCACCGCGCCGGCAGCCTTGGCGGCCTGGCGCAGATCCTCATCCGTGAGCTCAGGCACCCACTCGTCATTGAACGCGATGAGGTACTCAGCCATGACTCCTCCTCTGCGGTATGACCTCTGCGGCCACCCTCCACCTTCTCCACGAACGACAGCACCCCATTCCGACACCACACCCAGAATCGGCCGCCCGCACTGCGGCCGACGCCCCGCTAACCCCAGAAGCCAGCGCCGCTGCCTCCGAGCGTGATGGTGTCCTTCTGCTTCCGACACCGTTCGCATTCCAGGTAATGCGCTCCGCCCTCAGGGTTGCGCTTGTTGACCCACCGGTGAATCCCAATCCTGCAGAGAAGCCTGCCCATGCTCAGATCGTCATCCACCGACGAACCCAACACAACGGTGAGCGATCACGAGGGCTGTTCAGGACGGAGGTGGTGTGGTGTCGAGGGTCCAGAGGAGGCGGTAGTACTCGGTTCGGGCTTGGTCGGGTTGCACTCCGTAGGCGGAGAGGAGGGTTTCTTCCCAGCCGGGCCCGTAGTTCCACTCGGTACTCCACGTCGCCACGGCGAGATCGGCCCAGCAGTCAGCGGTGCCGAGGTTGGCCAGGTCGACTTGGCCCGAGTACTGACCATCTGGTGTGACAAGCGTGTTCGGTACGCATGCATCACCGTGGCACACCACCAGCTTGCCTATCGGCGGCGCGGCTGGAAGATCGCTGATAGCCCCACCGCGCACAGCCATGGATTGGCCGATCCGGTCATCCACCGACCAAGTGAAGGGGCATCCTTCAACAGGCAGCGCGTCGTGCAGTCTGCGCAGCCCCACACCAGCCGCCTGGACGGCCGTCGCGGGATCCGCCTTCCAACGATCGCTGACTGCGCTATCCCCGGGCAGACCAGCCGTAACCATCCAGGCTCCCTCCGAGTCCGTTCCGTGGTCGAGGAGGACGGGGACCGAGGCGAACTCGGTCGCCCATTGCAGCCGCAGTACTTCCGCCGTCAGATCGAGCCCAGATCCTGCCGGCGCCCACTTCGCGAACCTGCGCGACGGCCCACTGCCGATCTGAAAAGTCAGGCCCCCAAGCCCATTCCGCCACACCGGCACCACGGACTGGTCGCGTCCAAGCCGACGAATCTGCCCAGGCACGGCAACATCATCAGGCGGACGTCCACTGATCAGCACGCCCCCATCCTCCCGCGCCCGCGGACCTCTCAGTTGACGCGGAGGAAGGCGATGGCGTCGATGGTGGCGGGGGCTGTGGAGGTGGAGACGATCTTTACTGGGCCGGTGCGGAAGGGGGTGATGGGGAGGTAGGTGACGACTCGGGAGGTCGTGGTGGCGGCGAGGTTGACGGTGCCGATCTTGATGTTGGCGTGGTAGATGTCGACGCGGCCTTGGCCAGGACCGTGGATGGCTACGAGGGCGATGCGGGCGGCTGCCTCGGTGGATTTGGTGAGGTAGGCGCCGTTCGCCTTCAGGATCGTGGTGGTGCCTTGGAAGGCCAGAGTGCTCGTCGAGCGGGTAACGGTGCCAGCCGAGGTGAGGGCGCGGTCGTCCTGGGGCGCCACGGAGCACAGCTGCGGGGACCATGCGGACAAGTTCCCGAGGTAGTCGCGGGACCGGACCATGAAGCACTCGTCCCAGCCGAGGCGCGGTGCGTAGGAGATGCTCGTGATCCTCGTGTTCTGCCACGTCGCCGGGTACATCCACTTGCCCAGCGCGACACCTGGCGCGGCGACCTTGTAGACGACGTCGTACGACGCCACGTCGGTGTCGTCCTTGTACGTCCACCGCACCAACGTCGGCGAACCGAGCTCCACCCGGTCCCCGATCCGCCAGGTCACCAGCGACGGCGCAGTCCCATCGACTTCACTGCAGTACGACGCACTCCACGCGCTCACATTGCCGGCGTAGTCACGCGCCCGTACCTGCCAGCACGTGTCGGTCCCGATCGGTGCGCTGTAGCTCGCACCCGTCGTCTTGAGCCCCTGCCACGACGGCACCTGGTTCCACGCGCCGTACGGCGACGTCCGGTTGGGGCGCTGCTGGATGCGCAGGTCGGACGAGTCGACGCCGGACGCCGGTGAGTTCGGGTCCTGTGGGTCGGTGAAGGCCCACTCGAACGACAGACTCGTGTTGTCCCGGATGCGCGCACCCGCCGACGCACTGGTCAGCACCGGCGCCACAGTGTCAGGCCGCTGCTGCGGATCCGCCGTGAGCCAGCTCAGGCTGATCACGCGCGGTTTGCTGTCGGGATCGGCGTACGCGATCTTGGCGGCGCCAGACCCGTCAGTACGGAAGCCGGCGGGCGCCGTGCGGATCGGGCCATAGCGGCGCTGACCGAGCGCCCGGTCGTTCAGGTCGGTCACCAGCAAGTCAGAGCCGGACGCCTGCACAGTGAAGCCGTTGCCCAGCTGAGCATCTGCCGCCACGGTCAGGTCCCGCGGAGCCTCCGGACCCTTCACGTCGACCACCTGGTTGCAGCCGCTCAGCAGCGCCCAGCGACCGTTGACGCGATCCGGACCGACGGTGCACGCACTCGCGACCAGGACGGTCTTCACGACACCAGTGGTCAGGTCCTTGCCATCCAGATGACCAGGCTCGGTCACCTTCCAGACCGCGCCGTCGGCCATCGCGAACGGCGGTGCGTAGTCCGCCAGCTTGGTCTTACTCGCGACGTCGTACACCTCGGCCGTGGCAGCGTTCGGGGCACGGTGGGACACCAGCTTGCCGCCCTTGCCCAGCACGACCTCGTCAGTCGCGGGGAACGTCAGCCCGCCGACCTTCGCCGTAGTGCCCGCGAAGGTGAGCAGCGATGGCCCCTCCACCTGCAGCCGTTTGGTGTCGTTGGTTCCACCGGATGCGGTCCAGGTAGTGCCGTTGTTGCTGGTCTCGTACACGGTGTGGTCCTGCGGGTCCGACACGACCACGCGTGCCCCGGACATCCCCACGTCGGCCGCGGTGTGCCCCGGGACGAGCGCCCCCTCCCCCAGATGCGCGGGCGGATCGGCTGCCATCACCTGAGTCGCCGCCAACGGAACTAGTACGACGGCGCACGCGACCGCAGCCACCTTCACCCGAAACCCCACCACAAGAACCCCCCAGTTCGCCTAGTACACCGGGCCGCACCCTAGCCAGTAACCACCAGTAACGGAAGCCAGGCCCGAAAACCATGTGACACGCCCTGGGCCGAAGAGGATCCTGAAGGGCTGACCAAACGGAAAGGAACGGATGCAGGCGGGGATCACGGTATCGGCGGCGGAACTGCCCGAAGTGCTGCTGCACGTCGCAGTGGTGCGCCCGGTCTTCCTGTGGGGAGCGCCGGGGATCGGGAAGAGCAGTCTGGTACGGGCGTTCGCGGATTCACTCGGTCTGGAGTGTGTGACCCTCCTGGGGACCCAGCTCGCGCCGGAGGACCTGATCGGCGTCCCGCAGATCGTGGACGGGCGCAGCCGGTTCGCACCACCCGTAGCGATCGCGCGGGACGAGCCGTACTGCCTCTTCCTGGACGAGCTGAACGCATCGTCCGCCGAAGTGCAGAAAGCGTTCTACTCACTCATCCTGGACCGCCGGATCGGTGAGTACGAGCTGCCTGAGGGGTCCGTCGTCATCGGGGCCGGCAACCGTGCGACCGACAACGCACTGGCCCGGCCGATGGCGAGCGCACTGATCAACCGTCTCGTACACGTCCACCTCCGCGCGTCCCCGACCGACTGGCTGCGATGGGCCGGTACGGCGGGGATCCACCCGTGGGTACTCGACTACCTGCGCAACCGCCCGGACCACCTCTGGACCGCACCGCCGAAGACCGAGGAACCGTTCTCGACGCCGCGAAGCTGGCACATGCTCTCGGACGCACTGCACTCGTACGGCGACAACGTATCCGACGAGACCCTGCGAGTACTTGCCTTCGGCACCTTGTCTGCTGCACACGCCTCCGCGTTCCGCGCGTACGTGAAGACGGTCCGGAACGCCTTCGGGCTGGACGCCGTACTGAAGGGCGAGACCGGCTGGCCGGCCGCTCCGGAGGACCGCGACCTGCTCTACTTCCTGGCCGAGACCTTCCGGGCCCGGCTGGTGAAGGAACTGGCCGCGGACAAGGCGTCGGCGAGTCCGGCGGCGCGGCAGCTCGCACACCGCGGCAAAGCGCTGCTGGTCGAGCTGGCCGAGATCTCGCTCGAGGTGGCGCAGCTGGTGATCGCGGCGGACGACGACGGCCGCCCGGTGCTGCCGACCTGGTTCCTGGTCGAGGTCAGCCGCGACCTCCCCCGCCTGGTCGCGGCCCGTGCCTAAGCGCCGGAAGGCCCGCAAGGACCCGGCGTTGGAGGCGATCCAGCTCGGCTGGCAGACAGTCTCCAAGCACCCACTGTTCGCACCGATGACCGCCTGGCACGCGGCCGTCCGCCGCAGTGACGACTGCCCGCCGGACGCCTGGGCCACGATCGACTCCAACGGCGAGATCGTCACCCACCCGACCCGGAAGGCGTCAGCCGAGGAGTGGACGTGGGTCTTCGCGCACTTGCTCATCCACCTCGGCCTCGGCCACGCCGACGGCGACCGCCCGGCACCGGATCCGGCCGCGAGCGCCGCGTGTGACGTGGCCGTCAACCGCTACCTGCACTCGCTCAAGCTCGGCACACCGATCGTTCAGCTACCGCCGGGCTTCCCCGCCACTGACGAGGAGGCGCTCGCCCGGCTGTGGCGGCGCGAAGGCATCCCGCCCGAGTACGCCGGTCTCGGAGTCGCCGGCGGACAGTCCGACGTACTGCAGCAGCGCTGGAACGGATACGGCGATCCACCGAAGTGGGGCGAACTGTTCGCGGCCGGACTGTCCGCGGCGGCGGCTGCCGCGGTGGACGTCGCGGGCGGAGCGCGGACGAGGCTGACGGACCCGCACCGCAGCCAGGACAAGTGGGACCTGGCCCTCGCCTGGTTCGTCTCGTCCTACCCGCTGCTCGGCGCCATCGCCTCCAGCATGACGATCGTTGCCGAGGCGGAGCTGGCCCGTGGCTGGGATATCCAGGTCGCCGCCGTCAACGCGACGGTCGGCGAGATCTACGTCAACCCACTGGTCGGGATGACGCAGAACGAGTGGCGATTCGTGATGGCCCACGAGATGCTGCACGCCGCTCTGCGCCACGGCGAGCGCGTCGGCGGCCGCGACCCGTACCTGTGGAACGTCGCAGCCGACCTGGTCATCAACGGCTGGCTGCTCGAGATGGGCGTCGGCGCCATGCCCGACGGCGCGCTGCACGATCCGGCACTGAAGGGCATGTCCGTCGAGACGGTGTACGACCGCATCACCACAGACCTCCGCCGCTACCGCAAGCTGGCGACACTGCGGGGCGTCGGTCTGGGCGACGTGCTCGGGCATCCGCTGCCGCATGCGGGGGAAGCAGCGCGTGCTGCCGGGCTGGACGACATCTACCGGCGCGCGCTGAGCACCGGGCTGGCGTACCACGACTCTGCTCGCGGCACTCTGCCTGCGGGTCTGGTCGAGGAGATCCGCGCGCTGGACCACCCGCCGCTTGCTTGGGACGCACAACTGGCCCGCTGGTTCGAAGAGCACGTTCCGGCCGTTTCCAAGATCCGCACGTACGCGCGCGCGTCCCGACGCCAGTCCGGTACTCCGGACATCCCGCGGCCAGGGTGGATCCGGCCGGTCGAGGTGGACCGGCTCCCGACGTACGGCGTGGTCCTGGACACCTCCGGATCGATGGACCGAGAACTGCTGGGCAAGGCGCTCGGCGCCATAGCGTCGTACTCGCGGGCTCGCGACGTACCGGCCGCGCGGGTCGTGTACTGCGACGCGGTGGCATACGACGCCGGCTACGTGCCGGTGGACGACATCGCGGGACGCGTGCAGGTACGCGGTCGCGGTGGGACCGTGCTGCAGCCCGCTGTGGACCTGCTTGAGCGTGCAGACGACTTCCCGGTGGACGGACCGATCCTGCTCATCACCGACGGGCACTGCGACGTTGTCCGGGTACGGCGGGAGCACGCTTGGCTGATCCCGGCCGGGGCGTCGCTGCCCTTCACTGCAAGGGGTCCCGTGTTTCGCGTGCAGTGAATACGCTCCGCTGCGGGCGAACAGCCGTAGTCGCATGACTCTGGTGAGTGACAGGTTGCAGGTCATGGCATGGGTCGTGAGAGGCGAGTTCCGCAAGCTATGGATCGGGCAACTGGTGTCAGCGTCCGGCAGCGCCATCACTACGGTCGCCCTGCCACTCGTTGCCGTCGTCACGCTGCAGGCCTCCGCTGTGCAGATGGGTGCACTGTCCGCGCTGACCATCGCGCCACATCTGGTCTTCGGACTGCTGGCAGGCGTCTGGGTGGACAGGTGGTCGCTCAGGCGGGTACTGATCTGGACGGACCTCGGGCGGCTCGTTCTACTCGGTTCTGTCCCAGCGGTCGCGGCGCTGGGCTCCCTGCGGATCGAGCAGCTCTATGTGGTTGCCGTACTGACCGGAGTACTGACGCTGCTGTCGGACACCGCGTCCCAGACGATGATCCCGTCGCTCGTGCCACGCGAGGACCTCATGCGGGCGAACAGTGCGGCCCTGCTGAACTTCAACCTGGCCTCGACGGCCGGTCCGTCCGTGGCCGGGTTCCTGGTGCAGCTGCTGAGCGCACCGTTCGCGATCATCGTCGATGCGGCGTCTTACGTCGTGTCCGCGGTGGCGTCGTACCTGATCCGTGAGCCGGCCCGGGCGCCCGCGCCGGACCGGTCCGAGGTGCGGCTGTCAGCTGGACTGCGGGTGCTCTTCGGCAACCGGATCCTGGCACCGCTCATCAGCTCGGCGACCGTGGCATCGATGGCCGGTGCGATCCAGGGGCCGCTGATCGTGCTCTATCTGATCCGCGAGCTGCACCGGTCGCCGTCGTTCGTCGGTGTCCAGCTGACGACCTTCGGCGTCGCCGCGGTGCTCGGGACCTTCGCAGCCACGCCATGGTGCCGCCGGGTGGGCATCGGCCGCGCCTATCTGTCCGGTGCCTTCCTCGCCTCGCTCACCGGCGTGGCGCTGTTCACCGGCCTCACTCCGATGATTCTGCTCGGCCAGGTCTTCGCCGGCCTCGGCATGTCCCTGTTCGGCGTCCCCCAGCGCACCCTGCGCCAGGCGGCCGCGCCGACTCACCTCCTCGGCCAGGTCACCGCCAGCTGGCGCACCCTGGTCATCGGCGGTCAAGCCGTCGGCGCCGGCGGTTCCGGCTTCCTCGCCACCGCCATCGGCATCCGCCCCACCCTGCTCCTGGCCACCGCCGGCATGCTCGCCGGCGTCCTGATCGCCTTCTTCTCACCCCTCCGCACCTTCCGATCGCTCCCGGCCGAGACCCCAGTGGCCAGCTGACCGACGATCGATGGCCCGGCACTGATTACGAAACGCGATAGCTGTGACCGGGGTCACCGCGTGGCACCGGGCCCGCTTATTGCAACCAGTGGTTATTCATCGACGGGGAATGGAAATCGGGGGACAAGCGCTTACCTACTGAGCGATACTGGAAAGTGCGCCTGTTTCAGGTCGCGATACCCCTTGAACCGAGCATGATGGGAAGTGCGCCCGTCCAGATGCCCTCAGAGCTCCCTGCCCAAGCGCCGTCGATTGCATCCCCTACCACCCGAGCCCCCGAACGCAGCCGCAACCTCTGGCGGCTCCGTCCCTATCTCCGGCCACACCGTTGGCGCCTGGCGGTCATGTTCGTCACCGCCATGCTGGGCGTCGCCGTCAGCCTTACCGTTCCCCTGGTCACCCGGGCCATCATCGACGGGCCGGTCACCCGTCGTGAGCTCAGCATGCTGGTCCCGCTGGCCCTACTGGCCCTCGGGCTGAGCATCGCCGAGGTTCTGCTGGTGTGGGCCCGCCGGTGGGCCCAGTCCCGTGCCGTCAGCGACCTCGAGGCGTCGCTCCGGCACGATCTGTACGTTCGGCTGCAGTCGCTGCCGATGGAGTTCCACACCCGCTGGCAGAGTGGTCAGCTGCTGTCCCGGGTCACCACCGACCTGTCCACGATCCGCCGGTTCATGGGCTTCGGTCTGCTGTTCCTGGTGATGAACATCCTGCAACTGGTCGTCGTCACCATCCTGCTGCTCCAGCTGTACTGGCCGCTCGGCGTGGTCGTGCTGGTGGCCGCAGTGCCGATCATCGTGGTGTCTTTGAAGTTCGAGCGCAAGTACCTGCTGATCTCCCGCAAGGTCCAGGACCAGCAGGGCGACCTGGCCACCCGGATCGAGGAGTCGGCGCTCGGCTTCCGGGTGATCAAGGCGTTCGGCCGGCGTGGACACGTCCAGGGACAGTTCGACGACGAGGCGATCACGCTCTACCACACCGAAGTCCAGAAGGTCCGGCTCGCTTCGCGGTTCTGGAGCTTCCTCGGCGTGATCCCGAACCTGACCCTGGTGATCGTGCTGCTGCTCGGCGCGCTCGCGGTGGGCCGGGAGGCGATCACGCTCGGCACCCTGGTCGCGTTCATCACGCTGATGCTGTCGCTGATCTGGCCGGTCACGTCGCTCGGCGGCATCCTCGCGATGGCCCAGGAGGCGATGACGGCGGCGGACCGGATCAGCGAGATCCTGGACACCCACTCGGTGATCCAGTCCGGCCCGGAGAAGCTGGTGAACTCCCGCGGTCACCTGCGCTTCGAGCACGTCGGGTTCCGCTTCTCGCCCGACTCCCCCGAGATCCTGCACGACATCAACCTCGATCTCACCCCCGGTACAACGCTCGCCCTGGTCGGCGCGACCGGATCCGGCAAGACCACCCTCACCGCTCTGATCCCCCGCCTGTACGACGTGACCGCCGGGCGGATCACGGTCGATGGGCACGACATCCGGGATCTGAGCCTGACGTCGTTGCGGACCGCGGTCGCGTCCGCGTTCGACGACCCGACGCTGTTCTCGATGAGCGTTCGGGAGAACCTCACCCTCGGCCGCCCCGACGCCACGGACGCGGAGGTCCAGCAGGCCCTCCAGGTGGCGCAGGCCGAGTTCGCCAACGAGCTGCCCTGGGGGCTGGAGACCCGGGTCGGTGAGCAGGGCATGTCGCTGTCGGGTGGCCAACGGCAACGGCTCGCACTCGCTCGAGCCGTGCTCGCCCAGCCGGCCATCCTCGTGCTCGACGACACGCTCTCCGCGCTCGACGTGCACACCGAGGCCCTGGTCGAGGAGGCACTGCGCAACGTGCTCTCCGAGACCACCGGCATCGTGGTCGCGCACCGCGCGTCGACCGTGATGCTGGCCGACCAGGTGGCGCTGCTCCAGGACGGCACGATCACCCACGTCGGTACCCATCACGAGTTGCTCGCGGAAGTTCCGGCGTACCGCCAACTGCTCGCGGCCGAGGAAGAGGAGGTGCACGCATGACGACGACCCAGCAGACACCTCCTGAGGAGGAAACGCCGGACCACGAGCAGGAGACCCCGGAGAAGTCGTGGCGGGGAGTCTTCGAGGACGATCCGGACCGGGAGTTGTCGAGGGCAACGACCGTCCGGCTGAAGGAGGACTCGCGCAAGCTCCTCGGCGAACTGCTCCGGCCGTACTCCAAGCTGATCTGGATCCTGGTCGTGATCGTCATCGTCGAGAACGGTGCCCGGCTGGCGGTGCCGTACCTGGTCCACCTCGGCATCGACAACGGCATCCCGCCGATCCTGGCCGGTGAGGGTCCGCGGGCCTTGATCACCGTCGTGATCGCGGTCTTCGTCAGTGCACTCCTGCAGGCGTGGGCCCGGCAGTTGTTCCTGATGCGGTCCGGCAAGCTCGGCCAGACCATCCTGCTCGGCCTGCGCCGGCGGGTGTTCGACCACTTCCAGCGGCTCAGCCCGTCGTTCCACGACAAGTTCACCTCCGGGCGGGTGATCTCGCGGCTGACGTCCGACGTGGGCGTGATCGACGAGATGCTGGCGAACGGATTCGACGGTCTGGTCACGGCACTGCTGACCCTGATCGGTACGGCGATCCTGCTGCTGACGCTCGACCTGAAACTGGGTCTGCTCGCGTTGCTGTCGTTCCCGGCGCTGCTCCTGCTGACGGCGTGGTTCCGGAAGCGGTCGGCGGTCGTGTACCGGCAGACCCGTGAGGCCGTCGTACTCGTCATCGTGCACTTCGTCGAGTCGATGACCGGGATCCGCGCGGTCCAGGCGTTCCGCCGGGAGCCGCGGAACGAGGAGATCTTCCACGGGGTCAACGACCGGTACCGGCAGGCGAACCTGAAGTCGTTCCAGCTGAACGCGATCTTCATGCCGTCGATCAAGGGCGTCGGCAACGTGACGATCGTCGCGATCCTCGCGTACGGCGGTTACCAGGCGTACCACGGTCACGTGACGGTCGGCGTACTGACCGCGTTCCTGCTGTACCTGCGGCAGTTCTTCGAGCCGCTGCAGGACATCACGCAGTTCTACAACACCTTCCTGTCCGCGAGTGCGGCGCTGGAGAAGCTGTCCGGCGTTCTGAACGAGAAGCCGGATGTGCCGGAGCCGATCGAGCCGGCCAAGCCGGGCCGGGCCCGCGGTCACCTGGAACTGCGGAGGGTCGAGTTCCAGTACGTCGATGGCGTCAAGGTGCTGCCTGGCCTGCAACTGGACGTGCCGGCCGGTCAGACCCTGGCCCTGGTCGGTACGACGGGCGCCGGTAAGACCACGATCGCCAAACTGGTGGCGCGGTTCTACGACCCGACCGGTGGTCACGTGCTGCTGGACGGTGTCGACCTGCGGGACCTCACCGAGGACGACCTGCGCGAGCGGGTGGTCATGGTGACGCAGGAGAACTTCCTGTTCACCGGGTCGGTGGCCGACAACATCCGGTTCGGCAAGCCGGACGCGACCATGGACGAGGTGGTCGAGGCCGCCAAGGTCATCGGCGCGCACGACTTCATCATGGCGCTGCCGAACGGGTACGAGACGGCCGTGGAGAAGCGCGGAAGCCGGTTGTCCGCCGGTCAGCGGCAGTTGGTCGCGTTCGCCCGTGCGTTCCTCGCGGATCCCGCCGTACTGATCCTGGACGAGGCGACGTCGAGCCTGGACATCCCCAGTGAGCGGCTGATCCAGCGCGCACTGCGGACCATCCTGGCCGACCGTACGGCGATCGTCATCGCCCACCGCCTGTCCACGGTCGAAACGGCCGACCGGGTCATCGTCCTCGAATACGGCCGCATCATCGAAGACGGCGCCCCCGACTCCCTCGTCACCACCAACGGCCACTACGCCGGCCTACACCAAGCCTGGGAAGACTCCCTGGCCTGACCCGCATCCCGAAAAACTGCTCTCGGTCGCACCTGACCGAGAGCAGTTTTCTTTTCTTCCAGAAGTAATACCTATTAGCGTCTAGCGTGACGGTTGGGCGGGCGAGTACGGTCCTGGCACCTTTCGCCCGGTGAGGAGAAGTGGATGAGCCTGCCGATCAGTCGTCGTACGTTGAATCTTGGGCTTGCGGCGGGTGCTGCCGCGGCCGCTGTCCCGGTGAGTGCCGGTGCTGCACCGCCGCGTGGTCGTGGGGGTAAGCATCGTCAGGCTGCGGCTCCGTTCTTCAGTGAGACGGGGCATCCTGCACTACCGCTCCAGCACCGACAGCGGCGTCACCTGGAGCGAACGGCACAGTCTGGACGGTCGGGCCCTGGCCCCGGCCACGGCATCCAACTCCACTCCGGCCGGCTCCTGCTCACCGTGTCGCACCGCACGATCATCACCGGCGTACCTGCGGCCGACCGCAACTATGGCGCCTCCACTGTCTACAGCGACGACCACGGCCACACCTGGAAGGTCGGCGGTGAGGTGCCGATGGGGACCGGTCTGCCGACGGTTGGCGAGGCGCGACTGCTGCAGCGGGAGGACGGCTCGGTGCTGATGAACAGCCGCCCGGGCTCCGGCAACGACTGGCCGCGTGACTTCGCCATCAGCAACGACGACGGGCTCTCCTGGTCCCGTGCGGTGATGGAGTTCAGCGCGGGGCTGTTCAACGGCTGTGACATGGGTTTCCACCGGTACACGGGCGGTCCGGGCAGCCATGACGTCAACCGGGTGCTGTTCAGTCGGCCGGACGCCCCGATGCGGTGGAACATGACCGTCTCGCTGAGCTATGACGAGGGCAAGTCGTTCCGCTACAGCCGCTCGATCAGCCAGCTCCGCGGGTACTACTCCGACCTCGCCCGCCTGTCCGACGGAACCATCGTGTTGCTCTACGGCTGCGACGGGGACGTTGACGGCAGTCCGCGTCGCGTGGCGGTCGCTCACTTCAATCTGGAGTGGCTGACTCAGGGCCGCGACAGTCTGGCCACCGGGCCGGCGCTCACGACAGCGACGTACGGCATGAACTACCCGAGACTGCCTGTGGCCGCTGCGGGTGCGTACATCGACCAGGCGCTCCATGTAGAGCGCGACGACACCTATGAGCTGTGGCTGCGCTACTACCGCTCGTCCAACGGCGGACTGGTCACGGTGACGGTCGATGGCCAGGCTCCGCGCACCAGTGCGATCGATCTGACCGCCTTCCGCGGCGACGGATACGACGTCGTACCGCTAGACCGGGGCCGTCTCCAGCCGGGCCGGCACACGGTCCGCTTCACTCTCGCCGGCACTGGCAGAGGCGGCGGTACGGCGGTCGCACTCGAGCAACTGACTCTCGTGACGGCGGCGGCGACCGCTGACGTCCGGGAGGAGGTCACCGTCGACAACGGCGGGCTCGGCTTCGAAACGGTCGGCACGTGGGCGAGTGGCCGGAGCATCCTCGGGTACTACGGCTTCAACTACCTCACCCACGCCAAGGGCACAGGTGCGAACCTGGCCCGCTTCCGTCCGGCCATCCCGGGTATTGGCAGCTACGAGGTGCTCGCCTCGTACACCGCCGACCCCAACCGCGCTTCTAACGCGAAGTACGTCGTACACCACGCAGCCGGTACGACGACTGTCACGGTCAACCAACGTGTTCGCGGCGTACCCGATCCCCGCACCGGCGAATGGGTCTCGCTGGGCATCTTCACATTCAACGCCGGCATCGACTCCTACGTGGAGCTCAGCGACAACGCGGACGGGTACGTGATCGCCGACGCGGTCCGCTTCCGGCGCTTGCCCTAGCCTCAGCTGTGGAACGCCTCGACCGCCTGCTGCACCCGGTAGGCGGTCGAGAAGTCGGCCAGGTCGAGTGAGTGCTCGCCTCCGATCGCCCGAGCGAACAACGACAGGCGGGTGACCTCCGACCTGTCCGACCACCTGAACGCATTCGACCCCTCGAGCCGCGAGCGTCCGCGTAAGCAAAACCGCTGCGCGCAGTCCTAGCCGCCGACGAGGTCGCGGTCTGACAACCCTCCAACTCAGTGGGCAGCCCCTCAGTTGGAGGGTTGCCCACTGAGAATCTGAGGGGGCAACCCTCCAGGTGAGTGGGCAAGCCCGTCCGAAACCGGCCGACACCGTACGCCGGGGTCCGCGAAACCTAGGGTGTCACTCGACCTGACCCCACGCTCGAGTCGAGTCGAGTCGACGTGGGAACTAGCGCGAGGCCCATTTCCACGGCGGCTCGTCGAGGGGGCGTTGGTCGGCGATGGTGGTGGCGCCGCGGTCCTTCACCAGTTCGATGGTGTGCAGGTCATCGACGAGCGCACCGAGTGCGGCGACGAAGGGCCGGGAGTGGGTGACCACGATGACCTGGGCGTCCTTGGCGGCGGTGACGACCAGATTCGCCAACGCAGGCAGGAGATCCGGGTGCAGGCTGGTCTCGGGCTCGTTGAGGACGAGCAACTCCGGCGGTCGCGGTGTGAGCAACGCAGCAACCCACAACAGATATCTGAGCGTGCCGTCCGACAACTCGGCGCCTGACAACGGCCGCAGCAGCCCGTGCTGCCGGAACGCGATCTCGAACCTTCCGTCGGCGTTGAGGATCTCGACCCGGCTCCCCGGAAACGCCAGCTCGATCGCGTCGTCGGGCTCGCCCTTCGCACCGATCTCCCGAATCGTCTGCAAGGCGGCCGCGAGGTCAGCGCCCTCCGGATCCAGGATGGGGGTCCGCGTGCCGATCTGCATCCGCCGAGCGGGGGCATCCGCGTCGGTCCGCAGATGGTCGTAGAACCGCCAGGCCCGCATCCGCTCGCGCAATGCGAGCAGTTCGGGCGCTCGCTGAGGGTCGGCGAACTCGCTGAGCATGCTGTCGAACGGCTGCAGCACATGTCCGCCGTCCTGCCACGAACCGTCGTTGTCCCGGATGCGCGCGCCGCCGCCACCTCGCTCCATCAGCAGAGCGGCAGGTCGCAGGAAAGGCCCGGCCCAGAGCGACTCCCGCTTGATCTCGGGGTCGAGGTTGAACGCCGATGCCTCGTTGCGTACGCCGAGAGTCGGGATCGGCATACCGAAATCCACCGCGTAGCCGTAGTCCTCAGACGCGAAGCCCATCCGCAGTGCCACCGGCGCCGTCCGCACCGTTCCTTGGACGGGTCTGTCTTTTCGCACGTGTTCCGGACCGGCCCAGAGGGTCGACTGCAGGCCACCTTCGCGTGCGAGGGCCGCGATCGCGCCGTTCCGAGAGGCGTCCGCAAGTAATCTGAGCGCGCGGTACAGGCTGGACTTCCCGGTCCCGTTCGCTCCGGTCACGACGTTCAGCCCGCGCAACGGCATCACCACGCGCCGCAAGGACCGGTAGTTCTCCACAGCCAACGTGGTCAACATGCCGTCAACCTACAGTCGCCCGCAGACAGTTCCCCAGCCGTTGCACACGACGAGCGGGCGCGTGGGGTGGGCCAGGTGAGCTAGGACTTGACTGATTCGAAGCGGACGAGGATGAGGGCGCCGGCGGCGGTGAGGAGGAAGCCGGAGATGGCGCCGGGCCACCAGCCGTCGCGGACGGCGTCGTCGAGGACGAAGACGCCTACGGCGGCGGGGGTGATGGTTTGGAGGGCGATCATCGGGGTGGTTGCCAGCGTGACCGATCCGCGTTGCAGGGCCAGGGAGTAGAGGAGGAAGGCGAGCGCTCCGCTGATCGGGAGGGTGTACGTCGTCGGGCTGCGGAGGAGCTCGCCGATCGAGCCGTCCTGGAGTAGGCGGGCCGAGATCGCGACGCCGGCGTACCCGAGGCCGGCCAGGAGGCCGAGCAGGGCGGTGGAAACGCCGTGTTGCGAGCGGCTCGCGAGGGCGCCGAGGACGGCGATCGTGACGAGGCCGACGATGATGCCGATCGTGAGGCCGTGATGCTCAGCGCTGTCCCCCGCGTTGCCGGCCGACACCGCCAGCAGGCCGAGGCCGACACAGACCGCGATCACCGCCGACCATTCGAGCGCGCTGAGCTGGTCCGACATCAGCCGGGTGGCGAGCAGCGCGGTCACGACCAGGCTGGCCGCGATGCCGGCCTGGGCGAGGTACAGCGGAAGGAGGCGCAAGGCAACGAAGTGCAGCGCGAAGCCGGCCAGGTTCAGCACCAGGGCACCCAGGAACGCGGGCTGCTTGAGCAGCGCGACCACGAACCCGCCGAGCCGCCGCGGGTCCAGTTCGGACTCGGTCGGGACCTTGCGCGAACCGACCGCCTGCAGGATCGAGGCGACACCGAAGAGCACCGCGGCGCCGAGCGCCGCGCCGAGACCGAGAACCACTCAGCTGACCTTGCGCCTAGGTGCCCAGAAGGTGAGGTACAGGCTGAGGACTCCGTAGTACAGGAGGTAGGACAGCGAGACGGCGACCACGATCGTGTTGGGGTCGGGCATCTGTGCCAGCAGTACGGCGTACGCCGCGAGCCAGATCGCGGTGGTGATCAGGTTCAGCGAGCGGAACACCTTGGTCCGCGACGGGTAGATGTACTTCACCGGGATGAAGACGAGCACCGAGCAGACCACCAGGATCACGCCGGTGGTGACCGGGCTGAGGCCGAGGACGACCACGTAGAACGCGACCACGTTCCAGTAGCTCGGGAAGCCGAGGAAGAAGTGGTCGTCGGTCTTCGCGTCGACCCGGCAGAACTGGTAGCTGGAGGCAAGCAACGGCAGCGCCGCCAGCACCGCGCCCCAGGCGCCGTTGGGCAGGTAGTTCCCGCTCCAGAGCAGCACGATCGGGGCGAACGCGTAGGTCAGGTAGTCGACGATGTTGTCCAGCATCGCGCCGTCGAACCACGGGATGGTCTCCTTCACCCGCAGCCGGCGCGCGAGCATGCCGTCGGTCCCGTCGATCACCAGGGCCGCGAGGCCGAGCCAGAGCGCCCGGACCGCGTCCCCGTCGATGGCGGCGATGACGATCAGTAACGCGAGCACCGTTCCGCTCGCGGTATAGGCATGCAGTGCCAGTCCGGCCAGACGCAACCGCGTCGACCCGACGAACGGTTCCTGCACCGCGTCGTGTGTGGTCAGGACGACTCCCAGAACTCCGTCGACGCAGCGCGCCGGGCCGGATCCATTCGACCCCGCCGTCGCCAGCGTCTCACAGGCCTGGGCCCGACCCGGTGACCGGCCGTCGTCCCACGCCGGATCTGTGCGCGGACTTAACAGGCCCGCGCACGCCCGGTGGATCAGCTACTTGATCGGGTCGAGCACGAACAGCGGGATCTTCCGGCTGGTCTTGGTCTGATACTCGGCGTACGGCGGGTAGGCCGCGACGGCCCGCGTCCACCACTCGTCGTACTCGGCACTCTCGATCTCGCGGGCGACGTACTCCTTGGTGACGTCGGCGTCCTGGAGGGTGAGCTTCGGGTCGGCCTTCAGGTTGTAATACCAGACCGGGTTCTTCGGTGCACCACCGAGCGACGCGACAGCGGCGTACACACCGTTGTGCTCGACGCGCATCAACGGGACCTTCCGGATCTTGCCGGACTTGGCGCCGCGCATGGTCAGCAGCACCACCTTCATCCCCATGATGTCGACCGCTTCGGTGGTCCCGGCCTCGGTGACCTTGTCCACCTGGTTCCGGACCCACTCGGCCGTGCTCGGCGCGTACTCGTCGCTGTGCGATGTCATAGCATCCATAGTAATGGTGACGCGTCATCAACAACAGTCACGGCATGTCGCGGGTCTCGACCTCCGGCGCCGAGGATTGCCTGAGCGCTGCCTCGATCTCCGAAGTTTCGGCCAGTTCGGTGATGACGGCCAGGCGGTGGTCCCATTGGGCGGCCACGTCGGCCATCCAGGCCGCGGTGGCAGTCAGGGCCGCGGGGCGTAGCTCGAAGCGTACTTCGCGACCTTCGCGCCGGCTCTCGACCAGGCCGGCATCGCGCAGGACGGCGAGGTGCTGCACCACCGCCTGCCTGGTCACCGGAAGCTCGCTCGCCAGTGAGGTTGCCGTCCGTCCACCGCCGGTCGCCAGCAACTCCACCACCACTCGCCGGGTCGGATCCCCCAGCGCCTCGAGCACCACGTCAACAGTCGTCACAACGTAGGCGCCAGCTCCGTCAGGGCCGCGAGACCGCCGTCCCAACCCTGTGCGGACTCGTCGGCCCGCTTGAGCCGCTCCTCCGGCGACATGTCCAGCCGCTCGAACCCGGACTCCACCACCCGCAACCGGGTGCCCTCACCTTCCGGTGTCAGCGTGAACTCCACCAGGTTCGAATTCCCCGGTGCGGGCACGACGCCCGGGTCGACGGCGTACCGATACGCGAACCGCCGCCCCGGCTCGACCTTCTCCACGAAGCCGAGATACTCACCGTGCTCATCCCAGCGCATCACCAGCCGCCCGCCCGGCCGCAGATCGATCTCCACCCCACCGAACGCATACCAGCGGGCAAACGCCTCGGGCTGCGTCACCGCGGCCCAGACCACCTCCGGCCGAGCCTCGACAAACACCTCACGCTCCACGCTCTCCATACCCACAACCCTGTCACGCCGGAACGCGATGTGCAAGTCGCTACTTGCACTTCACAGCGTGCAGGACTGGAGCTGAGTGGCAGTCGCGATCGTCGCTTCGATCCAGCGGCGGCGGAGGAAGTGCGCCTTGAGCAAGCGATGTGCGCCGTCGAGGACGACCAGGCGGCCCCGGTAGGCCACGAGGTTGATCGGATGGTCGAGGTCGGCATCCATCACCCGCTGGTAGTGGGCGCGGAAGTTCATCGGGGTCTCGGCAACCTGGTTCGGGGTGACCTTGAAGCGTTCGCCGTCCAGCTGCCAGAGCGGCAGGTCGAACAACCAGACCAGGTCCGCGATCTCGACCGGTTCGACCTTCAGGTCGAGCGCCCACAGCTTCTCCAGCTGCCACCGGTCCGGCGGGAACACCTCCCGGACCGTCTCCGGCATCATCGCGACCAGTTCCTCGAACGACACCTCCGGCGCCGCCCGATCAGCGTCCTGGCCGAAGGTGTCGCCCAGCCCATCGATCGTCACGACGGAGCAGGCTACGCCATCGCGGGAGCGACGTACCTACGCGTGGGCCATGCGGTGGATGATGACGATCGCGGAGTCGTCACCGGGCCCGCCGGCAGACGCGACGAGCTCTGCGGCTCCGCCCTCGAAGCCGTGTGCGACAAGGCGTTCCGCGTGCCCGACGAGCCGGTCGGTGCCGCGGCCGATGTCGCGGCGCGGAGTCTCGACCATGCCGTCGCTGTACAGGAAGAGTGCGTCGCCGGGCTTCAACTGCCCGTGGTTCACCAGGAACTCCGGTGCGTCCACCAACCCGAGCAGCGGGCCGTCCGCATCCCGCGTCTGCCACCGCCCTGACCACGCGTCGAACTGAATGGCCGGCGGATGTCCGGCCGTGCGTACGTCGAAGTCGCCGGTCCGCAGGTCGATCGCGACATGGACGACCGTGGCGAAGTCGTCGTCCCAGTCCTGCCGTCGCAGATAGCGGTTCGCCGACGGCAGGAACTCCTCGGCCGGTACGACGCCGAGCAGTCCACCGAAGGCGCCCGACAACAGCAGCGCCCGGACCCCGGCATCGATTCCCTTGCCCGAGACATCAACCAGCGCGACCTCGAGAAGGTGGTCCCGCGTCGTCGACACCACGAAGTCACCGGAGAACGTCGAACTTCCGGCCGAGCGGATCGCCACCTCGGCCAGCCAGCCGGCCGGGAGCGGCGGCAACTCGCCCTGAGCGGTGAGGGTGTCGCGCAACTCCATCAGCATCGACTCGCCACGTGTGCCCGGCACTCCGAGCCGGCTGCGCACCTTGGCACTGGTGAGCATGATCCAGGCGACGATCAGCAGGACCAGCACGAAGCCGATCCGCGGCAGTGTCGGTCCGCGGGACAGGACGACGTACGCGCCGAAGATCACCGTGATGACGGTGAGCGCCACCAGCTCCCGGAACCTCAGCAGCAGGCCGCCGACCACCAGCGGGATGATCAGAAAGGACGCCGGTACGAGGGTCTCCCAGGCCAGGCTGGAGACGGCGAAGACGATCGACGTCAGCGTCAACGCGACGAAGGCGAGCCGATGGGATCGGCGGGCGCGTCGGCCCAGCGTTTCGACCAGGCTGCCGATGCGTCGTACCTGCGCGAGCGCGCCGCTCCTCCTCATGGTGTGAAGAAGATAACGGCACGACCCGGTCCGTGCATCCGGTCGTGACACAACTGATGACTGTCAGCTCTTGCGAGTGAGTCCGGTGCGCTGGCATTTGGGGCACCAGAACAAGTTGCGGCCGGCCAGGATCTCGGTCCGGATCACCGAGTGGCAGACATGACAGCGTTGCCCTTGCCGCCGGTACACGTACACCTCGCCGCCATGATCGTCGCTGCGTGGATCCCGGCCCATCGCCTCGGGCGTGTGATCGTCGGCGACCGTGTCGATCCGGCCGGTCTCGACGCCGTACTTCATCAACTCGAGCAGGTCGTCCCACATGCCCTGCCACTCGCGCTTCTTGACCAGGTTGCCCTGCGTCATGGGACTCAGCTTGGCCCGGAACAACACCTCGGCCCGATAGACGTTGCCGACGCCGCTCAGGACCTCCTGGTCCATCAGCAGCCGGCCGATCGGCAGCTTGCTGCGATGGATCCGCTTCCACGCCAGCTCGGGGTCCGCGTCGTCGCGCAGCGGGTCCGGACCGAGTCGTGCGATCAGCGTCTCGCGTTCGCCGTCGGTCAGCACCTCACACACGGTCGCTCCGCGCAGATCGGCGTACGACGTCGCGTTCTGCAGGCGGAGGCGGACCTGGCCGACCGGTTCGGGGACCGGTGCGGCCATGATGTCCATCTTGCCGATCAGGCCGAGGTGGATGTGCAGCCAGCCGGCGCCCTCGAAGTCGGCGAGGAAGTGCTTACCGTGAGCCTCGGTCTGGCGCAGCACGTGCCCGTTCAGCAGCATGGCGCCCTCGACGAACCGGCCCTGCGGGCTGGACGCCTGGAGCGGGCGGCCGCCGAACGCATCCCAGACGTCGTTCGCCAACCGGTGCAGCGTGTGACCTTCAGGCATGATTCCTCATATGGGGACGACAAGTGGTTCCAAGGGCCGGAGTGGTCCGCCCACTCCGGCGGTGGTCGGCACCGGCCGGTCGATGCGGGCTCGCGACGTGTCCCGCCCGCGCCAGCCGGTCAACCGCCGTACGACGGCGCCGAACGACGAGACCGACCAGTCGAAGCGTCAGGAGACCGGCGGGAGCACACCGGTCGACTCGTAAGCCGACAGCATGTCGATCCGGCGGGTGTGCCGATCCTCGCCGGAGTAGTCGGTCGCCAGGAACGTGTCGACGAAGCCGGCCGCCTCCTCCTCGGAGTGCATCCGCGCGCCCACGCTGATCACATTGGCGTTGTTGTGCTCGCGGCCGAGCCGTGCGGTGTCGGTGCTCCAGGCCAGGATCGCCCGGACCCCCTTCACCTTGTTGGCGGCGATCTGCTCGCCGTTGCCGGAGCCGCCGATGACGATGCCGAGGCTGCCCGGCTCCTCGACCACTCCCACACCGGCCCGCAGGCAGTACGGCGGATAGTCGTCGACCGCGTCGTACACGGCCGGGCCGTGGTCGACGACGTCGTGCCCGGCAGCTGTCAGGTGCTGGACCAAGTGGTTCTTCAGTTCGAAGCCGGCATGGTCGGAGCCGATGTGCACTCGCATGGCCAGAAGTCTCGCATCTCCTACCGGCGATCCGGCACGCCGGGCACGGTCAGCGACCCGGTCAGCCGCGTGACCTCCGCGTAGGCCTTCTCGTACTCCGTTCCCGGAGGGTGCAGCGTGAACACGGCGACGATGGCTCGGTCGTCCGGCCCGACGGTCCCGGTGGTGTGGAGTGCGTCACTGACCAGGTCCACCAGGGACTCCGGCTTCGCCCTGTCCTTGGCGTAGCCGCTCGACCCGTGGAATCCGGACCAGCCCTGTTTGATGCTGAACTCCGGATCGAAGACCGATGCGATCCCGAAGTACTGGTCGAAGCCGTCGGTGCCGTAGCGGGTCGCCTGGTGCAGCAGATCCATCACGTACTTACGTACCGGCAGCGGTGCCCGGTCCAGGATGTATCGATAGACGCGGACCGTGTCAGCGGGCGTGATGGCGACGTACCCCCAGAAGCCCGGATGAGTGACGGGCGGCCCGGCCGTGTGGGTCAGGCCGAGCCGCGCCACCATCCGATCGACGATCGCCGCACCGCCGAGGTGATCCCAGTAGTAGCTCGCCGCGTCGTCGTCACTGCTCCGCAGCATCACCTCGAGCCGGCTCTGGTCCGCCGGCGGCACGTCGTACGCCGGGCCGCGGTCCGAGAGGTAATCGAGCACGATCAGCAGCTTCACCACGGACGCCGAACGGAACTGATGATCGGCGTTCACCTGCTGGACGAACTGCCCGGTGTGACGGTCGAACACGGCGATACCGACGGGCAGTTCGTCACGCAGGGTCATCTGGTACCTACTCACCACTCGACGAAGTTCTTGGTGAGCAACTTTCACCGACGGGAGGGGCGAATTCAACCCGTGAACCACAGACCGAATCAGTCGAAGATCGGCCCGCGATCCCGGGTCCGCTTGATCTCGAAGAAGCCCTCGGTCCCGGCCACCAGGCGGACGCCGTCCCACAGCTTGCCGGCCGCCTCACCCTTCGGCGCCGGGGTCACCACCGGCCCGAAGAACGCCGTGCCCTCGACCGCGATGACCGGCGTACCGACCTCCATGCCGACCAGGTCCATGCCGGCGTGGTGCGACTTCTTCAGCGCGTCGTCGTACTTGTCGGTGTCGGCGGCCTCGATCAGGGACGCCGGCAGGCCGACCTCCGCGAGAGCCTCCTTCACCACGTCACCCTTGCCGTCGCCGATGCCGCGGCCACCGACGTGGATGCGCTGGCCGAGCGCGGTGTAGAGCGGCAGCAGCACCTCGTTGCCGTGCGCCTGCTCGGCGGCGATCAGTACCCGGACCGGACCCCAGAGCTTGCTCAGGTTCGCCTTGTACTTCTCGTCGAGATCGTCACGTCCATCATTCAGGACGGCCAGGCTCATCACGTGCCAGGTCGTCTTCACATCTCTCACCTGCTCGACCTCGAGCATCCAGCGAGAGGTCATCCAGGCCCAGGGGCAGGCCGGGTCGAACCAGAAATCGGCAGAGGCAGTCATATTCCCCATCATACAAAGTTGAAGAATCGTAGATACCGGCTTGGTATCCAATACCCAATGTCGCGGGGAAACCCTCAGCCAAGCCGACAGCCAGGTGCATAGGATGCCGACATGCCTGGAACCAACCTCACGCGCGACGAGGCGCGGACCCGCGCCGGCGTGGTCAGCGACGTCACCTACACGGTCGAACTGGACCTGACCACCGCCCCGAGCGGCGCCCCGACGTTCCCGTCGGTGACCACCATCACCTTCGCGGCCGAAGCCGGCGCGAGCACCTTCGCCGACCTGATCGCGGAGAAGATCCGCGAGGTGCGGCTGAACGGCGTGGCACTGGATCCGGACACGGTGTACGACGGCGCCCGCATCCAGCTGGACGGTCTGGCCGAACGCAACGAGCTCACGGTGGTCGCCGACTGCCTGTACTCGCGCACCGGTGAAGGGCTGCACCGCTCGGTCGACCCGGCCGACAAGGAGACCTACCTCTACACGCAGTTCGAGGTGCCGGACGCGCGCCGGGTGTTCGCCACGTTCGAGCAGCCGAACCTCAAGGCCCCTTTCACCTTCACCGTCTCCGCACCGGCCCGCTGGGTCGTCATCTCGAACGCTCCGACTCCGGAGCCCACGCCGTACCAGGGTGAGAACGGCGAGGAGCTGGCCCGGTGGGAGTTCCCGCCGACCGAGCGGATCTCGACCTACATCACCGCTGTGGTGGCCGGGCCGTACCACGTCGTCACGGACGCCTACGAAGGGGCGCACGGGTCGTACCCGCTGTCGCTGCTGTGCCGTCCGTCGCTCAAGGAGGCGCTGGACGTCGACGACCTGTTCGAGGTGACCAAGCAGGGCTTCGAGCTGTTCGAGAAGGCCTTTGGTACGCCGTACCCGTTCCACAAGTACGACCAGGCGTTCGTGCCGGAGTACAACATGGGCGCGATGGAGAACGCAGGCTGCGTGACGCTGCGGGACGAGTACATCTTCCGCAGCCGGACCACGCACGCGGAGCTGGAAGCCCGCGCGAACACGGTGCTGCACGAGCTCGCGCACATGTGGTTCGGCGACCTGGTCACGATGACCTGGTGGGACGACCTGTGGCTCAACGAGTCGTTCGCCGAGTGGGCCAGCCACTGGGCGCAGGCGGTCGCGACGACCAAGTACGACGGCGCCTGGACGACGTTCTGCAACGCCCGGAAGAACTGGGCCTACCGGCAGGACCAGCTGCCCTCGACGCACCCGATCGCGGCCGACATGGTCGACTTCCACGCCGTCGAGGTGAACTTCGACGGCATCACCTACGCCAAGGGCGCGTCCGCGCTGCGGCAGCTGGTCGCGTTCGTCGGTGAGGACACGTTCATCAAGGCGCTGAAGGAGTACTTCGCCGACCACGCGTTCGGGAACACCGAGCTGGCCGACCTGCTCAAGCCGCTGGAGAAGGCGTCCGGCCGCGACCTGGACGACTGGACCGAACGCTGGCTGCGGACCGCCGGCGTCAACACGCTGCGGGCCGACTTCGCCGTCGACGCCTCCGGCTCGTTCACCTCGTTCGCGATCGAGCAGACCGCGGCCGAGAAGTTCCCGGTGCTGCGGCCGCACCGGCTGGCCGTCGGCCTGTATCGCCGGACCGACGAAGGCCTGGTCCGGACCGAACGGTTCGAGGTGGACATCGACGGGCCGCGCACCGACCTGCCCGAGCTCACCGGTGCCTCCCAGCCGGACCTGGTGCTGCTGAACGACGACGACCTCACCTACGCCAAGATCCGGCTGGACGAGCGCTCCCGGGCGACCCTGGTCGAGTCGATCGACCAACTGACCGAATCGTTGCCCAGGGCACTCGCCTGGGGCGCGGCCTGGGACATGACCCGGGACGCGGAGATGCCGGCCAGCCAGTACGTCGGCATCGTGCTGCGCGGGATCCGGGCCGAGACCGACCTGACCGGCGTACGGTCCCTGCTCGGCCAGGCGACCAGCGCGATCAACCTGTACTCCGCACCCGCGAACCGCCCGGCCCTGCGGGCTCAGTTCGAGGAGGCGGTGGCGGGCCTGCTCGCCGACGCCAAGCCGGGGAGTGACCACCAGCTCGCCTTCGCCCGCGCGTACAGCTCGGCGACCTTCTCCGACGCCGGTGCCGACCGGCTCGCCGGCTGGCTGGACGGCCGCGACCTGCCGTCGGGCCTGGTCGTCGACACCGACCTGCGCTGGACGCTGATCGTGGCGCTCGCACGGCTCGGCCGGATCGGCGCGGACGACATCGAGGACGAGCTGACCCGCGACACCACCATCACCGGGCAGGAACGGGCCGCCCAGGCCCGCGCCGCCCGGCCGACCGCCGAGGCCAAGGCGGAGGCCTGGCAGATCGCGGTGGAGTCCGAGGACACCCCGAACGAGACGCAGTTCCGGACCATCCTCGGCTTCCAGCAGCCGGGCCAGGAGGACCTGCTCCGGCCGTACGTCGAGAAGTACCTGAACGCGGCCAAGGACGTGTACACCCGCCTCGGCTCGTCGATGGGCGAGAACGTGCTCGTCTACCTGTCGCCGCGCCACCTCGCGGACCAGGCCGCACTGGACGCCCTGACCGAGTGGCTGGCGGCGGAGTCCTCGTCGGTCGACGCCCCGACGCTGCGCTACGTCACCGAGGCGCAGGCCGATCTGACCCGGGCGATCGCCGCTCAGGCGCAGGACATCGTCGCCTGAGCTCTGCCTCGATCACTGCCGGTCTCAGCCGCGGCTGAGACCGGCAGTGTCGCGTTGGACCTCGGTGCGGTAAGACTGGGGCGGTGCCTGCCTCTGATCCCGCCTTGGCTGGTGCGGCAGCTGTTGCGCTGACCGGACTGGCAGAGGCCTATCGACCCCGCCCGGTGACTCCGCTGATGCCATGGCGCTATCCACATCGCCTGGTGAAGCCGTACGTCGTCACCGCCCGCGGACGGCAGTGGGACGACCAGATGGTCGAGGCCGCGCGCGCCACCGCGACCCGGCAGCTCGAGTTCGACGACGCGATGGGGTCGCTCGGCCTGGCCGTCGTCGTACTGCACCTGGGCGAGGACGGCATCTACCTGGTCGTGCAGAGCTGGGCCAAAGACTTCCAGTCCCGCCTCAGCATCTTCAGCGGTATGGAGGTCGACGACCTCCGTCCTGCCCCGATCGGCGCGGCCCCGTGCGTGTGGGAACTGGAGGTTCTCAGTCACGAGCGCGCGTCGTACGTGCGGCACATCCTCAGTTCCGGAGTCGACGTCGACGCCTGGCTGGACGACGCCCTGGACACCCGGCCCAGCCCCAAGCGCGACGGGATCCCGTCCGGCACCTGACCGTGATGGTTCGACTGCTGCCGGTGTGGGTCAAACGATTGCTCGTCGGCGCATTGTGATGACTCGGCTGCGGGCGGCAATTCCCTTGCGGTAAAAGAGATTCTGCCCACCTGAGAGAGGCTCACTTATTCGGTCGTTCGGTCTAAGCTGCCTGCGGAATACCCATCCAAAGGGAGTCTGGGGAGGGGCCCGTGCCGTGACACCCGTCGATCACCGGAAGCCGCCCGCCCGGGCCGCGCGGAGACATCAGAAGACTCCCGCCGCCCAGGCCCCCGCCGGACAACCCGCCCCGCGACGCAGCGAGCCCCCGCCGGGACGTCAGCGCAAGGCCCAGCGTTCGCACAGTGCGGTCGGTGCGGCGATCGTGGCCGCGGCAGCACTGGTCGCGGTGTTCGCGTTCATCCTGACCAAGGGATCGTCCACGCCGGACGAATCCGGTGACGGCTTGCGGCTGGGCGTCGTACCCGATGGTGGAGCAGCGGGAGCGCCCGCCGCGCCGGTGGCGACCGCGGACGGGAACACCACCAAGGCGGACCGCAATCCGGCGCCCGCGAACACGGCACCCAAGACCGCGCCCAAGACGCAGACCAGTACGCCGCCGCCGGTGAACACCGGGGCCACGTCGCCCGTGTTCAAGCGCGGGCAATGGATCGCGATCCTGGACAAGTACCCGACCGACGTCGGCATGGACGCGGACCAGACCGCGAAGAAGGCCGCGGCCAAGCTGATCAAGGCCGGCGTACCGGCCAAGGCGATGCTCGTCGAAGGGCAGTATCCGGGCCTCGCGGACAGTTCGATGGAGCCGATTACCGACACCTGGGTGCTGTACCTCGGTCCCGGAAAGTCGTCGGAGCAGATGCTCGACCTGTGCTTGGATCCGAAGACGCAGCGCGCCTACCCCAACTCGGCCTGCCCGACCTACGAGCCGGCGGACGCTTCCGGCGGCTGATCGACGTTGTCGGTCGCCAGCCGCGCGTGCAGGTGGGAGTCGTGGCGCTGACCGGTCGGCTCGACGTAGTAGTCGCGCATGGTGCCCTCGAGCTGGAAACCCGCGCGCAATGCGACGCGGCATGAGCCCTTGTTGACCAGTGCGTGGTCCAGCGACAGGCGATGGAGCCTGAGGCCTTCCGGTGCGAAGGCCCAGCGGGCTGCCGCGTCGAGTGCGCGGGCTGCGAGCCTCCGGCCGCGGGCGGCCGGGCTGACCCAGTACGCGACAAGGGCCTGGTCCGGGACTCGGTTGACGTCGCGGACTGACACGCTGGCCAGCACATAGTCGGTCGCTGCGTCGGCGACCGCGAAGACGGCGCTGCCGCGCGCCCAGCCGTCGATGCGGGGCGCCAACCACGTCAGGGCGCGCTGGTCCGCCGGCGTGCGAATGACCGCCGTACCAGCGGTCCAGCGGAGGATGCCTGGGTCCCGCAACGCTTCGGCCACCGCAGTCTCGTCAGTCGCCACGAAGGGACGCAGTACGACGTCGTCCAGCTCGATGCGGTGTGGCTGTAGGGCCGGGGTCACTGGTTGTGCGGCTCGTTGGCGTGCAGCAGCGGGGCCTGGTGGCCGTGCTCGCCAAGCTGCTGTACGCCGGTCACCAGACCGCCGGTGAGGTCACCGGTGGCGAACGACGTCTGCATGGCCAGTGCGGCCAGACCGGCAGCGGTGTCCGAGAGCTGCCGCCTGGCCTGCGAGCCGGTGACGATCTCGAGGCGGCGGCCGGCCGGGTCGACGTACACCAGGACGCTGTGGTCCGGGTCGTCCAGCTCGTTCAGCAGCTCCAGGGCGAACGGACGGGTCTCGGAGTCCGCGCCGCCGACGTACACGGAGAAGTTCAGGCCGGAGACTTCCTCGGCGTGCCGGACCGCCCTCTCGATGTCGTAGAGCTGGTCCGGGGTGAATGCGTCACCAGCTGGCACTTGCGCCTCCGGTCGTACGGGCGACGCCGGTGCCGGCGGTCGCGGTGGTCCCCGGCGCGCCGGGCAGCTCGGGCAGGTTGGCCGGGTCGGGCTTGGTCGCGGTCGGACCGTTGATCCAGACCGGCGGAGCCCACCAGGACAGCCCCGGGCGGTAACGCGGGCCCTGTGCGATGGACGACGCGAACACGAGCAGCGCCAGCACCGCGACGACCAAAGCGGGAATGCCGACGAACACCAACAACGTGTGGCCGGAAACTTCAGTGATCACGCCCCGAAGCCTAGTCCTCCACCCCCGCGCCCACTCCAGTGGCTCACTCACCTGGAGTGGACGCAGGCGCCGCAACGACTCAGCAGCCGCCGCAGTTGTAGTAGGTGATGTCCCAGTGGTTGCCTTCGTCGGCGTAGATGTTGCCGGCGCCGGAGCGCCACTGGGCGGCGCCGTCACCGCGGTTGGCGATCCGGGTGAAGGTGTTGTGGATGTAGTTGCCGACACACGTGTACTTCGAGATGTCGACCTTGTAGCCGTTGCGGTGGCTGTAGGTTCCGCTGGCGTGACCCGTCTCGGTCCCACCGGTGATGTTCACCGCGCACCCGCTCGCCTGCTTCAGGGTGCGTACGCCGTACACGGTGGAGTCGTTGATGTTGGTGAACGACGTACAGGTCGGGTTGTTCCAGTCGGAGCAACCGCCGCTGGACGACCAGGTGATGCCTGCGGCGCTGAAGATCGCGGTCGCCTGCGAGTGCGTCATCTTCGTCAGCGCGGAGGCCTGCTCGACCACCACCACCGCGGGCAGCAGCCCGGCGATGACGGCGACCACGGGGATGAGGACACGTCGGAGTACGGATTTCATCGGGACACTCCTTGAAATACGGGGCGGCTATTTCAAGGAGTGCACTTCCCGCGAAAGATATTGGCGAAACCTCCGGTTGAATCAGAAATTGCCATCCGAACACTGATACAAGGCGTCGGCGGCCGGCCGCCGTTCATCGTCACGGTCAGGAACGGGTTGAGGTCGAGCGCCGCTCGCGTCAGCGGAGCACAGCCCGGCCGAGCAGAGCACACCGTCCGCCGCACCCGAGGCCGGGAAGCCCTTCGGCCCTTCGACACTCTGCGGTAATGGGACAACTCCTTCAACTGTTGGGGCGGAGAGACAGCGAAGGAAGGCGCCTTCTTGGTGACAATAGAAAACAACCGTTCAAATCTATTGTCAACGGTTCGTGAGCGACCGTGCACAGAAAGCTAGATGTTCAACGCACCGATCAGTCGGCGTAGCCGCTGGTTGTTCGGCAGGTCCTCAATGAGTACCGGTTGACCGTCCGGCCCACCGAGTGGGATCCGCCAGTTCGGGTATTCGTCCGTGGTCCCCGGCTGGTTCTGCGTACGACGCTCCCCCACGGCATCCGTGAGCGCGACACCGACCAGCTTCGCCGGCGTGTGAGCGACGTACCGATGGAGTGCCTCGACGATGCGCTCGACGTCGCCGTCGGTGTTGCTGAGCAGGTGCCGCTCGCGCAGTGCGTTCAGCCAGGAGTCCCGCTCGGCCTCATCCATCTCGAGCTCCTCGGCGGCCGGCCTGGTCAGCAGACCGAGCTGGTTACGGAGCTCGACGTGGTCGCCCGCGAGGTACCCGGCCGTCGGCGGCAGGTCGTGCGTGGTGACCGTGGCCAGGCAGAGCTCCCGCCAGCGCTCCGGCGCCAGCGGGTTGCCCTTCGCGTCCCGCTCGAACCACAGCACAGACGTACCCAGGATGCCGCGCTCGGTGAGGTAGTCCCGCACCCATGGCTCGACCGTGCCGAGGTCCTCCCCGACCACGGTCACGCCGGACCGCATGGCCTCCAGGACGAGGATGCCGACGAGTGCCTCGTGGTCATAGCGCACGTACGTGCCTTCGGTCGGCCGCTCCGGCGACGTCACCCACCAGAGCCTGAACATGCCGAGAATGTGGTCTATCCGCAGCCCGCCGCCATGGCGCATCACTGCCCGGACCAGGTCCCGCCAGGCGGCGTACCCGGTCTCGGCCAGCGCATTCGGCCGCCATGGTGGCTGCGACCAGTCCTGACCCTGCTGGTTGAACGCATCCGGCGGCGCACCGACGTGGATGCCAGGTGCCAGCACGTTCTGCAGCGCCCACGCGTCCGCACCGTCCGGATGAACGCCGACAGCCAGGTCGTGTACGACGCCCAGCGACATGCCGGCCGCCTTCGCACGGGCCTGGGTGCGCGCCAGCTGGTCGTCCAGCTGCCACTGCAACCAGCAGTGGAACTCGACCGCGTCCGGATTCTCGTTGCGGAAGGCAACAACGGCGGAGGACATCGGGTCCCGCAGGTCCTCGGGCCACTTGCTCCACTCCGGCCCATGCACGTCGGCGACCGCGGCCCAGGTGGCGAAGTCGATCAGGCCCTGGCTCTCCCGGTCGCAGTAGGCGCCGTACTCCGCGATCCGGCCGATCGACGGCCGGACGCCGAACAGCAACTGCAATGCCTCGCGCTTGGCGGCCCAAACGGTGTCCCGGTCCAGTGCGTTCGGATCCTCGCTCAGTGCCCGCGTCTGCAGGCTGAGTGCCCGCACGCGATCGCGCTCCGCCGGCGCGAGGTCGCCGTACTCGTCGATGTCCTCGACGCGCAGGTAGATGGGGTTGGCGAAGCGCCGCGAGGCCGGAAGGTACGGCGAGGGCTCCATCCGACCGGCCGTCTCCGCAGCATGCAGTGGGTTCACCAGGACGAACCCGGCACCCAGATCGTGAGCCGACCAGGCGGCCAGGTCGGCCAGGTCGTGCAGGTCACCAATCCCCCAGGACCGGCGCGAGCGGACCGAGTACAGCTGCAGCACCCAGCCCCAGGTGCGGTGCAGCTTCTCCGGCTTCAGCTTGGCCGGTGTCACGATCAGCGTGCTGACCGAGATCTCCGGACGGCGGCCGATCCGCGCACACAGCCGGTGGTACCCGAGCGGCAGATCACCCGGCAGCTGGAACGTCGCCTCACCGATCTGAACGCCGTCGACCCACTCCGGCTCGACCAGGTGGTCCTGCTGCGGGATGTCACGCCGCTGACCGCCGTCCTCCAGGTCCACCCACACATCGACAGCGGACCCGTGCGGCAGGTGTACGGCGAACCATGGCGTCCAGCCCTCGCGCATCACCACAGTGGCGGGCAACGTACGGCGCCAGCGGGCCTGCTGGTGCTCCGCCAGCGCCTCGGCCGCCTTGTCCGGTGTCGACGCGTCCACACCGAGCGCCGCGAGTACTGCGGACACGACCTCGCTGGGGACGATCACATGCTCGCCTTGCCAGTTCCAGTACTCCGTCGCCACGCCATGGGCTACCGCTAGCTCGACAAGGGCCGGAGTAGGAGCAGTCACCTCAGCGAGTCTGCCGTATCAAGGCCTCAGCCGTGTAACGCACCGCCGTGTCAGAGATTCGAGCGGCGGCGGCTCAGCATCAGTACGGCGAGCAGAAGGACTCCACTGGCGATCACCAGCCCGACGGCCACACCGGCCATGTTGTCGGTGAGCTGGTAGAGCGCTGTCGGCCAGATGACCAGCAGGATGGCGCATCCGACCACTGCGTACGCCGAATGGCGCCCGCGACCGTACGCGACCAGGAGGGCCGCCGGACCGGCCGTGCCCACGGCCAGCGCCATGATCTCCCCACGCTCCTGGATCAGCCAGCAGATGGACGAGCTGAACATCGCTGCCCCGGCCAGTGACCACGCGGTCACCTGATCCCGGACCAGACCGAGCATCACCAGGACGAACGCGACCAGGATGAACCCGGTCCCGGCGATCCCCGCGCTGTTCGCCGCCGATCCGGTGTCCGGAGTGAGGACATCTGCCGTGATGACCAACACACCCACGGCCAGGATCCCGAAAGTTGCCACTAGCAACGAAGAGCCTGCCAGCCACCACACCCCGACCGCGGCCAGCGCGAGCGCGACCGCCACTCCGGCGACCCGCCCGGTCTCCCCCTCGATCGCGACGTACGTGGCGAAGCCGGCCACGCAACACCCCAGTGAGGCCAGCGCCGAGCTCAGCTGCTCACGGCGCCGCAGCAAGGCGAGCACGACGGCCGCACCGAGCAGGACGATCGCGGCACTGGAACCGGTGCTGACGCGCGCGGCCCGGCCCATTTCGCCCCAGTTCGCGAGCGTCAGCAGCGCGACCGCGCCGAGCAGCAGCGCACCGCCGATGTACCCGAGCACCTCGATCAGCGCGTTCGAGTGCGTCGCCACCGGCGGTGTCCGCGGCTTGGCCGGCGGCTCGGCAGGTGGGGGCTGCGGTCCGGGTCGCCCGGGGTCGGCCAGCGCCGCGCCAAGCTCCGCGTCGGCGGCGTCCCGGATCGAGTCGGCCTGGTACTGGCGCAGCACGCCAGCGCTCACGAGCCTGGACAGCTCGTCATCCAGCCGGCTGGGCATGCGATCGTCTCCCTTGGCTTCCTTCACTATCATCGGGCGGCGAGATGCCTTATTTGACCAGCTACCTTACGTCCGCAGTCAGTCACCCCCTGTTTTCACTGCCCGAGGCCTTCCCGACCTTCTTCCGGATGGGCAACGACGGCAAGCTGGAGGTGACCGACCAGATCATCGTGGTCCCGGCCCGGATCGCCGGGCTGATCATCGGCTTCCTCGTGCTGCGCTGGGTCCTGCACAAGGTGATTCGCAAGTTCGCCCGCCGGACCGGGAACGGGGCCGTCGCCGGCGTGCTGTCGAAGTCCAAGATCGGCCAGGGTTTCGTCGAGAACACCCTGGCCAGCGAGCGCCGCACGCAGCGGGCCGAGACGATCGCGTCGCTGCTGTGCAGCACGGTGACGATCGTGCTCACCGCGCTCCTGGTGGTGATGGTGCTGGCCGAGCTCGGCTTCAACATCGTGCCGGTGATCGCGTCGGCGAGCATCATCGGCGTGGTGCTCGGCTTCGGCGCGCAGACGCTGGTGAAGGACTTCCTGGCCGGCGTGTTCATGATCTTCGAGGACCAGTACGGCGTCGGCGACCTGATCGACATGGAGAAGGCGACCGGTGTCGTGGTGGCGGTCGGCCTGCGGATCACCACGCTGCGCGGCGAGGACGGCACCACCTGGTACGTGCGCAACGGCGAGGTCCTCCGGGTCGGCAACCTGACCACCCGCGACCCGGACAGCAACGCGTCCTCGGGGGTCGGCAGCGCCACCGAGAAGGCCGAAGAGGTCAAGGACGACGAAAGTGCGGCGACCGGAACGCCACACGAAACCCAAGCTTGAGGTAGAGCCGCTCCGCGTCCGATCCCTCAATCACCTGCAGGGTGATACGCCCACCCGCTGCATCGCGCTGTGCCTGGGCGAGCAACCTGGTCGCCAGCCCCCGGCCGCGGTACGCCGGCTTCGTGGCGACCGCGTACACCCCGAAGACCGGACCGGTCCGCAACACCAGAGTCACCGACGCCGGGTCCCCGTCCACGCGGACCAGATACAGCGACTGATCCGGAGACCGGTAGTTCTTCACCGCCATCTCCACGAGCATCCGCCGCCACCACTCGTAGTCCGGCTCGTCCTCGTCCAGAAACGCCGCCGCTTGCACCTCGGCGAACGCGGCCGCATCGTCGTCCGTGCTGATCGCGGCCATCGACTCGCCTTCGACCGCCTCGACCGGCACCTCCATGTGCACCAGCACCTCGGCCGACTCGAACCCGGCCGCCGTCAGCCGCTGCTCCCACCCGGCCCCGCTCCACGGCACCAGCCGGACGGTCGTCGTACCGGGCGGGAGCTCGGCTGACGGATCGAGCGGGATCCATGCCGAGAACTCCGCCGACTCCCCGACCACCTCGATTCCGGCGGCAGAGCGCCGTACCTCGCCGCGATGGGCGGCCAGAAACGCGAGGTGGTTGTCCAGCAGGGCGGTGTCGTCGGGCATGCGAGCAGTCTCGCGGACGGCACCGACAGGAACGACAGCGTCCGGCGAACCCAGAGGGCTCGCCGGACGCTGGTGTCTGGTGATCAGGCGGTGAAGGTGACGTCCAGGGTGATCGGGACGGCGGACAGCGCCTGGGAGACCGGGCAGTTCTTCTTGGCGCCCTCGGCGAACTCGGCGAACTCGTCCGCGGTCAGGCCCGGGACCTTGCCGTTCACCGACAGCTTGATGCCGGTGATGCCCTCACCCGGCTGGAAGTCGACGTCGGCCTGGGTGTCGAGCGCCTCCGGCGGGTTGCCCGCGCCGGCCAGCGCGTGCGACAGCGCCATCGAGAAGCAGGTCGAGTGCGCGGCGGCGATCAGCTCTTCCGGGCTGGTCTTGCCGTTCGCGTCGTTCGCCCGGGAGGCCCAGGTGACGTCGTAGGTGCCGACGCCGGACGACTCCAGGGCGACCGTGCCGGCGCCCTCCAGCAGCGAACCTTCCCAGTGGGCCTTGGCGGTACGCGTGGTAGCCATGCTCGTGTTGTCTCCTTCGAAAGAGAATCAGCGGCCGGACACGTCGATCGCGCCCGGGTACTGCGGTTCGTCGGTGTTCACCATGCTGTGCGCCGCCATCACCATGTACGTCCAGAGCTGCTCGTCCTGCTCCGGGGTCAGGCCGAGCTCGTCGACGGCGGCGCGCATGTGGCCGAGCCAGCGGTCCCGGGCGCTCGGGGTGACGGCGAACGGGGCGTGCCGCATCCGCAGCCGGGGGTGCCCGCGCTGCTCGGAGTACGTGCGAGGGCCGCCCCAGTACTGCTCCAGGAACATCCGGAAGCGCACCTCGGCCGGACCGAGGTCCTCCTCCGGGTACAGCGCCCGCAGTTCAGGGTCGGCGGCGACACCGCGATAGAAGGCCGCTACCAACCGGTGGAAGGTGTCCGCCCCACCGACGGCGTCGTAGAAGCTCTGCTGCTCACTCATGTCGGTCCCAGTCTCTCAAGCCGACACAATGCGCTTGACCAGGGCTGCCCTTTCGGACTCCGACAGCTCTCTCTTGGCATGCGTCTCCGCGTCCACGGTGACGATCACCGACACCGCCTTGGCGTACACGTCCTCGGTCTCCCCGCCACGGTCGACGATCCAGGAGCCGAGCGTGTACGACGTCGTACCGATCGACTCGACCCACACGTCGACGTCGTACGGCGGATGCCTGAGCAGGATCGGCCGCAGGTAGTCGACCGTCTGGCTGACCAGGACACACGGGTGATCGGCGAACAGGTCGCCCGCGGTGCCGAGCACCTCGGACAGGAACGCGATCCGGGCCTCCTGGAGGTAGTCGAAGTACCGGACGTTGTTCACATGGTCGTACGAGTCGATGTCCGACCAGCGGACCAGGACCGGGTGCGTGAACCTCATGCGCCCACCAGCTTCGACAACGCCTCGCGTTCGACCGGGCTGATCCGGCGAAGGCGGTTCGCGCCGAAATCGAACGGGACCAGCCTGGTGCGGGCCTCGACATAGGTACGGCGTTCCGGCTCGGCGTCGAGGATCTCGTAGTCCACGGTGAACGAGGCGGCCCTGATCTCACTGATCCACAGCTCGATCCGGACCGGCTCGGGCCGGAAATGCAGCGGCGCGCGGTATTGCACCTCGTGCCGCGCGACCAGCAGGCCGGTTTCCAGGTCGTCCGCGCCGAGATCCTTGGCGGTCCGGAACAGGAAGTCGACCCGGGCGTCTTGGAGGTAGTCGACGTACCGGCCGTTGTTCACATGGCCGAGCGCGTCCAGGTCGCCCCACCGCAACGGGCAGTAGTAGACGTGGCGGTTGCTCATACTTTCCGCACCCGACCGCCCCGATCTGTGATGATCCACACGGCGATCATCGCATCCTGGGTACTTCCGGCGTGACGGAGCGTGGGTAATGTCATCCCCGGCAGCAGCACGCAGACAAGGAGCAGGCATGAGTGAGCGGGTGGCGATCGTGACCGGGGCGGCCCGGGGAATCGGCGCGGCCGTCGCGCAGCGGCTCGCGGCGGACGGGAACGCGGTGGCCGTCCTCGACCTCGACGAAGGCGCCTGTGCGGGCACCGTGAAGGCGATCACCGAGGCCGGTGGCAAGGCGATCGCGGTCGGCTGCGACGTCAGCAAGTCCGACCAGGTCGCCGCCGCGATCGAGCGCGTGGTCGCCGAGCTCGGTGCGCCCACGATCCTGGTGAACAACGCCGGCGTGCTGCGCGACAACCTGCTGTTCAAGATGTCCGACGACGACTGGGACACGGTCATGTCGGTGCACCTGCGCGGCAGCTTCCTGATGTCCCGGGCGTGCCAGGCGCACATGGTCGACGCGGGCTACGGCCGGATGGTGTTCCTGTCGTCGACCTCGGCGCTCGGCAACCGCGGCCAGGCGAACTACGCCTCCGCGAAGGCCGGCCTGCAGGGACTGGCCAAGACGCTGGCGATCGAGCTGGGCAAGTTCGGGATCACCGCGAACGCGATCGCCCCGGGGTTCATCGAGACCGACATGACCGCGGCCACCGCGGCGCGGGTCGGGGTCGACTTCGAGGAGTTCAAGAAGGCCACCGCGGCCACCATCCCGGTGAATCGCACCGGCAAGCCGGAGGACATCGCCGCTGCCGCGTCGTTCTTCTGCAGCGAGGAGGCCGGCTTCGTGTCCGGCCAGGTTCTGTACGTCGCCGGCGGACCGCGGAACTGAGGGCGGGGAGATGGCACAGACCTTCACCGGTGTCGACGAGGTCGTCCACGCGGTCGGCACCCACCTGGGTGAGACCGAGTGGCTCGAGATCACCCAGGAACAGGTGAACAAGTTCGCGGAAGCGACCGGGGACCACCAGTGGATCCACGTCGACGTCGAGCGCGCCCGCAAGGGCCCGTACGGCGGAACGATCGCGCACGGCTACCTCACGCTCAGCCTGATCGCCCGCTTCGGTGACGAGCTGTTCTCCATCACCGGCGTCACCGCCAAGCTCAACTACGGCGTCAACAAGGTCCGCTTCCCGGCGCCCGTCCCGGTCGGCACCCGGGTCCGCGCCGGCGCCTCCATCACCAACGCCATCGAGACCCCGGCCGGTATCCAGGTCTCGCTCAACTGGGTGATCGAGCTCGAGAACTCCACCAAGCCGGCCTGCGTCGCGGAAACCGTCGTACTGCTCGTCCCTTAGAGCGGACAGATCAGGACGGCGTGGGTGGCGACGCGGTCGTAGCCGAGCCACTCGTTCACCGCGAGCATCGGGGTGTTGCCGTCGTAATTGGCGGTGTAAGCGCCCTGGACGCCGGCGTCTGCAGCGCGGTGCAGAGCGGCGGACTTGATCAGCTTGGCCAGGCCGCGACCGCGGTACTGCGGCATCGTCGCGGTCATCTGGGACCAGATCCGAGTGCGATCACCGTGGCCGAGCGTGAACGCGGCGATCTGGTCTTCGTACAGCGCGGCGACGCTGAGGTCGAGGACCATGTCCCGCGAACGCCAGATCGCGGCCAGCCAGTCGTCGTACGGCCGGGAGGTGATCTTCGCGTCGCCCGGTTTGGTCCGCTGCGCCACTTGATCGGCCTCGTACAGCTGCCGCGGGTCGACGTCGGTCAGCGGGAGCAACTCCACCCCGGTCGGGACGCCAGGGACGTCCGGCGCCTTGCGCGGATCGATCCCCGCGTAGTGCACCTGCCGGGTCTGCCGGTAGCCCCACCGTGCCGCCCACTCGACCGTGGCAGGATCGGCGAACACCCGTGCGGTCGTCGCCCCGGCCGCCCGCAGGTCCTGGTGCGTTGCCTCCAGCAACTTCGCGCCGATGCCCTGACCCCGGTGGTCCGGCCGGACCAGCAGCCGCAACTGCCCGTCCAGCGGATCCGAGCCCGCGATCAGCCCGGTCGTCGCCCAGCCGACGACCTCGCCGGCGTCCACCGCGGCGAACGTTCCGACCCCCGGAACGGCCGGCGACGCCAGCCTGCGAGTCAACGCACCTCGCGTGACCACCAAGTACGGCGCGATGGCGTCGTGCAACGCGACCGCTCCCTCGACATCCCCGGTCTCGGCCGCCCTGATCTCCATGCGAACTCCTTGCGAACTCCCTCAGCGAAGCTCTCCGGAACATAGCGCGATTTCAGGTGCAGACCAGATGCGAAATCGATTACAGATCTGTCTCAGAGCCGCGGTCCGAGGATCATCCGGGCACCGGAAACGTCGAAGGACAGACGATAACGCTCAAGGTAATCAGCACCGACCAGTCCGTCATGGATGATGCTCTGAAACTGCACTCGCGGCGCCTTCTGCGCCGTCTCCGGCGCTGCCGCCAGATGGACGCTGCCGCCGATCGTCACCCAGTGCCGGGTCCACTCATATCCGGTCTCGTCAGTACCGGTTTTCGTCGTCACCTCCGGACTGCCGAGATCCACCGCGCAGTCGGCGAGGAACCTGGTGTCGAGGATGAGACTGCCCGACCCGGTGTCCACCTCGACGCAGATCTCGCGCCCACTCGGCAATACGAGTTGGACAAACGGATCCACCGACACCGACTCCCGCCGGACCTCGAGCGGGATCACGGGACCGTCCACCGCGACGTCCGTACGGCGTCGCACGGTCAGAGTCGACGCATCCGGATCGGTGGTGACCACCTGCTCCTCGAAGAAGCCCGGACCGAGGATCCCGGCGAATCCGTTCGGACCGTCGATATCCCCGAGGTCGGCGACTCCGGCAACGTGCGCATCGACGGCGTACTCACCGAGCTCGACCAACGGCAGCCGGACCAGCGGTGTCTCGACGGCCTGACCGGACATCCGCCGGCCGGTGAACGACGCACCGGTCGCCTGGACATCGGCACGAGCCGCCAGCGCCGACGACACCACCGTGATCCCGATCCCGGTGTCGACCAGGAACCTGTACTCCTCCCCGCCGACCGTCAACGGCACCCGGATCAGGTGCTGGATGCGGTCGAAGCCGACCGTGGTCACAGCGTGCGCAGCAGACCCAGCTCGGTCTGGACGCGCTGGTAGCCCAACCAGTTGTTGACGGCAAGCATCGGGCCGTTCTCGTCGTCGTTCGACGTGTACGCGGCGGTGATCCCTGCGGCGGCCGCCCGGCGAAGGGCGACGGACTTGACCAGCTTGGCCAGCCCGCGACCCCGGTACGCCGGGATCGTCCCGGTCATGCCCGACCAGGCACGGTCGCCGGCGGTCTCGACCGCGGTGAACGCCGCCACCTCGTCACCCGCCATCGCGGCCACACTCAGCGACTTGTCCAGCGCCGGGCCCTGCCAGACCTCCTCGAACCACTGGTCGTACTCGATCGAGTCCAGCGGCGAGTCACTCGGCTCGTCCAGCGTGGCGATCGCGTCGGCGGTGTGGACCCGCCGCGGATCGACCTGGTCCAGCGTCACGAGCTCGATGCCGTCCGGGGTCTCCGGCTGCTCGGGCAGCGATCGCGGGTCGACCCCGGAGAAATGCATCTGCCGGGTCCCGTCGTACCCGAGGTTCCGGGCGAACTCGAGGCCGTCGGGGTGGACGAAGGCCCGGACCCGGATCGCGCCGACCTCGGTCAGGTGCTGATGGAGCCGATCGGCCAGGGCGGTGGCGATGCCCTGCGTGCGATGGTCGGGGTGCACGTAGATGGACACCTCGCTCTGACCCGGCTCACTGGTCCAGACGTTCAGCCCGGCAGACCCCCAGGCGACCACTTCACCACCGGACTCCGCGACCAGCGGCAGGAACCGCTGCCCCGGTGTCTGCACGGTGATCATGTGCCGGGTGGCCGCCGCCGACATCACCTTGTACGAGTAGACCGCCCGTCGTAGCGCCGCTATCCCGTCGGCGTCATCAGCCACCGCCGACCGGATCACCACCCCTGTCGTCATGCCCGGACCCTAACCACGAGAGGTGCCACACGCCACGCATTAAGGTCGCAACGCGATCGCAACGGGGGTGCGCGACTTGTGATTCTGCTGTGCACCGGACTGGCACTACAGTTAGCCGGTGCTGTCGGACTGATCGCCCCGACTACCGGAAGTGCCATCGTGCTGGGACGCGACGGGGTCACCGGTGGCGGGGCGTCCGCTTTTCTCTTGACGAGCTCCACGATGTCAGGAGTAAATGGCTTTCATGCAGGTTACCGATGGCGCCTCCGCCGCACGGGTTCTCGCCGGCCTGATGGTCTCCGACGCGCCGCGTCCCGAGTACGCAGACGCCTTCCAGCCCTTCGCCCCGCTGATCGGCAGCTGGGATCTCGACGTCGCCTGGTACGACGATGACGGCAACGTCAGCCGGCAGACCAAGGGCGAGTGGCACTTCGCCTGGGCTCTCGACGGCCGGGCGGTCGCCGACATCTGGATCACCCCCAGCCGCGCCGCCCGCGCAACCGACGGCGACGGCGAGTGGGGTCTGTCGATCCGGATCCACGACCCCGAGCTGAACGCCTTCCGTTCCACCTGGCTGGGCCCGAAGGCCGCGTTCGTCATGCCGTTCATCGCCCATGCCGACGGCGACTCCATCACGCTCTCCGCGCAGGCCGCCAACACCCGCTGGGCCTTCACCAACATCACCGAGACCAGCTTCGACTGGCGCAACGAGGACGAGACCGACGACGGCCGCGTCCTCCTGCGTCAGACCTTCGTTGCCCGGCGTCAGGAGTAGGTGGCAACGGCGGCGGCCGCCAACTCGAGCAGCCGGCCGCGCAGCTCGACCGGCTGGACTACTTCGACGTCTCCGCCGAAGCCAAGCAGTACGCCGCAGGCTGCCTCGCGGACACGGAAGTGCAGGGACAGGTGCGGCCACTCGTCGTCCGACGGCACCTCCTGGGCAATGGTGCCCTTGGCAAGCATCGGGGTGGCGATCCGGCGGATCAGCCCGACGCGGTCCGGATGAACCCGCACCTCCACCTCCACGCCGACCGGCGCCTGCTGCTCGAGCCCGGACCGCAGCCGGTCCCACTCCGCGCGTACGTCCAAACCGTCAGGCCGGACCGCTGCCTCCTCGAGCACATCGACCTGCTCGACGCGTGACACCCGGTACATCCGAGCCGCGCCACGATGCGCGGCTACGAGATACCAACGTCCGGCCTGCTCGACCAGTCCCCACGGATCGACGGTCCGGCGTTGGAGCCCTTCACTCGCGGACGCGTACCGCAGTCGCACCCGTCGCCGGTTCACCACCGCTTGCCGCAGTACCGGCAGTGCACCGTGGTCTTCGGCCTCCGCGAACCACCGGCGACGGTCCACCACGATCGCACCTGACAAGGCGTCGGCGTCGTCCTGCAGCGCCAGTGGCAGCGTCGACGACAACTTGCCCATCGCGGACTGCAACGCGTCCCGCAGCCCCAGCTCCTCCGACAACGCCGCCCGCCCCGACCACGCGAACAAAGCCTGGGCCTCGCGTGGCGTCAGCCCACTCACATCAGCCCGATACCCCGGCAGCAGCACACAACCCCCGTTGCGCCCACGCTCGGTGTAGACGGGTACGCCGGCCGCCGACAACGCCTCCATGTCACGCATGACCGTGCGCGTCGACACCTCCAGCCGCTCGGCCAGCTCCCGCGCACTCAACCGCGGATGCCGCTGCAACAGCAGGATGATCTGCAACAACCGGTCGGCTCGCACAACCTCAACAATATGCGACAGAAGATGTCTTGTTTATCCCGCGAGGCTGTCTCCATGAACAACCTCGTCAATGACCCCCGCCCGATGCTCATCCGCGCCCTGGACCAGACGCAGCAACTGATGGACGCCGTCGGCTCCGAAGACCTCGAGCTGCCGACGCCGTGCCCGGAGTACGACGTCAGCACCCTGCGCGGCCACCTGCTGTCCGTGGTGGGCCGGATCGACCTCGCACTCAACGGCGGGAACGCACTCGACATCCCCTCGATCACCACTGCCACCGACGTCATGGGCACCTGGAAGGAACGCCGGTCGCGGCTCGACACGACCCTGGTCGACAACGCCGTCCTCGGCCGGACCTGCAGGCTGCCCTGGGGAAGTCTGCCCGGAGCCGCCGCCATCGGCGCCTACACCAGCGAGCTCACCACCCACTCGTGGGACCTCGCCAAGGCGACCGGCCACACCGACCTGCTGGACGACTCACTCGCGGTCTACTGCCTTCCGCTGGCGCAGCGCGCCATTCCGGCCGAGCCTCGTGGCGGACATGTCCCGTTCGGCCCCGTCGTACGGGTCGCCGACGACGCAGCGCCGTACGACAAGCTGGCCGCGTGGCAGGGACGTCAGCCCTAGACGATCCCGCCGTTCAGGGTGAGTCCGCCGTCGATGGTGATGGTCTGGCCGGTGATCCACGACGCCTCGTCGGACAGCAGGAACCACACCAGCGAGGCGACGTCCTCCGGCCGGCCCAACCGCCGCAGCGGGTACGTCGACGCGACCTTGTCCTCACGTCCTTCGTAGAGGGCTCCGGCGAACTTGGTCTTCACCACCGCCGGAGCCACCGCGTTGAGCCGGATCTCCGGAGCCAGCTCGACCGCCAGCTCCGCCGTCACCCGGGACAGCATCGCCTTGGTCGCGCCGTACCAGCCGATGCCGGGTGACGGCGCCAGACCGGCCAGCGACGACACATTGACCACGGCGCCACCGTGCTCGCGCATCCACGCATCCCGGCACGCCTTCACCCATGCGATCGCGGCGAGCACGTTGGTGTCGACCATCTTGATCGCGACGGTCTGGTCGACGTCGAGCAGCTTGCCGTAGATCGGGTTGATCCCGGCGTTGTTCACCAGCAGATCCACCGACCCGTACGTCGCCACCGCCGCGGCGACCACCGTCCCGCGATGGGTGGGATCGGCCACCTTGCCGGCCACCGCGAGCGCATGCTTGCGGCCACCCAGGATCTCGACCGCCTCGTTGAGCGTCTCCTGGGTGCGGCCGGTGATCACCACGCGAGCGCCATCGGCCACCAGGCGCTGCGCGATCGCCAGCCCGATCCCCCGGGATGCTCCGGTGACGATCGCCGTACGGTTCTCCAGGCTCATCAGCTCAGGCGCTCGAGGACGACCGCCATGCCCTGGCCACCGCCGACGCACATCGTCTCGAGGCCGAACTGCTTGTCCTCGAACTGCAGTCCGTTCACCAGCGTGGTCATGATCCGCGCACCGGTCGAACCGAACGGGTGCCCGAGCGCGATCGCGCCACCGTGCACGTTCAGCTTGTCCTCGTCGATGCCGAGCTCCCGCGCCGAGCCGATCACCTGCACGGCAAAGGCCTCGTTGATCTCGACCAGGTCGATGTCGTTGATGCTCATCCCGGCCCGGGCCAGCGCCTGCTTCGACGCCTCGACCGGACCGAGGCCCATGATCTCCGGCGACAGACCGCTCACTCCGGTCGACACGATCCGCGCCAGCGGCGTGAGGCCGAGCTCGCGGGCCTTGGTGTCGCTCATGATCACGACCGCCGCGGCGCCGTCGTTCAGCGGGCAGCAGTTGCCGGCCGTGACCGTGCCGTCCGGACGGAACACCGGCTTCAGCCCGCTGACCCCTTCGAGCGTGGTGCCCGCCCGCGGACCGTCGTCCTTGCTCACCACAGTCCCGTCCGGCAACGTCACCGGGACGATCTCACGCTCGAAGAAGCCGTTGCCGAGCGCCTTCTCGGCCAGGTTCTGCGAGCGGACGCCGAACACGTCCTGCTCGGCCCGCGTGATGCCCCGCAGCGTCGCCACGTTCTCCGCGGTCTGCCCCATCGAGATGTAGATGTCCGGGATCTGGCCGTCCGCGCGCGGGTCGTGCCAGGTGTCGTTGGTCTCGGCGTACTTCTCGGTCCGCTGCACCGCGTCGGTGAAGAGCGGGTTGAACGAGCTCGGGTCGCCGACGCCGGCGGAACCGAAGTTCTTGTACCGCGACACGCACTCGACGCCGGCGCTGACGAAGATATCGCCCTCGCCGGACTTGATCGCATGGAAAGCCATCCGCGCGGTCTGTGTCGACGACGCGCAGAACCGGTTGACCGTGGTCGCCGGCGTGTTGTCCCAACCGAGCTGCACCGCGACCCGGCGGGCCATGTTGCCACCGTGCTCGTCGTGCGGCTCCGCACACCCGAGCGCGAGGTCCTCGATCTGGTCGCCGGTCAGCCCGATCTTGCCGACCGCCGCCTGGATCATCTGGACGGCGAGGTCGTCCGGCCGGATCGTGGTCAGCGACCCCTTGTACGCGCGACCGATCGGCGAGCGGGCCGTGGACACGATGACTGCTTCAGGCACTGAGGTTCCCTTCTACAGGCCGAGGTCGCGGCCGATGAGTTCCTTCATGATCTCGTTCGAGCCGGCCCAGATCTTCGTCACCCGGGCGTCCCGCCAGGCCCGCGCGACCCGGTACTCGTTCATGTAGCCGTAGCCGCCGTGCAGCTGGACGCACGCGTCCAGGATCTCGTTCTGCACCTGGGCGCTCCACCACTTCACCTTCGCCGCGTCCACGGCCGACAGCCGGTCCTCGTCGTGCGCGACGATCGCGTTGTCGACGTACGCCTGGGTGACCTCGGCCTTGGTGACCAGCTCGGCGATCACGAACTTGTTGTACTGGAAGGAGCCGACCGGCTGGCCGAACGCCTTGCGCTGCTTCACGTACTCGATCGTCTCGTCCAGGATCTGGGTCGCCTGCGCGATGTTCGACACCGCCGCCCCGACCCGCTCCTGCGCCAGCCGCTCCATCATGTGGATGAAGCCACGGTCGACCTCGCCGAGCACATTGTCGTCACCGACGAACACGTCCTCGAAGAACAGCTCCGACGTCCCCGACTCGGTCTGGCCGACCTTGTCCAGCTTGCGGCCGCGGGCGAAGCCCTCCATGCCCTCCTCGACCACGAACAGCGTGATGCCCTTGGCGCCCTTGGACGGATCGGTGCGCGCCGCGACGATGACGAGGTCGGCCATGTCGCCGTTGGTGATGAAGGTCTTCGACCCGTTCAGCACCCACCCGCCGTCAGTCTTCTTCGCGGTCGTCTTCAGCGCGGCCAGGTCGGACCCGCCGGACGGCTCGGTCATCCCGATCGCGGCGACGTACTCACCGGAGCAGAACTTCGGCAGCCAGCGCTGCTTCTGCTCCTCGGTGCCCAGATCCACCAGGTACGGCGCGACGCAGTCGTAGTGGATGCCGAAGCAGCTCGACAGCGACGCGGAGACCTTGGAGACCTCCTCGGCGAACACCGCGTTGAACCGGTAGTCGCCCACGCTCGAACCGCCGTACTCCTCCGGCACGTCGAGGCCCAGGAAGCCCTGCTTGCCGGCCTCCAGCCAGGCGGCCCGGTCGATCGTCTTCTCTTCGAGGAACTGCTCCATCCGCGGCACCAGCGAGCGGTCGCAGTACTCCTTCGCGCTCGCCCGGAATGCGTGATGGTCCTCATGGAAGATGACGCGGTCCATCTGGGGCCTCCCCGAGATCTGAGATGAATCACTAAGCGCTTGCTTAGCTTCGCGAACTTGAGGCAGGGTGTCAACGTGTCCGCAGTCACCAGTCCCCTCGTCTGGGAGCACGTCCAGCCGGCCGCCGCCCGCCGGCTGCTCACCGGCGCCGTCGACGCGTTCGCCGAGCGCGGATTCCAGGCCACCACGACCCGCGACATCGCGTCCCGCGCGGGGATGAGTCCGGCCGCGCTGTACGTGCACTACCCGTCCAAGGAGCGCCTGCTCTTCGAGATCAGCTTGTACGGCCACAATGCGGCCCTCGACGTACTGCGCTCGGCCGACCAGGGATCGACTCCCGCGGACCGGCTGCGCTCCCTCGTCTCCGCGTTCACGGCCTGGCACGCGCAACACCACACGATCGCGCGGGTCGTGCAGTACGAGCTTGCCGCGCTCACCCCCGACCACCTCGCCGAAGTGGCGACGATCCGGCGAGCCATCTCCACGCAGATCGAGCAGGTGCTGGCCGACGGCGTACGCGACGGATCCTTCGCCGTCCCCGACCTGCCCGGCACGACCCTCGCCGTACTCTCGCTCTCCATCGACGTCGCCCGGTGGTACACACCACACCGCGGCGACCCGGAAACGCTGGGCAAGCTGTATGCCGACCTCGCGCACCGGATGGTCCAGGCATAGCAAAGCCCCGCACCTGTGCAGGTGCGGGGCTTTGACGTGTGCGTCAGGCCTGGAGGGCGGCCTGGACGTCGAGGTGGATGTCCACCTTGTCACCGATCAGCAGCTTGCCACCCTCGAGCGGCACGTTGAAGTCGATGCCCCAGTCCTTGCGGCTGATCGAGGTGGAGGCCTCGAAGCCGATGATGGTCTGGCCGTACGCGTTCTGGTCCACGCCGAGGAACTCGACCGCGAGCTCGACCGGCTTGGTGACGTTCTTGATGGTCAGCTCGCCGGCCAGGACGTAGTCGTCGCCCTCCGGCTTGAAGGCGGTGCTGGTGAAGGTCATCTTCGGGCTGTTCTCGGCGTCGAAGAAGTCGCCGGAGCGCAGGTGCCCGTCGCGCTGCTCGCTGCGGGTGTGCACGGAGGCCAGCTCGACGGTGACGTTGGCGGTCGACTCCTCCAGCGAGTCCTTGACGACGATCTCGCCGGCGTACTCCTGGAAGGTGCCGCGGACCTTGGTCATCAGGTGCCGTACGGTGAAGCCGATCTCGCTGTGCGCGGTGTCGAGCGCATAAGTACCGGCAACCAGGCCAGGAATGCTGGTAGTGGGGGTCGTGCCGGTCGTAACGGTCTCGCTCATTGTTTCCTCTCGGGAAGGTGTTCCTACTGGTCGGGGGCGACGCAGCCGGGGGACGCGGATGTTCAAATTTCAATCTCTGGCTACGACAGTAGGAAGTAACGGTTTAAAAGTCAACTACATTCCCGGTACACTGTTGCCGTGACGACGACGACTGAAACCCGGTGGCTGGACGCCGAGCAGCAGGTGGCGTGGCGGGCCTACCTGCTGGGGACCGCACGCCTGATGGCCAAGCTGGACGACGACCTGCGCCGCTTCGGCATCGGAATCAACGACTACGAGATCCTGGTCAGGCTCTCCGAGGCGCCCGACCGGCGGCTCCGGATGGCTGACCTGGCCGACCGGCTGCACCAGAGCCGCTCCCGGCTGACCCACACCGTCGGACGGCTCGAGGCCGCTGACCTGGTCCGGCGTACGTCGTGCACGAGCGACAAGCGCGGCGTGTGGGCCGAGCTGACCGAAGCCGGATTCGGGCTGCTCGAGACGGCAGCGCCGTACCACGTCGAGGGCGTTCGGGAGAACCTCGTCGACCTGGCCACCCCCGAGGACTTCTCCGCGGTGGGCCGCGTGTTCGACGCCGTGTCGGAGCACATCGGGCAGCGCTGACTCATCCCGCGGCCTGGGCCGGGGTGATCTCCAGAATGAGCTCGTCCCGGTCCGCTCCGCGGTAGGCCATCATCGAGTCGCGCATCCGCCGCTTGACCGGTGGCAGGTGGTTGACGGTGCGCATCGCGGTTCGCATCCCGGCCAGCGCCAGCCGCCCGATCACCGGCTTGTGCACCGGGTCGTCCGACGTCATCTGCGCCCGTGACTTGAGCACCGCGTCGAAGCCGTACTCGATCATCTTGGCCTCGTACTCACGCACGGCCGGGATCAGTTGCTGCCGGCCGTCACGCACCTCGATCAGCTTCCGGCACAGGTTCACCGCGTCCCGCAGGGCCGTGTTCGCGCCGACACCACGCCCCGGCGTCATGGTGTGAATCGCGTCACCGAGCAGCGTCACATTCGTCGTCTCCCACGGCTCGAGCGGGACCGAGGTCCAGATGTTCACCGGGAAGCAGGTGCCGGGATCGGCCAGCTCGAACAGGCGGCGCAGGTTCGGGTGCCAGCCCGGCGTGATCTCCAGGGCGACGTCGGTCAGCTCCTGCCCGCGCAGATCCATGATGTTGGCCGGCAGCTTGTCCTTGGTCCCGGACAGCCCCCAGTTGATGTAGTCGCGGGTGTTGTCGAACTGCAGTCCGGGCCAGCGGCGGATCAGCTCCTCGGTGTTGCCGCCGATGCCGTGTTTGACGTTGCCATCGCGGTCCCACTGGAACTCCATCACGTGCACGATGCAGGCGAGTCCACGCGGCGCACTGACAATCGAGATCCCCTCGAACACTTTCGGCGGCACAAGCTTCGCGCTCTCCCCGGTGATCGGCAGCTTCCCGGCGATCGCGACGATCCCGGTCTCCTCGGTCCTCGCCTGCGGCAGGTACTGACGCCGTACCCGTGAGCCCGAGCCGTCGGCGGCGACCAGGAGATCGCCGGTGGCGTGCGTACCGTCGGCGAAGTACGCCGTCACCTGGTCGCCGCGCTGCTCGAAGTGGGTGAACTCCTTGCCGAACTCGACCACGTCGTCGAGACCGGTCAGCAGCACCTGTCGGAGTGTCATCCGACTGATCGACTTCTCGCTCTCGACCGGGTCGGTCGACTCAGGGAGTTCCATCGACAGGACCTCCTTGAGGTCCTCGGTGAGCATGTTGAAGTACTTCGGGTCGCGGGCCTTGGTCGCCACGAACGTGTCGTAGAGCTCCGGCGGCAGCAGCGCATGCAGCGCCCGGCTGCCGTCGGGGTCGATGCCGACCCGGTAGCCATGCAGGCCGTCCGTCCGCAGCGCGTCCCGCTCGAACACGGTCACGCCGATCCCCGCCCGCCGCAGACCGTGCGCCAACGCCAGCCCGCCGGTCCCGCCACCGATCACCAGCACCTTCATCGCCTGCTCCTTTATCTCGGATCTTCAAGTATCTTGGTAGTCCGAGTATCTTGGCGATCCGAGAGAAATGCAAGCCCTATGCTGAGGTGGCCATGACCAGTTCCCGAGAAGAGCTCGCCGGCGAGATCCAACAGCGGATGATCCGGTTCATCGCCGAAATGGTGCTGTACAACCACGCGGTCTCCGCGAAGGTGGGCCTGGGCGCCAGCGACTCGCAGTTCATGACGCTGCTGCAGACGTACGGCCCGCTCACGCCACGGCAGCTCGCCGAGCACACAGGACTCACGTCCGGCACGGTCACCGGCGTCATCGACCGGCTGGAGTCGCATGGCTTCGTCACCCGTCGGGCCGACCCGGGCGATCGCCGCAAGGTCGTCGTCACGCCGTCGCCGGAGGCGATCCAGGACAAGCTGGTTCCGCTGTACGCCGAGCAGGGTTCGCGGATGCAGGAGGTCCTGGCGACTCGCACCGTCGACGAACTGCGGACGATCTCGGCGTTCCTCGCGGACGCGGTCGACAACGCTGAAGCCCGGAGCTAAAGCCTTTTGAGTCCGTCACCCGGTTTCGACAGTCTTACCGCGTGACGGATAACCAGCAAGACGGCCGGGCCGGCATCGACGCCGCACTGGTACGCCGATTGATCGCGCAGCAGTTCCCGCAGTGCGCCGACCTGCCGGTGACGCCGGTCAAGATCGACGGCTGGGACAACCGAACGTACCGGCTCGGCGATGAGCTGACCGCACGGCTGCCCACGCACGAGAGCTACGTCGCGGCCGTCCACAAGGAACACCAGTGGCTGCCGATCCTCGCGCCGGCCTTGCCTGTCGCTATCCCCGAGGCCGTGGCGAAGGGCTCACCGGGCGAGGGATACCCGTACCACTGGGCGATCCGCCGCTGGATCCCCGGCGAGACCGCGTCGCCTGAGACTGTCGCCGACCTGGACGAGCTCGCCCGGTCGATCGCCGGGTTCATCCTGGCGCTGCAGAGCGTCGACGCCACCGGCGGGCCGATCGCCGGCGCGCACAGCTTCTACCGCGGTGCGCCGCCCGAGTACTACCACGACGAGACTCTCGAGGCCCTCGCCGTACTGAAGGGCCGGATCGACATCGATCTGGCGCGTGAGGTCTGGGACGCCGCGCTCGCAACCTCGTGGGACCGGGCGCCGGTGTGGTTCCACGGCGACATCGCGAGCGGCAATCTCCTGGTACGGGACGGACGGCTGTCGGCCGTCATCGACTTCGGAACATGCGGGGTCGGCGACCCGGCGTGCGACCTGGTGATCGCCTACACATTCTTCTCCGGCACGTCCCGCGCAACCTTCCGGGAGGCCGTCCAGCAGGACCCCGCCACCTGGGCCCGAGCCCGCGCCTGGGCGCTGTGGAAAGCCCTGATCACCGCGGACATCCCCGTCGTCGAAGAGGTCCTCGCCGACCACGAACTCCACACCTGAGCCCTCACCCCCGTGGGATGATGTGGGGCCATCCCGCCCGGCCTACCGTGCTGCCACTGAGATCGTCCGGCGAGGGAGAGAACATGGACGGCGTGGGGCCTGTCGAGTATGTGGTGATCGAGTTCCCGGGGAATCGGTTCAAGGGCGAGATCGTGCCGGCTCTCGCGGAGCTGGTGGACAACAAGGTGATCCGCATCCTCGACGTCGTCTTCATCAAGAAGGACGCCGACGAGACCGTGAGCGTCCTGGAGTTCGACGCCCTGGACGATGTCCTCGAGTTCGGATTCGCCACCGTCGACGGCGAGGCCGGCGGTGTCCTGAACGAGGAGGACCTGCAGATGGCGGCCGAGGTCCTCGCACCGAACAGTTCGGCGGCGCTGCTCGTCTGGGAGGACCGGTGGGCCGCGCGGCTCGCGCAGACGATCCGGGACGCCGGTGGCCAGATCACGGCCGGCGAGCGGATTCCGCACGAGATCGTGACCAAGGCGCTGACCGGCATCGCGGCCGGTTGACGGCGCTCCAGAACGACGGGTGAGAGGGAACCTGCGATGTTGCGACGTGGAATGGGGAGAGTTGGCCGCCCAGGCCTGATCGGCACGATGGCCCGGACGGCGGTCGTTGCCGGTACGGCGACTGCGGTCGCCGGTGGTGTGTCACGGCATCAACAAGCGAAGGCCCAGCAGAAGGCCGACGCACAGTCCTACGACCAGCAGCAACAAATGGACCAGCAGCAGCCGCCCGCACCGCCACCGCAGCCTGCCGCACCGCCACCGCAGCCGGCCGCGCCGCCGCCCCAGGTCGACGTGATCAGCCAACTGAAGGATCTGGCGGCCCTGAAGGACCAGGGAATTCTCACCGACGAGGAGTTCGCCCAACAGAAGGCGCGCATCCTGGCCTGACCCTCAAACGCGGACGCAGGGCCGACGGGAGCTGATCACGCTGCGTCCCTCACCCCTGCCGGGTGATCCGTTCCGCTGCGTGACGAGGTCAGCATCCAAGTGTGGTCTGCCGCTGCCGCCCGGCAGCGGCTTACGCCCGCGAGAATGGAGTGCCAGATGGTTTCGAAGGGAAGCCCGGCCTGGGCGGGCTGGGCCCTGTTCGCCGGCACGATGCTCCTGGTGACCGGCCTGATCAACGTCCTCGAAGGCATCATCGCGCTGGTCGACGACAAGCGGCTGGCGCTGACGCCGAACAATCTGGTCGTCGTCGACGTGACCGGATGGGGCTGGGTGCTCCTGATCGCCGGTCTGCTGATGCTCGCCGCCGGCGCCGGGCTGCTGGCGGCGCAGACCTGGGCCCGGATCACCGCGATCGTGCTCGTCGCGGTGCACCTCGTCATCCAGATCGCGTGGCTCGGCGCGTACCCCGTCTGGTCGTTGCTGATGATCGCGCTGGACACCGTCATCCTGTTCGCGCTCACCGCGCGCTGGGGCGCCGTCCGGGCGGACCTCGGATCCACGGCCGACCCCCAGGCCGCCGCGCACCGAGCCAACTCGACATCCTGAGAGAGTGGGCAAACTGAGCGCCACCCTCGCGGGTGACGCTCAGTTGCCTTGCCCGGACCGTAGGAGTCTCAGCCGGCGATCATCTCGCGGAGCGCCGCTTCCTGCTCGTTCGACAGGTTGGACTGAATGAGTTCAGGCTTGAACTCACCGTTCTCCTCGAACGCCGCCTTCACCTTGTCGGTCACCGCATCGCTCGACATCAGGAACAGCGCCGACGTGCCTGGCGTGATCTTGTCGCGGGCGGACTTGATGAAGCTGTCGTCGATCCCGACGTCCGTCAGCGATCCGGCGATCGCACCGGTCGCGGCCCCGATGGCGGCACCGAGCAGCGGCACCAGGAAGATCAGCCCGAAGAGCATGCCCCAGAACATGCCACCCATCGCTCCTGCACCCGTCAGGTTGTTCAGCTGCCTGGTCTTGGGCTTCTTCGCATCCGGCTGCCACGACACCGTCGCGGCGTCGTGGATGTTGATCAGCTTCTGCTTGGCCAGCGTCTCCAAGGTGGAGATGGCCTGGTCTGCCCCCGTAGGGGTTTCGAACTTCCAAACGGTCAGTGTCGCCATCGCGCTGCTCCCATCGACTGCCGGGTGGTCAGTGGCAGCCTCCCCCGACGGCAGGGCGATTTCCTCACCCCGGGTGGGTGAGAGTCGGCTGGGTGAGTGGGTCTACGCCGACAGTTGCCGACGTAGACCCACCGCGCGGATCCGGGTCAGTCGCGGGTGAGCTTGCGGTAGGTGACCCGGTGCGGGCGAGCCGCCTCCGGCCCCAGCCGCTCGACCTTGTTCGCCTCGTACGACGCGAAGTTGCCCTCGAACCAGAACCACTGGGCCGGGTCCTGCTCGCTGCCCTCCCAGGCCAGGATGTGCGTCGCCACGCGGTCCAGGAACCACCGGTCGTGGGACACGACCACCGCACAGCCGGGGAACTCCAGCAGCGCGTCCTCCAGCGACTGCAGGGTCTCCACGTCCAGGTCGTTGGTCGGCTCGTCGAGGAGCAGCAGGTTGCCGCCCATCTTCAGCGTCAGCGCCAGGTTCAGCCGGTTCCGCTCACCGCCGGACAGGACGCCGGTCGGCTTCTGCTGGTCCGGGCCCTTGAAGCCGAACGAGGCGACGTACGCCCGGCTCGGCATCTCGAAGTTCGCCACCTTGATGTAGTCGAGCTCGTCGGACACCTGCTGCCAGACCGTCTTCTTCGGGTCCAGGCCGCCACGCGACTGGTCGACGTACGAGACCTTGACGGTGTCGCCGAGCCGGAGCGAACCGGCGTCCGGCTGCTCCTCGCCGATGATCATCCGGAACAGCGTCGACTTGCCGACACCGTTCGGGCCGACGACGCCGACGATGCCGGCCCGCGGCAGCGAGAAGCTCAGGCCGTCGATCAGCTTGCGGTCGCCGAAGCCCTTCTCCAGCTTGGAGACCTCGAGCACCGTGCTGCCCAGGCGCGGACCCGGCGGGATGTTGATCTCGTCGATGTCCAGCTTCTTGGAGCGCTCCGCCTCGGCCGCCAGCTCCTCGTACCGCTGCAGGCGCGCCTTGCTCTTGGACTGCCGGCCCTTCGCGTTGGACCGGACCCACTCGAGCTCGCGCTCCAGGATCTTCTGCCGCTTGGCGTCCTTGCGGCCCTCGACGACGAGCCGCTCCTGCTTGGTCTCCAGGTACTTCGAGTAGTTCCCCTCGTACCCGTACGTGCGACCGCGGTCGAGCTCCAGGATCCACTCGGCCACGTTGTCCAGGAAGTACCGGTCGTGGGTGATCGCCAGGACGGCGCCCGCGTACTTCTGCAGGTGCTGCTCGAGCCACAGCACGGACTCCGCGTCCAGGTGGTTGGTGGGCTCGTCGAGCAGCAGCAGGTCGGGCTGCTGCAGCAGCAGCTTGCACAGCGCGACCCGGCGGCGCTCACCACCGGACAGGTTGTCGACGAGCGCGTCGGCCGGCGGACACCGCAACGCGTCCATCGCCTGCTCGAGCTGGGCGTCGACGTCCCAGGCGTTGCGGTGGTCCAGCTCGGTCTGCAGGTCACCCATCTCGGCCAGCAGCGTGTCGTAGTCGGCGTCCGGGTCGGCCAGCTCGGCGGAGATCTCGTTGAAGCGGTCCAGCTTCTGCTTGGTGTCGCCGACACCTTCCTCGACGTTCTCCAGGACCGTCTTGCCCTCGGTCAGCGGCGGTTCCTGCAGCAGGATCCCGACCGTCGCGTCCTCGGCCAGCCGGGCCTCGCCGTTGGAGGGCTGGTCGAGTCCGGCCATGATCTTGAACAGCGAGGACTTACCGGTGCCGTTCGGCCCGACCACGCCGATCTTCGCGCCGGTGAGGAAGTTCAGCGTGACGTTGTCGAGAACGACCTTGTCGCCGTGTGCCTTCCGGACGTTGCGAAGGGTGTAGATGAATTCCGCCATACCCCAGAGCCTATGTGCTCGGACCCACCGGTTCCCAACCAGCCCTCGGTTGTCCACAGATCCGAAGTCGGCCGGGCGGACGGGGTGCGACGCCTGCATCTTCTCGGGTGACAGCGGAATCGCGATCAGACGGAAGGTGGCCATCATGAGCCTCGGCGAGACCTATGTGACGGTGCTGGGCTGGGTCGGCAGTGACCCGGATTTCAAGGAGATCGGGCAGGTCCCGCACGCGACGTTTCGGATGGGGTCGACCCCACGGCAGTTCGACCGCGTCCTCAATACGTACGTCGACAAGCCGACGACCTGGTTCAGCGTCGAGTGCTGGCGCGGCCTGGCCCAGAACGCGTTCGAATCGGTGCGCATCGGCCAGCCGGTGATCGTCACCGGCCGGCTGCGGACCCACGTGTGGACCGACGACGCCGGCGAGTCCCGCAGCCGGGTCGTGCTCGAAGCGTTCTCCGTGGGCCACGACCTGACCCGAGGCACCACCACCTTCACCAAGGCCGCGCCTCGCTCCGCCGCGGCAAGCTCTCCCAGCGAGGCCACATCCGTCCTTTCGCCCGCTCCGGCCGAGACATCCGCCTCGCCGTACCCAACCGACGAGTACGCCGTCACCACGCTCCCCCTGACCGCCGACAGCCAGGCACCGGAATCGGCCGCGGCCTGACTATCTCAGTATTGACTTATATAAGCCTTGACCGGCATTGTGGGCTGCACTCCAGCCGAGCGAGAGAGGGAACCACCCGTGATCGACATCCTCGAGCACATCAACGCGGTCCAGCGCGAGGTCAGCCGCACCGGGGAGACGGTGACCGTGCGGATGCGCCGCACGTACCAGGCCGCCCCGGAGGAGCTGTGGGACGCGCTGACGGACCCCGAGCGGATGAAGCGCTGGTTCATGCCGGTGACCGGCGATCTCAGAGTCGGCGGCAGCTTCCAACTGGAGGGCAACGCCGGCGGCGAGATCCTGGAATGCGAGCCACCCAAGGCTCTCCGGGTCACGTTCGGTGGACCCACGAGTCTCCTCGAGCTCCGTCTCACCGCGTCCGGATCCTCGACCGACCTCGAGCTCGAGCACTCGATGAGCGAACCGCCCGCTCCCGGCGGTTCCGGGGCACTCTGGGTCGGGCCAGGGTGGGACGGCGGCTTGCTCGGCCTCGCGCTCTACGTCACCGGCGAGCTTCCGGCGGACGCGGACCCCGTCGAGATGGCCAACTCGCCCGAGGTCGTCAAGTACAACGAGCAGTCGGTCCGGGTCTGGATCGAGGCCGTCCGCTCCTCGGGCACGACGGACGAGTCGGATCTGGCCGAGGCCGCCAAGATCTCCATGGCGCAGTACGCCCCCGACGCCGAGCTCTGAGCCGCCAGCCAGGCGCGCGCGACCGGCCCCGTCCGACGGACGCGGGGTCAGTCGCGAGCGATGGCGAGGTTGTCGCGGCAGGTGGTGTAGGCCTCGAGCTCTGCGCGGGCCGGCGCGACAACGTGGCTGTCGGCAACCTTTTCGAGCTCCTCACGGAGAGCCTTGGCCACCAGCCGGGAGCGACGAGCGGCTCCACTGGTCGCGAAGAGCCGGCAGACGAACGAGACCGCGAGTCCGAGGACGGCACCACCGACCAGCATGATCCACGCGTACGGGATCCCGTTCCATTCCGGCAGCGGCGGGTCGTCCAGGCCGGCGATCCGGGCCACCAGCAACGCGGCCAGCCAGACCCCGCCGCCCAGCGTGATCAGGAACAGCACCCACTGGACGAACCGGGCAGCACCCCACCAACCAGGGTTGTCGGAGGCGCCGAGGTCGGTCCGCGCGACCGCCTGGTCGAGTTCGTCGCCCAGCGACTCCTCCCGGCGGCGGATCGCCGAGCGCACCGAGTCGGCCCACGGACGAGACAAACCCTCAGCGGCCTTGGTGGTGATGTTGCGTACGGCGGTGTCCATCCGGGCCCGCTGCACCGGTGTTGCCGCAGGCAATGAAGAGCGCGCGATCGCGACCTCGTTGGACGCGGACTTGCGCAACGCCTTGCCCTGCTGACGCGACACCTGGTCGACGTGCAACCGTCGCAACGGATCCGGACGGAATCGTCCGAGCCACTTGGTCAGCGGCCACCCGGTCGCTGCCCGCGCGCGCTGCAGGTACGAGCGTCGTACGGCGTCGACCACCACAGACAGACCGCTTGCGTCGGACAACGAGTCGACGAGCTCGGTGATGTCGCTCTGGTCGATCTCCGGGGTCTTCGCGGTGCCGCACTGGCTGGCCATGCGGTCTGCGACCCGGTCGACGTCTGCGGACAGGCGTTCGCGGGCGGAGCGCTTGTTGCTGACCCGCTTGACCAGCAGGGAACGCACCTCGTCCAGACCGTCACCACTGACCGCGGACGTCCCGACGACCGTCGGCGACTTCAGACCGTCCGACTTGAGCAACCGCTCGAGGTCGTCGAGGCAGCTCTTCCGCTGGTCCGGCGTCAGCTTGTCGATGTGGTTCAGCGCGAACACCATCACCCCGGAATGCGAGGTGAACGGCTTGATGTACCGGTTGTGCAGGGCGGCATCGGCGTACTTCTGCGGATCCACCACCCACACGAGCATGTCGACCAGCTCCACGAGCCGGTCGACGATCAGGCGGTGCTCGACCTCGGTCGAGTCATGGTCGGGAAGGTCCAGCAGGACCAGGCCGTCCAGATCCTCGGACTGTGCCTCCTCCAGGGAGCTGCGGTGCTGCACCTGGTGCCGGCGTGGGATGCCCAGCCAGTTCAGGACTTCACCGGCCGGCTCTTCGCCCCACACGCAGGCGAGCGGCATCGAGCTGGTCGGCCGGCGCGTGCCGATCGCGGCCAGGTCGAGCCCGGTCAACGTGTTGAACAGCGACGACTTGCCCGAGCCGGTGGCACCGGCCAGCGCGACCACCGTCAGCTCGCCTGACATCCGCAGGCGCTGCCCGGACCGATCCACGATCTGCGTGGCCTCGGTGAGCACCACCGGATCCAGCCGCCCCTGGCCGGCCTTCGCGGCCGCCTCGACGGCGTCGATCTTCTTCAGGACGTCGGTCTCACCCCGGACCGGGGCCTCAACCGTATCCACGGTTTCCGTCACGTGCAGTCCTCCACCGCGCGCGCGGCCTCAGTCAGTTGCCTGGCCGTCTCGGGATCGACCGGATGCTGGTCAAGGACAGCCAGATAGCGGGCGAATTCGGCATCCATCAGGGCATGAACCTTACCGTCAAGGTCTTCACGCGCCTTCTCGACCAGGCTCTGTACGGCCGTGTCGCCGAAGACCGCCTCCAGCAACTTCTGCCCGACGACCGCACTGCCGGCTCCGACGCTGGTCTCGGCCGCCTTCGGGATCCCGGCTCCGCTGGCGAACGTCGCCACCATCAGCGAGAGACCCAGCCCATTCACGCCGTACTCGAGAATGCGGGCGGTCGAGCGCTTGTCGGCCCCTTCCTTGCGCACCAGGTCGAGGACGTAGGCCCGCCACTCGCGGACGGTCCGTCCGGCAGCGGCCGGGAACTCCTCGGACATCGCGCCGAGCTCGGGGCCTCCGGCGGCGAGCAGCTGGCGTCCGGGCGCACTCCCCTGCCAGGCCTTCTCGGCCCGCTCGGCCGCCTCCGCGGCGTGCTCCCGCAGCAGCGACTCCAGACCGGACTCGATCGCGTCGTTGACGTCGCGGGTCTCCGCGGGCTTGTTGCCGAGCGAGCTCTTGACCTTGTCGCGCAGGCGGCCGGCGTTGGTCTGCAGGCCCTTGAGGAGTTCACCAGTGCCGACGAACTCCTGCCAGCGGGCGAGCACCTCGCCGCGCATCATCGTCCCGTCCTGGGCGGCCTTGGCCAGGTCTTGCACCGCCTGGTCGTACGCCGACTCGGCGATCGACCGCAGCTCGATCGCGGTGTCGGACTGCGCGCGTACCGCGGTCGCGAACGGCGGCGTCGTCTTCACCATCGCACTGACCGCGCCCTGCAGAGTACGGCGGACGACGGCCGCCCGCGCCTCTGCGTCGGCGGCCAGGTCGATCAGCCAGTCCTTGATCGAGGCAACGGTCTGGGCCGGCAGCATTCCGTTGCTGTCAACAACGGTCTCCTGGATCGAGAACAGCGGCGAGTCACCCAGCCCACGCTCGAGCAGCATCTGCGCGAGGTGACCGGTGATGTCGTCGATGGTCTCCCCGGGAGCACGGTCCAGGACGACGGCAACAGCCGTGCTGCGGTCCGAGGCGTTCTGCAGGAAGTCCCACGGCACGGCATCGGAGTACCGGGCGGCGGTGGTGACGAACAGCCAGAGGTCGGCCGCGGCCAGCAGTTGGGTGGCGAGATCGCGGTTCGCCTGGACGACCGAGTCGATGTCGGGCGCGTCCAGGATCGCGAGGCCGCGCGGAACAGTGTCAGCGGCAACCAACCGCAACTGGCCCGCATCCTCCGTACCGCCCGGGCTGTCGGCGCTGGTCCGCGCCATACCCGGCAGAACTCGATCACCGACGAACCAGTCCGCGTCGGCCGGGTGATGGATCAACACCGGCGACCGCGTCGTCGGCCGCAGCACACCCGGCTCGCTGACCACCTTCCCGATGACGGTGTTCACCAGCGTCGACTTCCCCGCACCGGTCGACCCGCCGACCACCGCGAGCACCGGCGCCTCCAACTGCACCAGCCGCGGCAGCAGGTAGTCGTCCAGCTGATCCAGCATCGCCTTCTGCTGCTGCCGAGCCTCGTCAGCGCCCACAACATCCAACGGCAACTGACTGTTGGCCAACGCCCCCCGCAACTTCATCAACGCCGTAATCAGAGCCATAGCAGCCTGCTCAGCCGCCAACCGCTCAGCCAACTCCTCAGCAGTCAGCTCCTCAATAGCTTCCTCAGCCGCCCGACCCACCTCCGAGCCAGCCTCGTCAGCGTCAGCCTGCTCGGCGCCCGACTCACCCGAGCCCCCGGAGCGGACTCCCGCGGAGCCGTCCTCCGAAGCACCCTCCTCAGCCTCAGCAGCCGACCCGCTCTCGCCGTCACCCCGAGAGTCGGCCTCGCCAGCCTTAGCGGCCGCCCCACCCTTCTTACCCTTCTTCTTCGAGGCAGCCGGAGCCGCTACACCCTGTTCAGCAACAGCCTCAGCATCTCCAGCGGCCTCACCAGCCGGCGCAGCCTCCCCGCCATCCTCGCCCGACGCCTGCTCCGCAGCAGCCTCAGCACCTGCAGACGGTTCATCCGCCACGTCGCCGTCAGCGCCACCCTGCTCGCTCGACGCGTCTACAGCAGCATCCCCGGAGGCCCCAGCGGAGCCGTCACCCTCACCCTGCCCGGCGGCAGCCTCAGCGCTTCCAGCGGCAGCTTCAGCCTCTCCCGCGGCCGGCTCAGCGTCTCCGGCCGCGGGCACAGCGTCTCCAGCGGAGTCATCCGCCGCAGCCTCACCGGACTGGTCAGCTTCAGCCTGCTCGGCGGGCTCATCTGCGCCTTCGGAGCTGGCATCCACGGCGTCGGCCTCCGAAGCACCCTCGCCAGCGTCAGCAGCCGACGCGGCCCCGTCGTCCTCGGAGGTCGCCTCGTCAGCCTCACCGACCGGGGCGCTTTCCCCGGTCTCCTTCGAGTCGCCCTCGCCCTGCGCAGCAGGCACTTCAGCCGGATCGTCGGAAGCCTGATCGGACGGCCCGGCGGGGGCATCTTCAGCGTGCTCGTCGGCAGCCTCGGCAGACGGCTCGGCGGGCGCATCTCCGGCCTGCTCGGTAGCAGACGGGTCGGCCTCTCCAGCAGACTCGTCCGTCGCAGCCTCGGCAGGCGGCTCGGTGTGGGCATCCCCGGCCTGCTGGGTCGCAGACGGGTCAGTGTCTCCGGCAGGCTCGTCCGTCGCAGCCTCGGCGGAGTGCTCTTCGGCGCTCGCATCAGCCTCGGCCAGCGCGCCATCTGAGGACTCTGCGCCGGTCTCGGGAGCGGCCTGCTCTTCCGACTTCTCGGACTTGGGGAGCCCGACGATGATGTTGCCGTAGTCGAGGGGAAAGCCGTCCGGAGACTCATCCGGCTCGTAAACAACGCCGACAGCCGGACGTGCGGGCGCGACTGGTTGCTGGGTGCCCTCGACGGCAGCTGCGGCCGGTTTCGCCTCGGCCGCGTCGGACGTAGCCTCGTTGGCGCTGTCGGATGACTCGCCGCTGGCCTCATCGGAGGCTGGCTCGTCAGCGGGTGAAGTGGTCGGCTCGTCCTCGGATACGGGCTTGTCCGCATCCGGCTCCCCAGCCTCGGCGCTGGGCTCGATCTGAGAGTCAGCCGCCGCGGAGTCGGCGTCCGGGCTCCCCTTCTGGGCAGCGTCGTCCGTGGCTTCAGCGCCCGCCGCCGACTGGTCCCCTGATTCCTCGGTACCGGCGGGAACCGGCGTACCACCGGAGTCCGTCGTACCCGTGGAACGCGGCGTGGAGTCCGGCGCACCGTTGGACTCCGGCGTACTCGCGGAGTTCGGCGCACCGTTGGATTCCGGCGTACTCGCCGGCTCAGCCGTGCCAGCGGAGACCGGTGTGGTCGCCGTAGACGGCGTGCTCGGTTCGGGAGCGGAGGTGTTCTTGCGGCGGCGGCGGCGCCAGAAGCCTTTGCCTTTGGCATCGGACTGCGCGCTTGACTGGGCGCTTGACTGGGCGATCAGGTTCGCCAGCTCCTGGGCAGGCTGATCCTGGTCCGGAACCTGAGGCTCCGAACCTTCACCAGCTGCTGACCTGATGTCAGCCACGGCGTCCGTCCACGAGCACAGAGTGCCCGGTCGGACAGCGCAGAAGCAAAGTCATCGTGTTCCCGTTTGGCGGCGTGGACGGGTGGCAGTCACTGCGATGGTGGATACGGACCGTATCCCCCCGGCGGTCCTTGCTGACCAGGGGGTCCCGGTGGGTAACCAGGCTGGCCCGCTGGGTAACCGGGTTGACCCGAGGGATACCCCGGCTGAGGCGGAGGATAACCATCCTGCGGGCGCGGGTACGCCACCGGCCCCGGACCGGGATACGGCGCCGCCCCAGGCCCGCCCTGAACCGGCCCACCAGGCCCACCCGGCATCGGCCCTCCAGGCATCGGCCCGCCCTGCATCGGAGGCCCCTGGAACTGCGGCGCCGCCTGCGCGAACGCCGGCATCGGCGGGAACGGCACACTCGGCCGCCGCTCGCGCAGCTCGTCGAGCAGCTTCTTCTCGGTCTCCAGCGCCTCCGGCCCGATCACCTGGCGGACGATCTTGTCTCGCAGGTACGCCAGTTCGGTCGCGTTCTGCTGGAACGCCTTCGCGGCAGCTTCGGCCTGAGGCCCGTACCGCTTCGCGTTCTGCCGCAGCGCCTTGCGCCCGCGCAGCGTCGCGATCAGGGGTACGTCCTGTGGGACCAGCCAGCCGAACCGCACGTAGTCGTACAGCCGGGACGCGATCATCTGTCCCTCTCGGGACCGCATCACCAGGGCGAACACGACCATGCCGATGAAGATCGGCACCATCAGGAACAGGTAGACGGTGATGAAGCCGCCTCCCCCGGCCCAGCTGGCGCCACCGTTCCAGAGTCCGTGGGCGAGCACCGCAGCCAGGTACCCGACGATCGGCGCGAGGAAACGGACCGCCGTACTTCGACTGCGTATCGCGACGCCGATCCCGATCGCGGTGAACGACGTGAAGAGTGGATGCGCGAACGGCGAGATCAGTCCGCGGATGACGAACAGTACGAACGCGCCCCGCAGACCGGCGTCGCTCCCGGACTCCTCGGACAGCGTGTTGAAGATGCGTCCGTAGTAGAGGATGTTCTCGGTGAAGGCGAACCCGACGCCCACCATCCCGGCGTACACCAGGCCGTCGATGATGCCGTCGAACTCCTTCCGCCGTACGAGCGCCAGCAGCAGGATCACGGATCCCTTGGCGAACTCCTCCACCGGCGGTGCGACGAACACGGCCGACCGGTCGCCGCCGACGCCCGTCTCGGCCAGCCGGTGCGACACCTCGGTGTTGATGAAGATCGCGGCCAGGGTGGCGATGAAGGCCCCCCAGCAGAGCGCGAACAGAATGTACTTGGTCGGCTCCGGCTCGTAACGGTCCAGCCACAGATACAGCGCGATCACCGGGATGACGGGGACGAACGCGAACACCAGCCCCCAGGTGAAGCCGCCCGCGCCGGTCGACTTGGCCACGATGCCGAAGATCACCAGGCCGGCGATCGCGAACACCACCGCGATCACGATGCCGATCAGGATGCCCTGGTTGCGCCGCTGCCCGGGGATCGGGTGGGTCCCGCGCACGTTCGGCTGCGGGTACGGTCCGCCGGGCGAGTACGCCGACCCCGCCGCGGGTTGCGGCGATCCGGCCGGGCCTGGTGAGGGGTAACTCATGCCCGCAGCCTAGTTGGGGACCCGACCGCACGGCAGAACCACCCACTCAGCGTTACCGGGATGGAACGACAACCCTGTATTTTTCTTCCCGTACGGCGCTCGTCGCCGCGACATACCCGGGAACCCAGAGGCGCGATCACCCGCCCATCTGAGAGACTCTTCCGTGCCGTGTGCCCCCGTAGCTCAGCTGGATAGAGCGTCGGACTTCTAATCCGTTGGTCGCAGGTTCGAGTCCTGCCGGGGGCGCCCTTCGCCACCAGGGTATATGCCTCGCTGAGCATGTTCCTGGAGCCAGCTGTGGAACAGTTTGTGGAACACATCCGCCTACGCTCTGCTGATGGGGAAACGCCGTCGAGGCCATAGAGAGCAGTACCGCGGTAGGTTCCGCGCTGTCGTGCCACCCCAAGAGCAAGATCCTCGTCAGCCAGCTCATCGAGAAGTGCTTCGAGGTCGCCGGACCGGAGGACACAACCCGCGAACGCTACGAGGGCCTCAACAGGAAGTTCATCGAGCCAGTGATTGGTTCGACGCAGTTCGCGAAGCTCGACCCCGAGCTCCTGGAGAAGTTCTACGCTCGCCTCCGCAAGTGCAAGCACCTGTGCGACGGCCGCCGAGGTCGCAACCACTTCTGCGCACCACTCGGCGCCAGCTCGGTTCGGCAGATCCACTTCGTCTTGACCGGCGCCGGCCAACAGGGCGTGTGGTGGAAATACCTGACCGTGAATCCCGCTGACCTTGCGCAACCACCCGCCGCCAGGAAGACAACTCCCGATCCCCCAAACCAGGCCGAAGCAGCCGCGATCCTCAACGAGGCGTGGAAGATTCCTGCCTGGGGCACCCTCCTCTGGGTCATCATGGTCACCGGATGTCGCGGTGGCGAGCTGTGGGCCCTGCGCTGGTCCGACATCGACCTCGAACGAGGAAAGGTCGCCATCGACACCGCGCTCACTCGTAAACTCCGAGAGAAGGCAACAAAGAGCGAACAGGACCGCCGCTCCGCCGAAACCACTCGGCTCGGCTTCGCCCGCCGGGAGTGACATAGCCCCGCAAGTACGAGCTAAGCCGCGGGATCGAACCGACGACCTTCTCATTACGAGGAGGAACGACAACGCCTCACCTAGTCTCCACCAGCAACTTTCCCCTCGCCGTGTTCGCACCACGGCCACATATCCTGCTTGGGTTGACGCCACTTCGCACCACGAACAGCACCACGGACGAAACCAGGCCGGCTGAGGCGGCTCGACCTGCCGACACGAGTCAGCGCGCCAGCCGGAGGGCCCCGCAAGGTTCGAACCCGGAGCCAGCGGATTAGGGTCTGAGGGACGCCGCAACGCCGCAAAGAGTCTGCCGTCAGGCGGCGTTGTGTCGGTTCAAACAGCATGGACACTATTTACTGCTTGATGGTCCTGTTCGTGGCCGTGATGATCCTTGGCTTGGCTGGGATCGTCACGACTTGCACGATCGTCTCAGGCAGCAGCATCCAAGCCGACCAGATCGGCGCTGACCCGCCAAAGCCGGGCTGCGGCGGCCTCGTCGTAGCTCTGCGCAGATGACCTCGTGGGCTTGCTCTCGATGAAGAAGCGGCCGCTCACCGGCTCGAGGTCCGGAGCCGACGCCACGTGGATCGGCGTGACGGCGCCCTGGCCAGACCGCTTCATGAAGGGCCGCACGAACGGCACGACCAGGCGCTGGATCAAACTCGGGTCTTCGGCACCGAACGACGTGCTGACCATGCCGGGGTGCAGCGCGTTGGCCGTAACGGACGTGGCCGGCAACCGTCTGGCCAGCTCGTAGGTGAACATGACGTTCGCGAGCTTGGACTGGTTGTAGGCCCGCGAGCCTGAGTAGGACCGCTCGTGCTGGAGGTCGTCGAAGTCGATGCGCCCCATCGCCTGGGCGTTGGACGCGACCGTGACCACACGTGCCGGACTGCTGTACTTCAGCCGGTCCAGCAACAGGTTGGTGAGCAGGAACGGCGCGAGGTGGTTGACGGCGAACGTCCGTTCCAGCCCGTCCGCGGTGACGTGCCGGGTGTCCCAGTAGCCCCCGACGTTGTTGACCAGCACGTCAATCCGCGGCAGGTCGCGGAGCAGTTCGTCGGCCAGCCGCCGCACCTCCGCCTGTGAGGACAGGTCGGCCATGAACACGTCCGCCTGTCCCCCGGCTGCCCGGATCTCGCCGGCGGCGGTCTCGGCACGCTCGGGGTCTCGCCCGGTGATCGCGACGCGCGCACCCAGCGCGGCCAGACCGAGTGCGGTCGCCCTGCCGATGCCCCCAGTGGCCCCGGTGACCACGACCGTCCGGCCGGCCATCGGACCCTCCAACCGAATCACGAACCGTCCTTGACGGTTGTCGGTGCCCGAAAGCCCTTGGTGATCAACCAGATCGGCATGATCAAGAACTCGAACAGGCCCCCTGGAGCCAGGAGAACCTGCCCTGCTCCCTCATTCATGTCTACAACGCCGGCGAGGTCGAGCGGCACTCCTAGAGAGAGCGCGGCGTAACCGACGAG
>NZ_JBEZYF010000030.1:0-101577 GCF_040638415.1 Kribbella sp. NPDC026596 | reverse complement strand
GGCGCGCGCCGCCGAGGTCGCGGTCGTTGTCGTCGGCACCAACTCGAAGGTCGAGTCCGAGGGCCACGACCGTACGACGCTCACGCTTCCGGGCCGGCAGGACGCCCTGGTCCGGGCCGTGGTCGCGGCGAACCCGCGGACGGTCGTGGTCGTCAACGCCGGCTCACCCGTCCTACTCCCCTGGCGTGACGACGTCGCGGCGTTGCTGGTGACCTATTTCGGCGGCCAGGAGTACGGCAACGCGCTGGCCGACGTACTGCTCGGCGTCGTCGAGCCCGGCGGACGCCTCCCGACCACGTGGCCGCGCGAAGAGTCCGACGTACCGGTCATCGACGTCACGCCGCGCGATGGCATCGTCCGGTACGACGAGGGCGTGCACATCGGCTACCGCGCCTGGCTCCGGGCCGGCACCGAGCCCGCGTTCGGGTTCGGCCACGGCCTCGGCTACACCACGTGGGAGCTGTCCGACCTCCGCGCCAACGACCCGTCGTCCGTCGCGCTGACCGTCCGCAACACCGGGGAGCGGGCCGGTAAGCACGTCGTCCAGGTGTACGCCGAACGCCCGGAAAGCACCGTGGACCGCCCGGTCCGCTGGCTGGCCGGGTTCACCGTCGTACGGCTCGAGGCCGGCCAGGCCCGCGAGCTGACCGTGAACCTGCACAACCACGCCTTCGAACACTGGGACAACGGCTGGACCACCGAGCCCGGTGCCTTCATTCTCCGGGCCGGCTCGTCCGTGTCGGATCTGCCGCTCTCGACCGAGCTGGAGATCCGCTAGCTGCCCGGCGGGACGAGCCCGGCTCGGACTGGTTCGACGCCGGTCGTCGTACGACGCGACGGCCGGTGTCGGACTGCCAGTAGAGGACCGAGCGTCCGGACCGCCGTCGCTCCAGGAGTCCGGCGCCGGTGAGGACCCGAAGGTGGTCCGACACCGTGGCCAGGGACAGACCGGTCGTTGCGACGAGCAACGTCGTACTGACCGGGCCGGCGGCCTCGACCAAGATGCGCGCGCGGTTGCGGCCCAGCAACTCGACCAGCGGCTCGTCCGGCGTCTCAGTGCCGGCGAAGATCCCGGTGACTGGATAGGTCAGCGCGAAGCGGTCCGGCTTTCGCCAGCTGACGTTGACGCGGTTCGTATGCGCGGCGATGAACATCAGGTCGCGGCCCCGCACGTCGGTGACCGGATAATCCCATCGGTTGACCTGGATGCGGCCGTCACCGAGCCAGCGGACGTCCGGGCCGAGCCCTCGCAGTACGCCGGACCACCCCTGCTCGCTGAGTCGCGACGGCCTGATGGTCGGCTGCGAAGCACTCTTCGTCCCGTACGCCGGACCTCGCGCCGGCTGGCTACTCGCCGCGGGAGCCGCCGGGATGATGACCGGCGATCTCGTCGTCGGTCGCTTCCTCACTCGTACCGGCCGCCGGATCGCGGGCCGCTGGCGGCCGTGATGAACCCCCACCCGTGGATAGGCTCGCCGCATGGAAGTAGTGCGCCTGAGAGCGGTCTCCAAGCGGTACGGCCGGCGGGAGATCCTGGCCGACGTCGACCTGCGGGTGAACGCGGGTGAATTGCTCGCACTGGTCGGCGCCAACGGCTCGGGCAAGTCCACAGTGCTCAAACTGATGGTCGGTCTGTCCCGGCCGTCGGGTGGAACGGTACGCCGCAACGCGCGGGTCGTGAGCTACGTGCCCGACGTGTTCGCGTCGCACGATCGCTTGTCGGCGTCGGCGTACCTGCGGCATATGGGTCGGATCCGCGGCCTGAGCTCCAGTGTGGCCCGAAATCGCGCGGGTGAACTGCTCGATCGACTGGCGCTGTCCGGTGGCGCGGACACACCGATGCGGAAGCTGTCCAAGGGGAATGCGCAGAAGGTCGCGCTGGCCCAGGCGCTCATCGATCCACCCCAACTCCTCGTCCTCGACGAGCCTTGGGCCGGACTCGACGCCACCGCTCACGCCACCCTGCGCGAGCTGCTGACGGAGGCGGCTGGGCAGGGCGCCGCGGTCGCGTTCACCGAGCACTCCGAGCTGGTGGTCCGCTCGACCGCGACCAGGGTCTGCGAACTGCGCGACGGGCACCTTCATCCGACCGACGGCATCGTGGCCGGCCTGACCGAGATCTCGCTGGTCGCCGGCGCGGAGCTCGACTGGACCCGGCAACCCGACGTCCTCGAGGTACGGCGCCACGACACCGGCGTCACGTTGACGCTGCCGACCGGCCGCCACGACGCCGCCTTGCTGACCGCGCTGAACCACGGCTGGTCGGTCACCACGGTCCGGCAGGTGAAGCCCGAGTGAGCGCTCTCTATCGCTACCTGGTGACTAGCGTGCTGCTCTCCCAGCGGTACCTCCCGCCGACGCTGATCTTCCTCGCCGCGCTGGCCGTAGGTACGACGTCCGACAACGGGCCACTGCAGTCGTCGTACGCGTTCTGCGTTCTCGCCATGCTCGTCTGCACGACCTGGCTGTCGGTGAGCATCGTCAATCACGAGGACCCGACCCAGCACCAGATCACGCTGGTCATGATCGGCAGCTCGCTGCGGGTCCTCGCGATCACGGTCACTGTTGTGCTGACCTGGTGTGTTCCGCTGCTCCTGGTCGGCCTCATCTACCCGATCGTCACCGGGAAGCACGTCGTCACCGCGGGCGATCTTCTCGTCGGTGCGGCCGCCCAGCTCGGTACGGCGATGATCGGGATCGCGATCGGGCTGCTCTGCTCGCGGCTGGTCATCCCGCGGATCGGCATCGCGATGCTGACCGCGGCCGCGGCGATCCTCGTCGTCCTGCTGATCCGCTGGATCTCGCCGATCCGGCCGCTGATGACGCTGCTGTCCGACGGGCGCACGGTAGGCGGCGCCGCCGTACCGATCACGCTCCTGACCGCATTGGCTGCATCCATGCTGGGGGCCGCAGTGTTCGTAACGAGAGCGCTCTCCGACCGACGGGAGTGACTCAGGTGGCGGAGTGACTCAGGACGCGGCGGCTGCTGAAGAGTAGTGGATGGGCGCGGCCGACCCACGGACGATCAGGCTCGTCGCCAACTCGACATGGTGCGATGAGACGCTCTCGCCTGCCGCGAGCTGGAGCGCCGTTCGGAGAGCGACCGCACCCATCTCGCGGAGCGGCTGCTTCACAGTGGTGAGCGGCGGCGACGCGAGCCGGGCCACCTCGGTGTCGTCGTAACCCACGACGCTCAGGTCTTCGGGGACACGCAATCCGCGCGCCCGGGCCGCTTCCAGGATGCCGAGCGCGACCTCGTCGCTGCCGGCGAAGATGGCGGACGGCCGGTCCGGCAGGTCGAGCAACGCCGATCCGCCGGCCACGCCGTCGTCGTACAGAAAGTCCTGCAACCAGACGTAATCCGCGGGCACATCCGCACCGACGGACTCCATCGCACTGCGGAAGCCACTGATCCGCGCCTGGTTGCACTCCGAGGTCGGCGGGCCGCCGACGTAGCCGATCCGCCGGTGCCCGAGCGACAACAAGTGCTGGGTTGCGGCCATGCCACCGGCGAAGTTGGTCGAGCCGACGCTGGTCACATCGGGCGCCCCGACGTTCCCCGGGTCTACGACCACGAGCGGCAGCCGGGCCCGGGACAATGCGGCCAGGTCCGCGTCGGTCAGATCACTGGTGATACCGATCGCGGCGCGGCGGCCGTTGGCGATGAGGTCACGGATCCATCGGGCCGCCCGGCCCGCGCTGGCGATCTGGCGATGCCGCGGGTGGGTGTTGAGGACGACGTCCACGCCGGCCGCCTGGCCGGCCTCGACCACGCCCTGGATCACCTCGACCGAGTACGCGTTGACGACGCCCTGGTAGAAGAGCTCTACGGTGTCTCGCGTGACCGGCTCGGGCCGGCGGCCGACGTACCCGTGCTTCTGCAGGATCTCCTGGACGCGCGCCCGCGTGACCGGGGAGACGTCGCTGCGACCGTTCAGCACCTTGGAAACCGTCGCGACCGAAACTCCGGCCGTGCCGGCCACCGTGGCCAGGGTGACGCGACCCTTCAGCTGCGACATCTCATCACCCTCCTCCAGGATCCTGAATCGCGACCGGCGTGGTCAGCACGCGGTCGTGTCCCACTACCCTCACATCTCCCGTGACCCTGACAAAACCACGACACGGCAGGTCCAGCGACGACGTGCCCACCATCACTTCGAAGTCACCGGGCTCGACGATCCGCCGCAGATCGGGACCTGTGTACGCCGTCCGATCGGCGTGCACACGGAACGTCACGTCGACCGCCGCACCCGGCTCCAGCGACACCCGCGCGAACCCGGTCAGCTGCTTCAACGGCCGTGCGACTCGCGCCACCACGTCGTGCAGGTAGAGCTGGACGACCTCGTCGCCCGCCCGCTCGCCGGTGTTCCGCACCTGCACGGTCGCAGTGAACTCACCGTCATCGCCGATCTCCGCCGAGCTCAGCCGCAGATCCTCGACCGCGAAACTCGTGTACGACGCTCCATAGCCGAAGGGGAAGAGTGGCCGGGCCTCGAGACCGCTGATGCCCGCGCTCTCCACACTGCCGAGTGCCGGCTGCAGGTACGTACCGGGCTGCCCACCGACGTGCCGCGGGATCTGCACCGGCAGCTTCCCGCTCGGCACGATCCGCCCACTGAGTACGCCGGCGATCGCCGCGGCACCCTCTTGGCCCGGAATGAACGCCTGCACCAGCCCGGCAACCCGATCCGCGATCCCGCCGAGCGCGTAGGGCCGACCCGAGACCACCACGACGACGACCGGCTTGCCGGTGTCGAGAAGCTCGTCGAGCAACTCGCCCTGGACACCAGGCAGCCGCAGGTCCTCGGCGTCACAACCCTCGCCCGAGGTGCCGTGGCCGAACAGTCCGGACAGGTCGCCGACGTACGCGATGCACAGATCCGCATCGCGCGCGGCCTCGACCGCCGCCGTAAACCCGGATCGGTCCTCCCCGGTGACCTCACAGCCCTTCACATGCACGAGATCCACGTCCGGCAACTCGTTGCTCAAGGCATCGAACGGCGCGATCACCTGGATGCCGAACCCACGGTCCGGGTACCGCGGCAGGACGTGGTTCGGGAACGCGTAACACCCCATCAACGTCCGTGGATCGCCGGCGCACGGCCCAACCACGGCGACCTTCTTCACACCAGCCGACAGGGGCAAGGCCGAGCCGGCGTCGAGCAGTACGACGGACTTCTCCGCGAGCTCCTGAGCAATCGCCCGGTTCTCCGCCGAGTCAAGATCGACTCCACCGGACCGCACCGAACCTTCGGGAGTCCAGTCCGGATCGAGCAGGCCGAGCTTGACCTTCTGCAGCAGCAGCCGGCGGGCCGCGCGATCGATCACCTCCTCGGACACCTCCCCCGCCTTCACCTTGTCCAGCAGCCCGGCGAAGCCGATCGTGTCCGGCAGTTCGACATCGGTGCCGGTCGTCAACGCCACGGCGCCAGCATCGGCGTTGTCAGTGGCAACCCGGTGCATCGACGCCAGGAACGGCACCGCCCAGTAGTCCGACACGACCGTGCCGTCGAAACCCCACTCATCGCGCAGTACGTCGCCGAACAGCCAGGTATCCGCACTCGCGGGCAGCCCGTCGATGTCGGCGTACGAACTCATCACCGAACCGGCGCCGGCCGTCGCGATCGCGGTCTCGAATGTCGGCAGGATGAAGTCGAGCAGCTCACGCCGGCCCATCGACACCGGTCCGTGGTTGCGCCCGGCGCGGGACGCCGAATACCCGGCGAAGTGCTTCAAAGTCGCCAGCACGCCGGCGCTCTGCAGACCCCGCACGTACGCCGATCCCAGCAGCGCGACCAGGTACGGATCCTCGCCGATCGTCTCCTCGACGCGACCCCATCGGTAGTCGCGGACCACGTCCAGCACCGGCGACAACCCTTGGTGCACGCCGACCGCGGCCATGTCGCGCCCGATCGCGGTCGCCATCCGCTCGACCAGTCCGGGATCGAACGTCGCACCCCACGCGATCGACGCGGGATAGACAGTCGCGCCGTACGTCGTGAATCCGGTCAGGCACTCCTCGTGGACCAGAGCCGGGACGCCGAGCCGGGAGTCGCGCAGCACCACCTGGTGCTGGCGGATCAGCTCGGCCACTCCCTGCTCGACCGTCACCGGGACGCTGCCCCAGACCCGGGTCAGATGACCCAGACCGTCGCGGCTGGCGTCCTCCAGCGAGAGCGAACCGCCGGCGGCGAAGACGTCCTCCATCGGCGCGACGTTGATCGTCTCGTCCGCGGGCAGCTCGGTGTCGGCCATGTCGTTGCCGGCCCACCGGCTGCCCAGCTGGGCGATCTTCTCCTCCAGCGTCATCGCCTGCAGCAGCAGGTCGGCACGTTTGTCGGCGGGCAGGGCGGGATCGCGCCACGGCTGTTCAGGCTGGCTGGACAAGAAAATTCTCCCTTAACACGATCCTGTTTCGGTGACAAAGTATCGAAACATTTTCGATGGTCTCGGCCGCTCGTCACAGATCTGAACCAAGCTGTCGATCGCCTGTGACAGCAGGCGAATCCGTGACCTCACTGTGACCCCAAACTGCCAGTAGTTCAAGTCTTGACAGCGCTATCTCCGAAATCTATGTTTCGAAAACAAGTCATATTGACAGGTGCCTTCGCAACCTGTGGGGGCAGCACGGAGTACGGAGATCACAGTGGATCCCATGACGACATCCCGGCGTACCTTCCTCGGTCTGGTCGGTGGCGGCGCTCTGGCGGCCGGTCTCGCCGCGTGCGGCAGCTCCGGCCCGAAGAGCACGCCCGGTTCCACCACCGGCGCGGCCGCCGGCACCGGTACGACGTACTGGTTCCTCACCGGTCAGCCGCAGCAGGCCATCCGCGAGGCGCAGGTCAAGCGGTTCAACGACGCGAACTCGGGCACGCAGATCAAGACCACCGAGTTCCAGAACGACGCGTTCAAGGCCAAGATCAAGACCGCCATCGGCGCCGGCCAGGGGCCGACGCTGATCTGGGGCTGGGGCGGCGGCGGCCTCAAGGCCTATGTCGAAGCCGGCCAGGTCGAGGACCTGACCGACTGGTTCAACAACGAGCACGCCGACCTGAAGAACTCGATCTTCCCGTCCGCCTTCACGGCGGCGACCGTCAACGGCAAGCTCTACGCGGTGCCGGGCGAGACGGTGACGCCCATCGTGCTGTTCTACGACAAGCGCTCGTTCGAGAAGATCGGCGCCGAGCCCCCGAAGACGTGGCAGGACATCATGGACCTGGTGCCCAAGTTCAACGAGAAGGGCATCGCGCCGTTCTCGCTCGGCGGGCAGTCGCGCTGGACCAACATGATGTGGCTGGAGTTCCTGTTCGACCGGATCGGCGGCTCCGAGGTCTTCCAGAACATCTACGAGGGCAAGGCGAACGGCTGGTCCGACCCGTCCGCGCTGAAGGCACTCGAGGAGATGCAGAACCTGATCAAGGCGAACGGCTTCATCAAGGGCTTCTCCTCGATCACCGCCGACTCCAACGCCGACCAGGCCCTGCTCTACACCGGCAAGGCCGCGATGATGCTGCACGGCGCCTGGACGTACGGCAACATGAAGGCGTCTGGTGGCGACTTCGTGACCGGTGGGCACATGGGCTACATGAACTTCCCGACGTACGACGGCGGCAAGGGCGACCCGAGCGACACCGTCGGCAACCCGGGTCAGTACATGTCGGTCTCCTCCAAGGCGAGCCAGGGCGACAAGGACACCGCGAAGAAGTTCATCGCGAACAACACTCTCGACGACGCCACGGTGGATGCCTGGGTGAAGTCCGGCAACATTCCGGTCGTGAAGAGCGCGAAGGAAAAGCTCTCGTCGATCACGGACAAGAACGACTCCGAGTGGCTGAACTTCGTCTACGACACGGCGGCGAACGCGAAGAACTTCGCCCAGTCCTGGGACCAGGCGCTCAGCCCGACCCAGGCCGAGACGCTGCTCGACAACATCGCCAAGCTGTTCCAGCTGTCGATCTCCCCGCAGCAGTTCGCCGACAGCATGAACGCGGTGATCGGCCAGTGACTGTTGCCGCTCCGCCCGTCGCGCCGGCGGCGACCCGAACACCGTCCTCCTCCGGCGTTGGGCGGAGCGGTTCGGTCGCCTGGATGGTGCTGCCCGCGCTCTTCATGTTCCTGCTGTTCGGCGTCGTCCCACTGATCGGAGTGTTCGCGCTGAGCTTCGCCCAGTGGGACGGCCTCGGCGCCATTCATACGGCCGGCATCTCCAACTGGCGATCGGTCTTGAGGGATCCCGGGCTGTACCACTCGTTGTGGGTCACGTTCGAGATCATCGCGCTGTCCTGGCTCGTGCAGACCCCGATCAGCCTGCTGCTCGGAACCTTCCTGGCAGGCCGGCAGCGCTACCGCGGCTTCCTCGCCGTCTTGTTCTTCATCCCGTTGTTGCTCAGCTCGGCCGCGATCGCGATCACCTACAAGGCCCTGCTCGACCCCAACTTCGGCCTGGCCGCAGGGTTGCACCTGAGCTTCCTGGCGCAGGACTGGCTCGGTAAGGGCAACCTGGCGATCGGTGTGGTGATCTTCATCATCTCGTGGCAGTTCATCCCGTTCCATTCGCTGATCTACCAAGGCGGCGTCCGGCAGATCCCGACCACGATGTACGAGGCGGCGTCGATCGACGGCGCCGGGCGGGTCCGGCAGTTCTTCAGCATCACGATCCCGCAACTGAAATACACGATCATCACGTCGACGACGCTGATCGTGGTCGGCTCGCTGGTCTTCTTCGACCTGATCTTCGTGCTGACCGCGGGCGGACCGGGTGACTCCACCCGGGTGCTCGCCCTCGACATGTACAAGCGCGGCTTCATGTCCAACCAGATGGGTCCGGCGAGCGTGATCGCGACCATCCTGGTCGTGCTCGGCCTGATTCTGGCGCTGATTCTGCGCCGGCTCGGCGGCAGTACGACGGCAAGCCAGCAGGAAGGGGCCTGAGATGGCAGTCGCTACCAGCGAGGCTCGGACGACGAGCAGCCGTACCCGTAGCGGCGGGCACCATGTCCGGAAACTGCTGCGGATGAACTGGCTCGGCGGTCTCGCGGGCTGGATCTGGCTCCTCATCGTGATTATCCCGCTGTACTGGATCGTCATCACCAGCTTCAAGGACCAGAGCGCGTTCTTCAGCCAGAACCCGTTCGCGCTGCCGAACGCCCCGACCTGGGAGAACTACAAGCTCGTCATCCAGAACGATTTCCCGCGCTACTTCCTCAACAGCGTGATCATCACGGTCGGCACAATCGTCCCTGCGGTCGCGATCTCGTTCATGGCGTCGTACGCGATCATCCGCGGCGTCGGCAGCAAGTTCCTCGGCGGGGTGATGGGGTTGTTCCTGCTGGGGCTGGCGATCCCGTTGCAGGCCGTGATCATCCCCGTCTACCTGCTGATCATCAAGATGCAGCTGTACGACAGCCTGCTCGCACTCATCCTGCCCTCGATCGCGTTCGCGATCCCGCTGTCGGTACTGGTCCTGACGAACTTCATCCGGGACGTGCCGAAGGAACTGTTCGAGTCGATGCGCGTCGACGGCGCCAGCGAATGGCAGATGCTGCACAGCCTCGCACTGCCGCTCACCAGGCCGGCGCTCGTCACGGTCAGCATCTACAACGGCCTGTTCGTCTGGAACGGCTTCCTGCTCCCGCTGATCCTGACTCAGAGCCCGGAGAAGCGGACGCTTCCCCTGGCACTGTGGACCTTCCAGGGTCAGTTCAGCGTGAACGTCCCAGCGGTGCTCGCCTCGGTCGTGCTCACCGCACTGCCGATCGTCATCCTGTACGCCATCGGCCGCCGGCAACTGCTCAGCGGCCTGACCGCCGGTTTCAGCCGCTGACTCACACCCGCCGGCTCTACGTAGTGCCGTAGAGCCGGCGGGTGCCGTCGTGGAAGACGATCAGGCCGGTGCGGCCTGGGCGGCCCTCAAGCCAGGTGAGGGCGTCGGGGCCAAGCGCGAACGCCGCAGTGGCGTCGATGTCGGCCTGCGTCAGGCTCGGGTGGACGACCGTGACCGAAGCCAGTCCACCAGGCGTCCTACCGGTCCGCGCATCGGTGATGTGGTTGCCTCGGCGGTTCAGGCCGGACGTGGCGATCGCGCCCTGACGGATCGGGACCACTGCTGCCAGGTTGTCCGGGGCCTGGGGGTCTTCGATGCCGATCCGCCACGCAGGGACATCAGGGTCGACCACGCGGCAGGTCAGGTCCCCACCGGCCGACAGGCAGTAGTCGGTGTCGGGCAGCTGGTCGAAGGCACGTGCGGCCCGTTCGACCGCCCAGCCCTTCACGACCCCACTCGGGTCCAATCGACCGGAACGCCGTACGTCGAACGCGCCATCGGACTCCACTCGGGCCCGTTCGCCCAGCGCCAGTACTTCGGCGACCTCGGGCGGACAGTCCACGAGGCTGAGTTCGCCGCGGTCGAGGCGGGAGATGTAGGAGTCGGCGCGGTAGGTGCTGAAGACACGATCCGCCGCACGGAGAATCTCGAGCGCTTCGGCCCAGGCCCGCCGAGCGGGTTCGTCGTCGGTGTGGCGGCCGCGTAACGCCAGGCTGATCGGCATGCCCATCACGTGCTCGACGTACCGGGCTGTCGTCATTTCGCCTGGTCCAAAGCGCTTTGCAGGGAACGGATGTAGCCGTCACTGGTGACCGTGGCGCCGCTGACCATGTCGATCTGGGCGCTCTGCGCTTGCTTGGTCTCGTCGATCAGGATCGGCAACGCGTAGTCGTTGATCTCGACGTCGCGGTGGTTCCCGTTCGGGTACTGCAGGACGCTGACGTCGGTGATCTTCCCACCCTGCAAGGTGAGCTGGACCTGCACGGGGCCCCACTGCGTCGAGGCGACGTCACCGGTGACAGTAGTCGTCGCGGATGACGAAGGCGTGGGAGACGTCGAAGGAGAGGGCGTCTCGCCGTCGTCGGTCCCGTCGTCACCGGACCCGGAGCCGGCCGCGGCGCTGGGCGTCGGCGTGCTGCTCACCGAGCCACCACTGATGGGCGGCGCCGTGGCTTGCGGTCCGGAGGTCGAGGTGTGGTAAGCGAAGAGCAGTACGACGACGGACGTCGTAGTGAGGAACCAGAGGACGATACGTTTCACGGCGGTCACCACTTGAAGGTCTCGAGATGGAGTTGGCCGGCCGGCAGACCGGCAGCCTCGAGCGTGTGCTTCACCAGCTCGGCCCAGCGATCCGGACCACAGAGGTAGACATCGCGCTCGGCGATATCGGGAATCCAGTACAGAAGGGCCTGTAGGTCGTCGATCGGGCCGATGCCTTGGCCGAACCACGAATCGGGACTGCGACGATGGCCGGGCAACGTGAGCAGCGACAAGCCACGCTCACGCACCAGTCTGTGCAGCTCACCGGAGAACAGGGGCTCGTCGCCGTATCGCTGCACGAGGATGGCATCACCCGGGGCGTAGCTGAGTCCCTCGGCCAGCGATCGCAGTGGAGTGATGCCGACACCCGCGCCGATCAACGCGATCTTCCCCCGCGTCCGGGCGCGCGGACTGAGGCGCCCGTACGGGCCTTCCACCAGTACACGGGCACCTGGCCGGATCGAGCGGAGTGCCGTGCTGCCGTCACCGGTCTCCTGCACGGTGATCCGCAGACCGTGGCCATCAGGTGCCGCGGACAACGAGTAGGGGTTCGCTCGGGTCCACCCGGGGCGGCCGAGGAAGCGCCACGAGAAGAACTGACCTGCTTCTGCGCGAAGCCGATCGAGTCGGCGGCCGGCGACGTACAGCGACACCACCTGGTCGGACTCGGGTACGACGGCTGTCACCCGGAGTTGATGCCGCGTGTTGCGCCAGATTGGTACGCCGACCCGGTGGACGATGATCGTCGCTGCCGCGACCGCCCAGGCCGTCCACCAGAACACGGTCCGGCCGGTCGACGCCAGGAACTCCTGCCCTGTCCACAGTTGGTGTGGAAGTGCGAGTCCGACGCCGAGATAGGCATACAGGTGAAGCAGGTGCCACGACTCGTAGCGGATCCGCCGGCGGGCCGCCCGGATGCTCGTTCCCACGCTGAGGAACAAGCAGGCAGTTCCGGCGACCGCCAGCAGCATGCCCGGGTAGTTCACGGTCAGGTCCCACAGGGTGGCGGGGGTTTTGGCCAGCTCACCTTCGGCGTACCCCCACGTGATCGTGACGACATGCGCGAGCATCAGGTTGAACGACGTGAAGCCGGTGAGCCGGTGAATCCGCGCCAGCCGGTCCTGCCCGAAGGCGGTCTCCAGCCATGGCACGCGCGCCATCAGGACGACTTGCGCGAGCAACAGCACGGCTGAGACCAGACCGGTCAGCCGGCCGACCGCCGTCAGGCCGGTTGCCCAGCCACCCAGCTCCTGGACGCCGCCGTCGGCCACCCACCAGTAACAGACCAGCAGCAGACTCAGCCACAGCACCGTCATCGCGCCGACACGCAGCGCGCCGTCGGCGCGGGCCCGACGTCCGTCGATCATCAGCTCTCCTGGGGTGTGGCGGAACCACCTCAGTGTCGGCCGACGGTCTGTGGATGACCTTCGCGCCGGCTGTGAGTCAGCTGTGAAGCCCTCGTTTGATTGCGCGGCGGCGAATTAACAGATACCGTTGGGTGTTTGTGCCGGGCATAAAAAAAGACGCCCCTGTTGGGGCATCTGTTACCAGAATATCAGAGCAATTCGGGTAATGCAAGAACGATCGGGGGCAGTGTGACGGACCAGCTACTGGCGCAGGAGATCGCTGCGGAGCAAGGGGAAGTGACCGCGATGTACGACCGGCTGGACATCCTGCGCGAACGAGCGGAGGCGGATCTGCAACGGGTCCAAGGGGAGGAAACAACCGACACCAATCAGGGCTGGACCGAACGCGAATCATTTACCGACCTGTTTTCCGGGCGATTCTCCCAACTGTCATCGGTCGAACGCGGACTGTGTTTCGGGCGGATCGACGAAACCGGCGGCGACCGGTTCCACATCGGCCGGATCGGGCTGTTCAGCGAGGACTACGACCCGATCCTGATCGACTGGCGGACGCCGGTCGCGCAGGTCTTCTACCGGGCCACCGCGGCCGACCCACTGGGCGTGAAACGGCGGCGGCACATCCGGCTGCGGGGCCGGACGGTCGTTGGTGTGGACGACGACGTTCTCGATCTCGACGCACTCGGTGACGCCGAGCGCAGCACACTGATCGGCGAGGCTGCCCTGCTGTCGTCCCTCGGCGCGAGCCGTACCGGCCGGATGAACGAGATCGTCGCGACGATCCAGTCCGAGCAGGACGAGATCATTCGCTCGGGGCTGCCCGGCGTACTCGTCGTGCAAGGCGGTCCGGGCACCGGCAAGACCGTCGTCGCGCTGCACCGGGCGGCGTACCTGCTCTATACGTATCGCGAGCAGCTCGCGCGCAGTGGAGTCCTCGTGGTCGGACCGAACAGCACCTTCCTGCGCTACATCGACCAGGTGCTCCCCTCACTCGGCGAGACCGACGTGGTGCTCGCAACGATCGGCGAGCTGTACCCGGGCGTCGAGGCGACCGCGCCGGAGTCGCCGCAGGCCGCCCGGATCAAGGGCGAGCTGGTGATGGCCGAGGTTCTCGCGCAGGCGGTCCGTGGCTTCCAGCTGGTCCCGGCCGCGCCGATCACGCTGAAGATCGACCAGCATGAGCTCGTCCTGCGGCCGGGCGTCGTACGCAAGGCGCAGTCGCAAGCCCGGGCCTCGGACGAACCGCACAACCGGGCTCGCCCGATCTTCGTCCGGCGGATCCTCAAGGCGCTGACCAACCAGATCGTCGACCGGATCGGGCGCCAGTACGTCGGTGCCGAGGACATCGAGGACATCCGCAAGGAGCTGTCCGAGGACGATCGGCTCCAGGGACTGCTCGACCGGCTCTGGCCCGAGCTCACCCCGCAGCTCCTCATCGGTGTGTTGTTCTCGTCGGCGGATCGGCTCGAGGCAGCTGCTCCGCAGCTCACCGACGACGAGCGGGCCACGGTCCTCCGACCGCTAGACGCCGGCTGGACGCGCTCCGACGTCGCGCTCCTCGACGAGGCGGCCGAGCTGCTCGGCGACACCGGCGCGATCGTTGCTGCCCGCAACCGTCAGGCGGCCGCGTCCGACGCCGCCGAGGCATCCAACCGCGAGTACGCCCGCGACGTCGTCGACATCGAGCTGACCGCGGATCGGATCGAGCTGATGCCCTGGGAGATCGAGCAGTTCGCCGATCTCGTCGCCCGTCGGGCCCAACTGATCGAGAACCCGGTCACCCTGGCGGAGCGGGCCGCCTCCGACCGCACCTGGGTCTTCGGGCACGTCATCGTCGACGAGGCGCAGGAGCTGTCCGAGATGGACTGGCGGATGCTGATGCGCCGCTGCCCGCGGCGTTCGATGACGCTGGTCGGCGACATCGCCCAGACGGGTTCGGCGGCGGGCGTGCGCTCGTGGGCGGACCTGCTCGACCTGTACGCGCCGCGGCGGTGGCGCAGTGCCGAGCTGACCGTCAACTACCGCACGCCCGCGGAGATCATGGCCGTCGCCTCCGACGTCCTCGCCGCGATCGACCCGTCTCAGCAGCCGCCGACCTCGGTGCGTGAGACGGGCGTCGAGCCGTGGACCCGGAGCGTGCCGGCCGAGGAGTTCACCGACGCGTTGATCTCCGCGATCAAGTCCGAACGCGAGGCCATCGGCGACGGCCGGCTCGCGGTCATCGTCCCGTCACCCCGGTACGACGAGTTGGCCGGCGTACTTCCGGATGTTGCCCACAGCCACGACCCGTCCGTGCTCGACGCGGACGCGGCCCTGCTCGACGTACTCCAGTCCAAGGGCCTCGAGTTCGACGCCGTCCTGATCGCGGACCCGGCCGGCATCGTCACCGAATCCGACCGAGGCCTCTCCGACCTCTACGTCGCCGTCTCCCGCGCCACCAAACGCCTCGGCATCCTCAGCCCCGGCGATCTTCCGGAGGTCCTGCGGCGTACTCCGCGTCCGTGACGTGGTCGCCCCACTCGGTCTCCGGCTCGTCGGAGCCGGTGCCTTCCCAGATGGCGGTGTGGACCATGAAGTTGTCCGGAGCACCGCCGTGCCAGTGCCACTCCCCCGGCGGCGTGTAGATCACGTCGCCGGGGCGGATCACGGTGACCTCGCTGCCGCGGGACTGGATCAGGCCGACGCCGTCGGTGACGTGCAACGTCTGGCCGTTCGCGTGCCGGTGCCACGCCGTACGGGCGCAGGGCGCGAAGCGGACGGTGTTGACCCGGACCCGGGACGGCGGCTCGCCGCGGATGATCACGTCGATCCAGGCGTCACCGGTGAACGACTCCTCCGGACCTTTGAAGGACGGCGGCTTGGGCAGGACGTGCATGAGCTATTCCTTGTCTTGGGCAACGATGTCGGGCTGGTCCTGGGTGGCCGCCCAGCTGGCCAGCAGCTTGAACGCGTCCGCGGTCGGCGAACCGGCCGGAGCGGTGTAGACGACCAGGGCCAGGCCGGGGTCGGACGGGAACTCCATCGCCTCGAAGTTGACCTCGAGGTCGCCGACCACCGGGTGGTGCAGCTTCTTCACGCCGGTGCGGTGGAAGCGGACGTTGTGCGCCGCCCACCGGGTCCGGAAGATCTCACTGCGGGTCGACAGTTCACCGATCAACTCGGTGAGCGCCTTGTCGTGTGGGTTCTTGCCGGCCTGGGACCGCAGAACCGCCGCGATGTCGTCGGCCGCTCGGTCCCAGTCCACGAAGAACTCGCGCGAGGCCGGATCGAGGAAGGTGAACCGCGCCGTGTTCGCCGGCCGCCGCGGATCCGCGAACAGCGCCGAGTACAGCGCGCGGGACATCCGGTTCGCCGCGAGGATGTCGAAGTGGGCGTTCCGGATCCACGCCGGCGCGTCGGTCACCGCGTCCAGGATCTGTTGCAGGGCTGGGCGGACACCCTGGGTCGCCGGGCGTCGCCGTACCGGTGTGGCGTCGGACTCCCGGGCGAGCGCGAACAGGTGGTCCCGCTCGGCCTCGTCCAGTTGGAGCGCTCGGCTGAGCGCCTCCAGCACGCTCTCCGACGCACCGGCCAGATGCCCCCGCTCCATCCGGACGTAGTAGTCCACCGAGACACCGGCCAGCAGCGCCACCTCTTCGCGGCGCAGCCCCTTCACCCGGCGGTTGCCGCCGTACACGGGCAGGCCGGCTTGCTCGGGTGTGAGGCGGGCACGCCGGGAGCTGAGGAACTCCTTGATCTCGGCTCGGTGGTCCATGCCTTCAACACTACGGACAGTCGCCGGAACGAGGGAGGCACTGCTGTTACCTGGAACGACAGTGACTCCCGCGCCCACGCTCAGTCACCTTCACTGGAACCATGCGAGCGACTTACATGTACGGCGCCGGAGATGTGCGCGTCATCGACGTACCGGATCCAGTGATCCAGCAACCGACAGATGCCGTGGTGCGGGTGGTCAGTTCCTGCATCTGCGGCAGTGACCTGCACCCGTACCACAACCAGCCCCGGACGCCTGAGGGTACGACGATGGGCCACGAGTTCATCGGTGTGGTCGAGGACGTCGGCAGCGAGGTGAGCACGCTGCACAAGGGCGACTTCGTCATCGCGCCGTTCGCCTGGTCCGACGGGACGTGCGACTTCTGCCGCGAGGACCTGCAGACCTCCTGCCGGCACGGTGGCTTCTGGAACGCGAACGGCGTCGGCGGCTGCCAGGCCGAGGCGGTCCGGGTCCCCCTGGCAGACGGCACGCTGGTCAAGGCCCCGGTCGGCGAGGACTCCGCACTACTGCCGTCCCTGCTGACCCTGTCCGATGTCTACGGCACGGGCTACCACGCCGCAATCAAGGGCCGCGTCAGCCAGCGCACGACGGTCACCGTGATCGGCGACGGCGCGGTCGGCCTGATGGCCGTTCTCTCGGCCAAGCAACTAGGGGCCGAGCGCATCATCCTGATGGGCCGGCACAAGGTCCGTACCGATCTCGGCATCGAGTTCGGCGCGACCGACGTGGTGGCCGAGCGCGGCGAGGAAGGAATCGCCAGGATCCGTGACCTCACCGGCGGCGACGGTACGCACGTCGTCCTGGAGGCCGTTGGTCATATGCCGGCGTACGAGCAGGCGATCGGCGTCGTCCGCGCCGGCGGCGTGATCAGCCGGGTCGGCGTACCGCAGTACGCCGACGCGCCGGTGGGCTTCCCGAGCCTCTTCGGCCCGAACATCACGCTGACCGGCGGCCCGGCCCCGGCCCGTGCCTACATCGAGCCGCTGCTACCCGGCGTACTCGAGGGCAAAGTCAACCCAGGCAAGGTCTTCGACCGAACCATCGACCTCACCGAGACCCCCGACGGCTACCGCGCAATGGACGACCGCAAAGCCCTGAAGGTCCTGATCCGCCCGTGACGCCGAACCGGATTAGGCTCTTCCGATGACGCCTGAGGAGGCTTTATGACCAGCTGGACAGCTGACGAGCTCGAGCGGATCGGCGGTGCGGATGAGCTGCGGGTCAGTTCGGTTCGGGAGGACGGGACGCTTCGGCCGTATGTGACGATCTGGATGGTTCGGGTTGGTGACGATATCTACATCCGGTCCATGACCAGCGGCGGTACGCCGTGGTACCGGCGGGCGAAGGCCAGTGGTGTCGGCCGCGTCCAGGCAGGCGGTGTCGAACGGGACGTCACCTTCGCCGAGGCCTCCGGCGACGTGCACTCCGCCATCGATGCCGCCTACCACGCCAAGTACGACCGCTACGGCCCCGGTCCGGTAGGTGCCGTGGTCGGGCCTGCCGTCGCACCCGTCACCTTCCGCCTCCTCCCCCGCGATTGATTGAAGGAACAGCTGATGGAATACACACGTCTCGGGAACTCCGGCCTGAAGGTCAGCCGGATCGCCCTGGGGTGCATGAGCTTCGGTGACACGTCGCGGGGGTTCAGCGAGTGGGCTCTCGACGACGCCGCGGCCGAGCCGATCTTCCGGCAGGCGGTAGAGCTCGGGATCACGTTCTGGGATACCGCCAACGTCTACAGCTACGGCAGTTCCGAGGAGATCGTCGGACGCGCGATCACGAAGTACAGCCGGCGTGAGGACGTCGTACTCGCGACCAAGGTGCACTTCCCGATGCACGACGGGCCCGGTGGGTCCGGGCTGTCGCGGAAGGCGATCATGGAGCAGATCGACGCGTCGCTGACCCGGCTCGGGACCGAGTACGTCGACCTGTACCAGATCCACCGCTTCGACCCCGCCGTACCGGTCGAGGAGACGATGGAGGCCCTGCACGACGTCGTCAAGGCCGGCAAGGTCCGCTACCTCGGCGCATCGTCGATGTGGGCGTGGCAGTTCGCGAAACTGCAGCACGCCGCCGAGCTGCACGGCTGGACGCGGTTCGTCTCGATGCAGAACCAGTACAGCCTGATGCAGCGCGAGGAGGAGCGGGAGATGTTCGGCTTGCTCGCCGACCAGGGCGTCGGCAGCATCCCGTGGAGCCCGCTCGCGAAGGGCCGCCTGGCCCGGCCGTGGGGTACGCAGACGCACCGCGCCGACACCGATCCGATGGGCCGGCGCTTCACCGCCGCCAACGACGAGCCCATCGCCGACGCCGTCCAGGCGGTCGCCGAGGCGCGCGCTATCCCGATGGCCCAGGTCGCACTTGCCTGGGTCCTGCACAACCCGGTCGTCGCCGCACCGATCGTCGGCCCGACCAAACCACACCACCTCGCCGACGCGGTCGCCGCGCTCGACGTCACCCTCACCCCGGACGAGCTCACCACGCTCGAGTCGGTGTACACGCCGCGGCCGCCCACCGGGTACTAGAAGACGTTCACCAGTACGACGTAGCACGCCGTACCGGGATGATCGGCCAGGAGTGAGGGCGTCGTCACACTTGGTGAGATCGCAGGGTAGATGTGTAAAGTCTGTAACGAAAAGGGTCCCGGAAACCCTTGTCCTGCCGTAATCTGCCCAACCATGCACAAAGGCGCGCGGGCTCGACGGCCCAACGTCGTTCAGTCGGTGTTCGTGTTCCTCGTGGTGAGTGCCGTGGCGGGAGCCCTCGTCGCCGGTCTGGCCCTCCCCTTGGCCGGCCTCGCCGGGGTGACGTCGGAGAAGGCTCACGAGACCGTGCAGTACCTGCCTCAGGACCTGCAAACGGCGCCGCTGGCACAGAAGAGCACCATCTTCGCCGCGGACGGCTCGGTGATCGCCACGCTGTACCAGGAGAACCGGGTACCGGTGACGCTGAAGCAGATCAACCCGATCATGCTCAAGGCGATCGTCGCGATCGAGGACGACCGGTTCTTCGAGCACGGCGCGCTGGACGCCAAGGGCACCCTGCGCGCGCTGCTGCGCAACCAGGGCAACGGCGGGGTCCAGCAGGGCGGGTCCAGCATCACCCAGCAGTACGTGAAGCTGAGCCTGATCGCGAAGGCGCGCACCCCGGAGGAGGTCAAGGCGGCCACCGCCGAGACGTACGAGCGCAAGATCGCCGAGCTGCGCTACGCCATCGCGGTCGAGAAGCAGTACTCCAAGGACGAGATCCTCAACCGGTACCTGAACCTGGCCTTCTTCGGCGACCGTGCGTACGGCGTCGAGGCCGCGGCCATGCACTACTTCGGGGTCCACGCGGCGAAGCTCACGCTGCCGCAGGCCGCGATGCTGGCCGGCCTGGTGAAGAACCCGACCGGCTACGACCCGACCGACAACCCGAAGCGCGCCAAGGAGCGCCGCGACGTGGTCCTGCGCCGGATGCAGGAGCTCTCCATCATCTCGGCCAAGCGGGCCAGAGACGCGATCAAGACACCGGTGATCAACCCGGCCACGGTGCGCAACGTGCCGAACGGCTGTGCGAACTCCAGGTACCCCTTCTACTGCGACTACGTCGTCGCGCAACTCAAGGACAACGCCGCCTTCGGCAAGTCCGACGAGGAGCGGGAGAACTACATCGAGACCGCGGGCCTGCAGATCCACACGTCGCTCGACCCCCGGATCCAGAAGGCGGCCGAGACCTCGATCGCGAAGCACTCCAAGGCCGGCGACCAGGCGGTCGCCGCGATCACCATGGTCGAGCCCGGCACCGGGCTGGTGAAGGCGATGGCGCAGAGCCGCGGCTATGGCAGCAAGAAGGGCCAGACGTCGTACAACTACAACGTCGAGAAGTCCTACCCCGGCGGGTACGGCGGGTTCCAGAACGGCTCGACGATGAAGGCGTTCACGATCGCCGCCGCGATCGGCAAGGGCGTGCCGATGACGTACCGGATCAACTCGCCGAGCCCGCTGAACCTGAGCGGCAAGAAGTTCAGCACCTGCACCGGCGTCACGTCGGACCCCGACTACAACCCGAAGAACTCGACCAAGACGGTCGCCGACCCGTCCATGCTCGACGCGGCCAGGGCCTCGACCAACACCTACTTCCTGCAGCTGTCCGAGCAGATCGGCCTGTGCCCGATCGCGACCATCGCCTCGAAGCTCGGCATGTACGACGCCCAGACGATGAAGCCGCTGGACCAGGTGGTCTCGTTCACGCTCGGATCCGTCGGCAACATCACGCCGCTGATGCTCTCCAACGCGTACGCGACGTTCGCGGCGCGCGGGATGTACTGCCGGCCGGTGATCGTCACCGCGATCACGTCGAACAAGGGCAAGGCGATTCCCACCACCGGCCCGAACTGCCACCGGGTGCTCTCGCCGACGGTTGCAGACGGCGTCAACTACGTGCTGCACAACGTGATGGAGCCGGGCGGTACCGGCGGCAAGCTGAAGTTCGGCAAGAGCGACCTGGCCGGCAAGACCGGAACGATCCAGAACAACCACGCGGTCTGGTTCGCCGGGTACTCGTCCAAGCTGGCCGCCGCGTCGGTGGTGGCCGACGCCGATCCGAAGTACACCGACCTGATCGGCCAGACGCTGAACGGCAAGAAGATGCGCGACGCGTCCGGCTCCGGGACCGCGGGACCGGTGTGGGAGACCGCGATGCAGCTCGCGCTGCACGGCCTGCCGACAAGCAAGTTCGTCCAGCCGGACGACAAGACCATCCGCGGCGACGTCAAGGACCTGCCGTACCTGAAGGGCATGACCCCGGTGGACGCCACGGCCAAGCTGCTGTCGATGGGCTTCCAGGCCGCGATCTCTCCGACCCCGGTCGACTCCGACGCACCCGCCGGTACGGTCGCCTCCACGACTCCACGGCAGGAGGACGGCGCGCCCGCGGGTGCGACGGTGACCCTGGTCCTGTCCAACGGCAGCAAGGCGATCCCGACCCCGCCGATCACCCCGCCCGGTATCCCGCCCACGATCAAACCTCCGCCCGGCTGGCCGCCCTGCGCGCCGACGGACCCGAGGTGGCCGAAGTGCGGCCGACGCTGAACCAGTCCCTCTTTCTTCGCACCCTCGGGTGATCACTAGGCTGGGGTCCAACACCTAGCTTTGTGAAAGGATTTCCTGTGAGTGTCGATGAGCTGACCGCCCAGCGTGACCGTGCCCGCCAGGACTACGAGGCGTTGGTGGCCAAGGGGCTGAAGCTGGATCTGACGCGCGGGAAGCCTGCGCCCAAGCAGCTCGACGCGGCCAACGGGGTGCTCAGGTTGGAGGGCGATCCGGTCGCGGCCGACGGGACGGATCTGCGGAACTACGGTGGCCTGCAGGGCCTGCCGGAGGTACGCGCGATCTTCGCCGAGGCCCTCCAGGTGCCGGTCGAGCAGTTGATGGCCGCAGGCAACTCGAGCCTCGAACTGATGCACGACGCGGTCGTGTTCGCCCTGCTCGGCAAGGTGCCGGGTGCCGAGCAGCGGTGGGCCGACGTGGACGGCCTGGCGTTCCTGTGCCCGGTGCCGGGGTACGACCGGCACTTCGGGATCTGCGAGCGGTACGGGATCCGGATGATCCCGGTGCCGATGACGCCCGAGGGCCCGGACATGGACGTCGTCGAGCGGCTGGTCGCCGAGGACGCGCGGATCAAGGGGATCTGGTGCGTTCCGAAGTACAGCAACCCCGACGGCACGGTCTACTCCGACGAGACGGTCCGCCGGTTCGCCGCGATGGAGACGGCTGCCCCGGACTTCCGGATCTTCTGGGACAACGCGTACGCCGTCCACCACCTGACCGACTCCCCCGCCCAGATCGCCGACGTACTCGCGTTGTCCGCCGAGAACGGGCACCCGGATCGGGCGTTCGTGTTCGGGTCGAGTTCGAAGATCACCTTCGCCGGTGCCGGCGTCGCCTTCTTCGGCTCGTCGCCGGCCAACGTCGAGTGGTGGCTGAGCCACACCGTCAAGCGCAGCATCGGGCCGGACAAGATCAACCAGCTCCGGCACGTGCAGTTCCTCCGCGACGCGGACGGACTGCGTGCCCACATGCGGACGCTGGCCGAGGTGATCCGGCCCAAGTTCGACGTGGTCGACAAGATCCTCACCGCCGAGCTCGGCGGCACCGGACTGGCCTCGTGGACCGCCCCGGCCGGCGGTTACTTCGTCAGCCTGCAGGTGCCGGAGGGTTGCGCGCGCGAGGTGGTCGCCAAGGCCAAGGCCGCCGGCATCGCCATCACGCCGGCCGGCGCCACCCACCCGTACGGCGACGACCCGACGGACCAGACCATCCGGATAGCCCCCACCTACCCCGAGCTTCCCGAGGTTGAAGCAGCGATCACCGGCCTGGCCACATGTGTCCGCCTGGTAGCCACCGAAAAGCTCCTCGCCGAACAGAGCTGAAGCTGAGTGCCCACCGTCGTCAGGCGGTGGGCAACTCGAAGATCATGCAGGTGGACGTGGCATGAGCGAGCAGTGTGCCGCGTTCGTCGTACAGGTGGGACTGGGCGACCGCGGTGCGGCGGCCTCGGCTGATGATGGCGCCCTCGCAGCGGAGTAGCCCGGAGTTGACCGTGACCGGCTTGATGAAGCGGGTCATCAGGTCCAGGGACGTGTAGCCGACGCCGGCCGGCAGCGTCGAGTGCACTGTGCAGCCGGCCGCGGTGTCGAGGAGCGTCGCGATGACGCCGCCGTGGACGGACCCGAGCGGGTTGTAGTGGAACTCGGCCGCCGGCATGAACACCGCGACGCGGCCCTCCTCCGCCTCGAAGCCGGTCGCGCCGACCAGCTGCAGGATCGGCGGTGCCGGGATCTCGCCGTCCCGCATCGCGTGCAGCATCTCCAGCCCGGACGTCGTCCCGATCCGCGCCGCGGTCAGCACCGGGTCGGTCCACGAGAACGTCCGGCTGCGGGTCTGCTCCTGCGTATCGGTCATGGACAGAGCCTCACATCACCCACCTGGGTCTGTCAACGAGACCTAGACCTCACTAGGATGTCCGCATGAGTGGTACGACGGCGACGTACGACGCCCTGGACTGGTCGGTGGACAACTGCCCGATCGGCCGGGCGATGGAGATCCTCGGCGAGCGGTGGACCGTGGTGGTGCTGCGCGAGGTGTTCAGCGGCATCCGGCGGTTCGACGACCTGCGGATCCGCACCGACATCCCGCGCCAGGTGCTGTCGAACCGGCTGAACAAACTCGTCGACCACGGCATCCTCCGGCGTACGCCGTACCGCGAGCCGGGGGCGCGGCAGCGCTACGAGTACCGCCTGACCGAGAAGGGCCTCGACCTCTACCCTCTGCTGATCGCGATCCGGGACTGGGGCGACAGGTATCTGGTCGGCGCCGAGGGTTCGCCGCTCACGATCGAGCACCGTGACTGCGGCGCGACCGTCCACACCGAAATCCGCTGTGAGTCGGGCCATGCCGTTACGTCACCGCGCGACGCCGTACCGCGACCAGGACCCGGTGCACGGCGACGGCGGTCAAACGCATGAAATCAAGGGATTCCGGCCCCGGGGCTTCCGTCTCTGCGTGCTGTCGCTAGGCTGCTGCCTGCACTGGGGGAGGAAGAGTTGAGGCAGTTCAACACACCGCCGGGATGGCCCGAGCCGCCGACCGCGCGGTGGCGACCACCGAAACATTGGCAGCCTTCGGAGTCGTGGCCGCCCGCGCCGGACGGCTGGGCGTTCTGGGTCGACGAGGAGGGCAAGCGAGTCCGCGGTCCGCTGGGCCGGTTCGGCGGACCGAGCCGGGTCAAGCTCGGCGCGATCGCGGCGATCCCGCTCGCACTGATCGCCCTGGTTCTGTTCAACCCGTTCGATGGCAGCGACGACTCGGCGAGCACGACGCCCATCCGCGACTCCGGGACCGAGCCGGCGCCGACGACGGCCGGATCGACAACCGCGCCGACGACCGGGGTCACGACTCCTGGCCGGACCGAGAAGCCCACGCACGAGTCGGGTCGGACGCCGACCCCGACTACTGGTGAGACGCCCGTGTCCACGCCGACACCGACCCAGACGAAGTCAGCCGAACCGACCCCCACGCCGACCGAGCCGACGCCGACCACCGAGCCCACGGCACCCGAGATCAGCAGCGCGCCGGTGGTCTACAAGAGCTGCGCCGAGGTGCGGGCCGCCGGGAAGGCGCCGCTGCACCGGGGCGACCCGGGCTACTCGACGGCGCTCGATCGCAACGGTGACGGTGTCGCCTGCGACCGCGGCAACTCCTGACGGATGCCCTCGTTCCACAGTTCCTGGGTCTGGCTCAACCAGAAGGCGGCGAACAGCAGGATGAGCACGCCTTCGATCCACAGCACGGCGTGATCCCAGCCGAACAGTGCTCTCCAGCCGAGCATCGCGAACGGCGCGATCACCATCGCCAGCGCGATCACGGAGTACCGGTTCGCCGGTGAGTGCGGCACCGCGTGCTTGCGTTGCTTGCGCCGGAACTGCTCTGCGTTGAGTAGCACGACCGCGACGATGCAGACGAACATCACGATCGCGGCCGCGTAGTGCGCGTTGCCGATGAACCCACTGCGGTCGGCGAAGAACCAGACGATCCCGCCACCGAAGATCAGCGCGGAGACGGCCAGACCGAGGACGTACATCGGCGTCCACCGATCGGGGTTCGCGATCCGGTCCCGGATCACGAAGATCGCGGTCAGCACCAGGCACGGTGCACCGATGATGAACAACGCGAGCATGTTGTTGGCGACGTTCGGCGCCGCGCCACCGATGTCCACCGGCACCGAGTGGCACGTCCCCCGCCCGGGAGTCGGGACGAGCGCGACCGCCGGCGCCAGCAGTCCCGCGACGTTGAGCAGGATGTCCTCGGGCTCGGTGTTGCCCTTCAGCACGACCATGCAGACGCCGATCGTGATCAGGCTGCCGACGAAGATCGCTCGTACGGGCGTGTAGTAGTAAGCGCTGATCGAGTTCTGCAGGCAGCTCGGATCGGTCTTCGACCACTCGATCACCAGGGCCGCGCCGAGTAGGGCGATCATGGCAACCATCGCCATCCGCAGGTAGCGATAGGTCTTGATGGCGTAACCACCCGGCACGGGCATAGTCGGCCCCCTCTTCCCCTGTACCTCGCAGTATGCGCGCGAGGTCGGCCGCCCGCGACCTCACCCAGCCGCGCCCCGCGACAGCTCGGCCAACCGGCCGAAGCCGATGGGGTGGACCAAGGGGTCGGCGTGCCGATGCACAAGGTCCCAGCCTGACGGCGTACGCCGGAAGACCAGGGTGATCCGCAGGGACCAGTCCTGATCGGGCAGTCCGGTAACCTCACCATGCTGCCGTTCGACCGCGACGAGAACCGTCAGGTCGCCGGACTGATAGCACTGCTCGATATCCACCGACGCCTCGCCGGAACGGAACATCTCCCGAGTACTCTGCAACGCCTCCGGCGACGAGTCGAAGCCGTGCACGACCGCCCCACCCAGTGGCGACATCAACGTGTAGTCGTCGCTGTGGTGGATCAGCTTCTGGTAGGTGTCGACGTCACCGCGGATATAAGCAACCGCCGACTCCCGGACCAGGTTCTCCAGATCTCCGTCCGCCGCCATGGCATATCTCCCGTCGTCCGTTCGGTGCTCTCGAACAGGTACGCAGCAGAAGACGGCAACGGTTTCACAGTCTGATGGACTTTTTGTTCATGAATTCTTCGATGCCGGCTGGGCCTAGTTCGCGGCCGAGGCCGGAGCGTTTGATGCCGCCGAAGGGGAGGTCGGCCTGGGAGCCGCCGGCGCGGTTGAGGTAGACCATGCCGGCCTCGATGCGGTCGGCCACGCGACGGTTGCGGTCGGGGTCGGTGCCCCAGACGGACGCACCGAGGCCGAACGGCGTGTCGTTGGCCAGCCGGATCGCATCGTCCTCGGTCTCGGCTTTGAAGACGATCACGACCGGGCCGAAGATCTCCTCGTAGTACGCGTCCATGTCCGGCGTGACGTCGGTGAGGACAGTCGCCTCGAGATAGGCGCCGGGGGTGATCCGGTGGCCGCCGGTCCGCAGCGTCGCGCCCTGCTCGACCGCCTTGGCGACCTGAGCCGCGACCTCGTCCGCGGCGGACGCCGATGCAAGCGGCGGGAGCTTCGTCTCCGGATCCGCGGGATCGCCGGGGACGTAGTACTCCGTGACTCGCTTGGTCAGACGGTCGACGTACTCGTCGTACAGGTCGGCGAGCACGATCATCCGCTTCGGCGCGTTGCAGGACTGGCCGCAGTTCCGCATCCGCGCGGTCGCGGTGGCATTCACCGTTTCGTCCATGTCCGCGGTGTCGAGCACGATCAACGGGTCGGAGCCGCCGAGCTCGAGCACGGTCCGCTTCAGGTTGCGGCCGGCCTCGGCGGCGACGGACACGCCGGCCTGCTCGCTGCCGGTCAACGAGACACCGACGATCCGCGGGTCGGCCAGGATCGCCGGGATCTGCCGGCTCGACGCGTACGTGTTCACGTAGACGTCCTCCGGTACGCCGGCCGCCCGCAGGATCTCCTCGATCGCGCGACCCGAGCGCGGGCAGATCGACGCGTGCTTGAGCAGGATGGTGTTGCCGAGCACCAGGTTCGGAGCGACGAACCGCGCGACCTGGTAGCACGGGAAGTTCCACGGCATGATCCCGAGCAGCGGACCGATCGGTCCCTTGGTGATGACCGCCTGACCGCCCTTGATGTCCAGCGGTTCGTCGGCGAGCAACGCCGGCCCGTGCTCCGCGTAGTACCGGAAGATGTCGACCACGATGCCGACCTCGCCCAGGCCCTCGTTGACCCGTTTCCCCATCTCCAGCGTCATGATCGCCGCCAGCTCGTCGGCGCGCTCCTCGAACAGGTCGGCGGCCCGCGCCACGATCGCGACCCGCTCCTCGACCGACCGCGCCCGCCACCCCGGATACCCGGAGTGCACCTGCCCGATCGCCGCCTGGACCTCCGCCTCCGTCGAGTTGGCCACTTCCTCGACCAGCACACCCGTCGCCGGATTGGTGACTACATACATGGCTCCTCCATCCACCACGGAAACAACCCGCCCAGGCTAACGACTTCTCTCCATACTGTATACAGTGGTCTCACCTGTTGTGGTCAGGGGCGTTCGCGAGGCAAGCTCATGGCTGCCCGTTGTCCCGCCCCTTCGTCGATCGGATGCCCGCCCGTGTCTGAGCAACGGAAGTTTCGTGTTGTCCTGCGGCTGATCGCCGTACTGACCGCCGTGTCTGTTCCTTCGTTGGCCTTGGCTTCACCTGACGCTGGTCCTCCCCCGGATCCCGCCAACGCCTGGCAGTATCCGCACTGGCCGCAGAAGCAGCCGTGGCAGGAGTCGGGGCAGGACCAGCGGATCGCGACCACCACGTCCACGGGTCTGCCGGGTCCGATCGACCCGCAGAACTGGGAGAACCCGGACCACATGACGTGGAGCGACTACGTCAAGCCGCCGGGGACGGACTGGGCGAACCCGGCGACCAAGGGTTCGACCCGGACGTTCAAGGGTGCGCTCGTACTGCTCGACTACCCGAACCAGGACTTCGTCATCACCAAGCCCAAGGGTTCGACCGTGTTCGGCAACCCGAGCGCCGAGGCGAACGGCGTACCGCGGGACCAGACCGCGCAGTTCTACAAGAACTTCCTCAACACGCCGAGTGCCCTCAACCGCGGTCACACCCTGCACGAGTACTGGATGGAGGACTCCGGCGGCCGGTACGGCGTCGACCTCACAGCCTTCGGCCCGTACCGGATGCCCGGCAAGTCGCACGAGTACGCGATGGAGTTCCAGAGCGACGAGGACTGTCCCGCCGGCGACAACTGCAACCGCAACATCCGCACCGACGGCCGCGCGGCCTGGGTCGCCGACCAGGGTCCTGAGGTACCGGCCGGCTTCGACTTCGTGTTCTTCCTGAGCGCCGGGCAGGACGAGTCGTCCACCTGGCAGGAGTTCGGGATGATGAAGTTCCCGACCAAGCAGGACGTCACCGAGGAGTTCGGCCCGCCCGACCCGGCGCAGCGGAACTGGTCCGACACCCGGTACGTCGACTGGACGTCGTGGGCGGCCGGCTCGTCGATCTGGCCGAACGCCGGCGGTGGCTCGTCGACGCAGGCGGAGAGCTCCGGCATGGCCGTCTTCGCCCACGAGTTCAGCCACATCCTCGGTATCGGTGACAACTACAACAATCCGTACGGCGTACCCGCCCGGCGCGCGTACACCGGGATCTGGGAAATGCTGTCCCGCGGCAGCTTCAACGGACCCGGCGGACCACACAGCCGCTGGATGATCCCGGCGACCGGTGGCGCCTCGATGGGCGCACAACACATGCTGCGCAACAAGATCAAGCTGCAGATGGTCGACGAGCAGAACGTCCTGCGATTGTCGCGCGAGGCGTTGGCGACATCGGGCGTTGTGATCGCTAACGTCACCGCGCGAACCGCGCAGCCCGGACCGAAGGGCCTGTCCGGCGTCAACATTCAGCTCGGCGGTGCGGGTGACCTGGCGCCGGCGTGTGACACGACCAAGGATCCGCTGTGTGACGGACGCGGGTACCAGAACTACACGGTCGAGGTGGTGGACCGGATGGGCACGGACTCGTTCACGCCCGACTCCGGCGTACTGCTGGCGAAGACGAAGAACCAGGACCAGGCGCCGTTCGAGTGGGTCGTCGACGCGAACCCGCAGGACATCACCATGACCGACTACGTCCTGCCCGACGGCACGAAGGTCCCGATCACGATCGGCGACTACCGCCAACTGTCGGACGCCCTGTTCCACGCCGGCACGAACTCGGGCAGCGAATACGAGTACACCGACACCGCCAACCGGCTGCACTTCTACATCACGAACGTACGGCGGGACCGCGCCGGCGTACTGTCCTACACGGTCGCGATCCGCTCACTCGACGGCTCCGGCCCGCAGAAGCGTGGTGTCCGGGTCCTGCCGACCGTCGCCAAGCCGTCTGCCAAGGGTGTCCAGACCTGCAACTTCCAGCTCACCAACACCGGCAAGGCCGGCACCGTGTCCGAGCACCCCGACGACGTCACGCCGTACCTGAAGGGTGACGTCTACCGCGTGTCCGCGAAGGTGAACGGCAAGGACTGGGCGATCTCGGTCCCCAATGCCCTCACCACCGCCAATGCCGGCCAGCAAACCACCGTCCCCGTCTACACCACCGCCGGCACCAGCCCCATCGCCAAGATCACCCTCACCGCCACCTCCGAAAGCGACCCCACCAAGCAATCCACCGCAACCTGCACAGCCATCAAGCGCTAAGCACTTCAGCCAAGGCGCCGGGCGTCCACCCACTACGGACGCCCGGCGCGGCCATCAGGTACTCCACAACCTGCGGCAGGTCCCATCCGTGCGCTTCGGCCAGGCCTGTCGCGATCCAACGCAAGTACGGCGCTGTCGGGGCGGCCAGGTCGAGGTCGGACACGGTGCCGTGGGTGACGGTGAACATGGGGACGCCGTCCAGTTCGCCGAGGCGGGCGACGGTTTCGTAGCGGCCAGGGCCCATGGTGTGGATCGAGTCGACGTCGGGCAGGAGGCCGGCCAGGTCGCGGGCGAAATCGCAGCCGGGCTCGCGGCGCATCTCCTGGGCGGCGACGTCGCCGAGCTGGTCCGGGGTCAGCAAGTAGGCGCGGCCGGCGACCTGTCCGGTGGCTGTGCTGTCGTAGAAGGCCGAACCGCCACCCCAGACGCGCGAGGCACCGGCGAAGACGAGCCCGCCCGGCACCATCACGCCGGCGATCTGTTCGGGGTCGCTGTGGTCGCGACAACCTGGGTACTCGCGCGCGGCACCAGCCGGGCGGCCGCCGGCCAGGTAGCACCGGAATCGATCAAGAGCGAGGTTGGAACCGTAGGCGACGTACCAAACTCGCTGCATCGAACCTCTCAGACCGGGAGTGGATGCTCGACGAAGGCCTGCTCGGCCTCCGCCAGCACAATGCGGGCAGCATCACGGTACCGGCGATCGGCTTCCGTGGGCGTGTCCCCGACGGCAGTCAGCCCGATCCGGCCGCACTCGGTCAGACAGCTGATCATGTGGAACACGACCCCGACCTGCCGCGACTGGTCGAAGTGCAGCCCATGCCGCACCACGATGTCGAACACGTCGGCCGGAGCCAGCCCTTTGAGCAACTCCGATTCCAGATGATCCGTCGCGACCAGATGCTTCTCCTGACCCAGCGACGTGAGGAACAGCGCTGTCCGTGGGTCGTACCTCCCGTCGGTCAGGTACTGCAGCGTGAGGAACGGGTGTGTCGTCCCGCCCTTGCGCAGGTTCAGTTCGATCGCGTACGGCGTCCAGCCGCCGGCGGCATCGCGTACCACGACGAAGTCGATCGCGAACCGCCCGAGCGCACCCTGGGCCGCCAGCCGCCGCCCGATCGCCTCGGCATGCTCGGTGATCATCCGCGCGTACTCCGGCGCGGCCGGGAACACACACCCCAGGTAACTCTGCCCACTCGCACCGCCGAGCAACTGGTCGTGCGTGGACAACAGCTCGACTCCACCGCCGGGCACGACCCGGAGCTGAACACTCGGGCTCCGCAGCTCTTCGCCGACGATCCGCTCCTCGACGATCCCGCCGTTCTCGGCGAACTTGGCGATGTACACGTCGAACGGCGTCGTCGGCGACTCCAGTTCCATCTCGCGCAGCCGCTTCAACACCTCGTCCCGCTCCCCGGGCGACCCGGACGCCGGGAGCCCTTTCAGCCGCACCACCGCGTTGCCCTCGCCCGACACGCCCTCGTTGAGTTTCACGATCGCGCTGTCCATCGCCGGCCGGTCGACGCGCATCGCGACCAGTGCGTCGGCAAGGTCGTCGAGGCTGCGCAGGTTCTCCACCCCGAGCGGGTACGGTACGCCGACCTCCGCGAACAACCGGCGGCCTCCGGATTTCGAACCCAACGGCGCCAGCCGCGGATCGGCGGCGTACATCGGGATGCCGAGGCTGATCGCGACATCACGTTCGCGCTCGGTCGTGTTGTACGGAATCAGGTGCGATCGCAGCGGATTCGGGACCAAAGCGGCGATCCGCTCGAGCAGCCGGGGCCGGGCCAGCAACTTCTCACTGAGCGGGATCGGCGACGCGTCGTTGACCGGGATCAGCGACAACCGGGCGCGCGCATGGCTCGGGATCACGCCGGGCAGCAACGACAGGTAGTACTCGATGATCTCGGGCGCGATCGGCATCGAGGTCACGTAGACCATCCGCAGCCGCGGTTCCCGCAACAGGATCAGCAGGAACAGGAACCGCTCCTCATAGGCCTGCATGGCCGTCCCGGTTCCCGCCGCCTCGGTCTTGTCCAGCGAGATCGACGGTACGACGACCACGGACTCGTCGTCGTAGTTGAGCCGCATCGCCTCCCACACCCCGGCCATCCGCGCCTGCAGCTCGTCGAAGCGGCGATACCGCTCGTCCTCGGTCAGGGCGGACAAGCCACGGGCCGCCTCGCCGGGCGGGGTCCACAGATCGCCGGTCATGAGGCGATCCGGGAGTTGTCGAGCCCGCGGATGCTGAACGCGTGCACGGTCCGGCTGAATCCCCGCACGTCGCGATATCCCGCGTCCTCGCCGATCACCACGTCGCCGGCGGAGCTGTAAACCCGCTCGGTCGCCAGGATCTGCCAGGCTTCCGCGTCGGCACACAGCCGCGCGGCCAGGTTCGTGACACTGCCGATCGCGGCGTAGTCGAGCCGCCCGTCGAACCCGATCGTGCCCAGCGTGGCGTATCCCTGGGCCACGCCGATCCCGAGCCCGAGATCATGGCCGCGCCGGCTCCAGGTCTCCGCCAGTCCACGCACCCGCGTCCGCATCGCCACGCTCATCCGCAAGGCACGCAGGGGCCCGTCCTCGCAGCGCACCGGATCGTTGAAGAACACCATCAGGCCGTCGCCCGCGAACCGTTCCAGCGTTCCCTCGAATCGGAAGATCAGGTCGCCGAGCGCGTGGTGATACTCCTCCAGCACGCCCATCACCTCTTCCGGCTCGCTCGCCTCCGCGAACGTGGTGAAACCGCGCAGGTCGCAGAACACCACGACGATCTCGCGCCGGTGACTGGCCAGGAACGACTCGTCGCCGGAGTCCACGATCAACTCGGCCAGTTGCGGGCTGAGGAACCGGCGCAGCCGGCCCATCCGCTGCAGCTGCGACACCTGGCTCTCGACCCGCGACTCCAGTTCCTGGTTCCACGCGGTCAGCTCGGCGGCCTGGCGTTTGATCGTGTCCTGGTACCGCTTGATCCGGGCCAGCGACGCCACCCGCGCGAGCAGTTCGCTCTGGTTGACCGGCTTGGTGAGGAAGTCGTCCGCGCCGGCCTCGAGCGCCTTCACCTTCTGCTCGTCGCCGCTGGCCGTCACCATCACGACCGGCAGGTACGCCGTATCCACCTGGTCACGGATCCGGCGGCACACCTCGTAGCCGTCGATCCCGGGCATCAGGATGTCGAGCAGGACCAGATCGATGTCCTCGGCACCGATCAGCTCCAAGGCCTGTTCACCTGAGGACGCCGTCAGTACGTCGTACCCGCGGGGACTGAGGATCGCCTCCAGCAGCCGGACGTTCGGCGGCTGGTCGTCGACCACGAGCACCTTCGTCATGTCGCACCGCCCAATCGGAGGAAGTCCCGCACCTGCTGGGGCAGCCGGCGCACGCTGATCGGCTTCTCGACGTACCCGGTGAAGCCGGAGTCGAACGCGTTCTGCCGGTCGTGGTCCATCGCGAACGCGGTCACGGCCACCACCGGTACGGCGTGCGTCCGCTCGCCGGCCCGGATCTGGCGCAACGCCTCGGCGCCGTCGATGCCGGGCAGCTGGAGGTCCATCAGGATCAGGTCCGGCTGCTCCGAAGCCGCCAGCCGGACGCCGTCCTCGCCCGACGTCGCCTCGATCACCTCGTACCCGGAGAACCGCAGCACATCCCTGACCAGCTTGAGGTTCTTCGGATTGTCCTCCACCACCAGGATCCGGCCTGAGCTCATCGATCCTCCCCCTCGTCGGTTATGGCTCCCACTGCCCGCAGCGCGTCGAGCAACGCGTCCCGGCTGACCGGCTTGACCAGATAGGCAGCGGCACCGAGCGCGGCGCCGCGCGCCTGTTCGTCGACGATCGACACCACGATGACCGGGATGTCCCGGGTTCCCGGCTCGGCCTTCAACGCCTGCAGCACCGCCCACCCGTCGATCCCCGGCAACCGGATGTCCAGCAGGACGGCTGCCGGCCGAACCCTGCGTACGGTGTCCAGCCCGGACTGACCATCGCCTGCCACCGTCACACGCAAGGCGGCGCCGGACAGGTACGCGGTGATCAGGTCCAGTGACGGGCGGTCGTCCTCGATGATGACGACATCGCCGACGGTCCTGGTCGCGTCCGGCCGGTGCTCGTTCTCCCTGCTGCGCAAGGAGAATCCGAACGTGCTGCCGACGCCGACCTCGCTCTCCAGCCACATCCGGCCGCCGAGCAGCTCGACGATCCGCCGCGACAGGGTGAGACCTAGTCCGGTGCCCTCCTCCTGCGACGGACCCCGGCCGCCCTGCTGGAACGACTCGAAGATCCGCTCGCGGTCCTCCGCCGGTACGCCGCGACCGGTGTCGGTCACCGCGATGTGCACCTCGGCCCCGGACCGGGTGGCACGCACCACTACCGAGCCGCCGTCGCCGGTGAACTTCACCGCGTTGGTCATCAGGTTCAGGACCACCTGCTTCAGCCGCAGCTCGTCGGCGTACACCTCGTCGACGCCGGGCCCGACCTCGACCCGCAGGTCGATGCCGTGCGCGGTGGCTCGCTCGCGCAGCATCGCCGCGGTGTTGTCGAGCAACCGGTGCAGCGGGAAGTTGGTGTATTCCAGCTCCATCCGGCCGGCCTCGACCTTGGACAGGTCGAGGATCTCGTTCAGCAGTTCGAGCAGATGCCTGCCCGAGCCGTGAATGTCGCGCAGGTACTCTTCCTGGCGCTCGTTGAGATCGCCGAACATCCGCTCCAGCAGGACTTCGGAGAAACCGAGGACGGCGTTCAGCGGCGTACGCAACTCGTGCGACATGCTGGCCAGGAACTCGGACTTGTGCCGGCTCGCGACCTCCAGTTCCGCGCTGCGCTGCTTCAGCTCGCGGAAGAGCTGAGCGTTCAGCAGGGCCAGCGTCGACTGGTCGGCGAACATCTCCAGCAGCGTGAGCGTCTCCGTCGAGAACTCCCCCGGCCGCTTGCGGCGGACCACCAGCGAGCCGACGATCTGTCCCTCCCGCAGCAGCGGTACGGCGACCAGCGAACGCCACCCGGCGTCGTACAGGACGGCCAGGTGCGGATCGAGTTCCGCCGTACTGAGGTCGGGCACCGCCAGCGGCCGGCCGAGCTTGGCCGCCCGACCGACCAGGGTCTCGTCGAGGTGGATGCGGGTCGCCCGCAGCCGCTCGATCACGCTCGGGCCGGTCTGGAAGACGCTGCGGACCAGGAAGCACTGCTTGTCCTCGTCGTACTCCATGATCGAGCCGCCGTCGGTCGCCGAGATCCGGACGGCGTGCTTGGCGATGGTCGACAGCACCTTGGACACGTCGAGGCTGGAGTTGACCGCCTCTCCGACCTCCCGCAGGGCCTCCAGCTCGCCGACCTTCCGGGCCAGCTCGGCGCCACGCGCCTCGAGCTGCTGGACGAGCTTCACGCTGTTCACCGCCATCGCCGCCTGCCCGGCAAACGCGGTCACGAGATTCTGCTCCCGCTCGTCGAACGGTTGGACCTCGTTGCGCCAGACGCCCAGTGCCCCGACGACCTCGTCGTCGATCAGCATCGGTGCGCCCATCGTGGTCCGGAAGCCCGCCACCCGCTGCAAGTCTTGACGGTTGTAGTCCGGATCGGCCAGTACATCGGGGATCTGCTGGGTGGCGTGATCAAGCCCGGCGCGTCCGATCAGCGTGCCGCGATCCATCGGGATCGGGTGCTGGGTGATGTGCCGGATCGACTCCTCCGACATTCCGATCGCCTTGGAGAGCCGGTAGTACCCGTCCTCGAACAGATAGAGCTGGGCGGCCTGGGAGCGGCAGAGCCGGCACACGCTCTCGACGATGGTGGTGAGCACCCGGTCCGGGTCGCCGGCCGAGCGGCCGACTGCGGAGAGTACTTCGTTGGCTGCGGCGAACTGGTCGGACAAGGCCGCGAGCTGTCCCTGGAGCTGATGCTCCGTTCCTGTTCCGGCGCCCCCAGCGAGCGCCCGCCCGCCCATCGCAGCCTCCCCCACCACCCCCAGGCCGCGCTAATTCAGTCTCCCGCCGAACGTCGCGGGGAGCAATCAGTGCCCGGTTCCGAACTTCTGCACAGACGTTCGGAACCGTCTGAAACCGACCGTGAGTGAACAGCAGAGTTCATCTTCCGTCAGTTAATCGTTCAGACTAGGGTGCCTGCGATGCAGTGCTGGTGTTTCAAACTCCATCCGCCCCACCGCCCGTCAGGAGACCCGTATGCCAGACATCAATCGCCGGAGATTCCTGCAGCTCGCCGGAGCGTCGGCCGCGTTCGCCGCCATGTCGAACAGCATCGAGCAGGCAGCCGCGATCCCCGCGCATCGCCGCTACGGCGACATCAACGACGTCGAGCACATCGTCGTGCTGATGCAGGAGAACCGTTCGTTCGACCACTACTTCGGCAGCCTCAAAGGCGTCCGCGGCTTCGGTGACCCGCGGCCCGTGACGCTGCCGAGCGGCCGGCCGGTGTGGCACCAGAAGACTGCCCTCGGCAAGGAGATCCTTCCGTTCCGGCCGGACGCCGACAACCTCGGCCTGCAGTTCATCCAGGACCTCGCGCACAGCTGGGGCGACGCACACCAGGCGGTGAACGGCGGCAAGTACGACCAGTGGATCCCGGCCAAGACCGCGACCACGATGGCGTACCTGACCCGCGAGGACATCCCGTTCCACTACGCCCTCGCCGACAAGTTCACCCTGTGCGACGCGTACCACTGCTCGTTCATGGGCTCGACCGACCCGAACCGCTACTACATGTGGACCGGCTACACCGGCAACGACGGCACCGGCGGCGGCCCGGTCCTCGGCAACGACGAGGTCGGCTACGGCTGGACGACGTACCCTGAGCGGCTCGAGCAGGCCGGCGTCTCCTGGAAGATCTACCAGGACATCGGTGACGGCCTGGACGCGGCCGGTGGCTGGGGCTGGATCGACGACGCCTACCGCGGAAACTACGGCGACAACTCGCTGCTGTACTTCAACACCTACCGCAACGCGCAGCCCGGGAACCCCTTGTACGACAAGGCTCGCACCGGTACGAACGCGAAGGCCGGCGAGAGCCTGTTCGGTCAGCTCACCGCCGACGTGAAGAACAACCGGCTGCCGAAGATCTCCTGGATCGCGGCACCCGAGGCGTTCACCGAGCACCCGAACTGGCCGGCCAACTACGGCGCCTGGTACATCTCCCAGGTCCTCGACGCGCTCACCTCGAACCCCGCGGTCTGGAGCAAGACCGCACTCTTCATCACGTACGACGAGAACGACGGCTTCTTCGATCACGCCGTACCGCCGTACCCGCCGATGTCCGCAGCGCAAGGGCTCTCGACCGTCGACGTCGCGCCTGATCTCTACACCGGTCCCAAGGCCGCACCCGGTCCGTACGGCCTGGGTCAGCGGGTGCCGATGCTGGTCGTGTCGCCCTGGAGCACCGGTGGCTACACCTGCTCGGAGGTGTTCGACCACACGTCGATCATCCGGTTCATGGAGAGCCGCTTCGGCGTGCACGAGCCGAACATCTCGCCCTGGCGACGGGCGATCTGCGGCGACCTCACGAGTGCCTTCGACTTCGGCGCGACGGCCACCAAGCCCGCGCAACTCCCGGACACCACGGCCTACGAGCCGCCGGACAACAACCGGCACCCGGACTACGTGCCGACACCACCGGCGGTCGGCAAGGTCCCCGGTCAGGAGCGCGGCTCCCGCCGTACCAGGCCGTTGCCCTATGCACCGATCGTCGACGGGGCCGTTGCTGGCGGCAAGTACAGGCTGACGTTCAGCTCCGGCCCGCACGCCGGCGGCCAGTTCCTGATCACGTCGGCGAACCGCACCGACGGCCCGTGGACCTACACCACCGAGGCCGGCAAGTCCGTCGCGGACAGCTGGAACCCGATCTACTCCAACGGCGTCACGGATCTCACCGTGCACGGGCCGAACGGCTTCCTCCGTACGTTCAAGGGCAAGCCCGCCACGGCCCTGGAGATCACCGCCCGCGAGAACGCCCGGACCGGCAACGTCGACCTCACCATCAGCACCGACGTCGCCCGCCGCATCACCATCACCAACTCGTACGGCGGAAAGCTCAAGAAGCTCGACCTCCGGCCGGGCAAGACCACCTACACCGTCACGACGACCAGCCGTTGGTACGACGTCTCGATCGTCACCGACTCCGACCCGACGTACCTCCGCCGCTACGCCGGCCACGTCGAAACCGGCACCCCCGGCACCAGCGACCCCGCCATCAAAACCATCTGACGCCTTCGAGGGATATCTCCGCGAGTTGTGCCTCCTCCCCTGGTGTACGAGGGGAGAAGGCACAACGGCGACGGATATCCCTCGGACGGTCAGAGGATCGGGACTTCCGGTTTGGTGGTGTCGGCTGGGGTGTTGTCGTCGATCTGGTCGAGCTCGTCGACCTGGATGCGGCTGGTCCAGCGGTTGTCGGGGTCGGGTTGGGGGATGGAGTCGAGCAGGAGTTTGGTGTACGGGTGGGACGGCTCGTGCATCACCGAGGAGACCGGACCGCGTTCGACGATCTGGCCCTTGGTGATGACCATGACCTCGCCACCGAGGTAGTACACGGTGGACAGGTCGTGGGTGATGAAGAGCGTCGTCATGCCGTGCTCGCGCTGGAAGTCGAGCAGGATGTCGAGGAAGTGCTTGCGGACCTGGGCGTCCAGCATCGAGACCGGCTCGTCGGCGATGATGAACGAAGGACGCAGCATGTGCACCCGGGCCAGCATGATGCGCTGCCGCTGACCGCCGGAGAGCTGGTGCGGGTACCGGCCGAGGACATTCTCCGGCTCCAGGCGGACAGCCCGCAGCGACTCCTCGATCAACTCCAAGCCGGCTGCTCGCGTCGACGACAGGCCGAACTTCTTGACCGCCTTCCACAGCGCGCGATCCACGCGGTAGAAGGGATTGAAGATCGCGTACGGGTCCTGGAACACGGGCTGCACGTCGCGCCGGTACTCGTCGTACTCGGCCCGGCTCAGCGAGAAGATGTCCTTGCCGCCGTACAGCACGGTTCCCGCCGTCGGCTTCTGCAGGCCGAGCACGTTCCGCGCGATCGTGCTCTTCCCGCTGCCGCTCTGGCCGACCAGGCTCACAACCTGCGGTGGTGACGCCGCGAGCGCGAAGCTCACGTCGTCCACCGCGGTCACGTACCCGCCCGCCACGCCGCGGGCGTGGAATCGTTGCTGTACGCCACGAAGTTCGAGCTCTGACTTCACGATGCCCTCCTTCCGACCCGTGGGATCGACTCGATCAGCTGCCGGGTGTAGGCGTCCTGCGGATCCTTGAACACCTGCCGTACGTCGCCGACCTCGACGAGCCGCCCTTCGTACATCACCGCGACCCGGTCGACCAGCTGCGCGTGGACGCCCATGTCGTGCGAGATCACCATCAGCGTCACGCCGAAGTCGGTGCGCAGATCGGCGAGCGACTGCAGGATCACCCGCTGGATCGTCACGTCCAGCGCGGTGGTCGGCTCGTCCGCGATCACCAGGTCGGGTTCGAGCGCGACCGCGATCGCCATCAGCACGCGCTGCTTCATTCCGCCGGACAGCTCGTGCGGATACATCCGCGCGACCCGCGGCTCCAGGCCGACCTGCCCGAGCAACCGCGGGATCAGCGCGTCCAGCTCGGCCTTGCGGCCCGGGGCGTGCTCGAGGATCACGTCCTTGAACTGGTCGTGCACCCGCGCCACCGGGTTGAGCGAGCTCATGGATCCCTGGGGGAGATACGACAGAGCGCTCCACCGCAGGACCCGGAGTTCCTCGCCGTTCACCTTCAGCAGATCCACCGGCGACCGGCCGGCCGGCCGGAACATCGCCGACCCGGCCGTCACCTTGCCCGGCGGTTTCAGCAGCCGGAGCAGCGCGACCGCGAGGGTGCTCTTCCCACTGCCGGACTCCCCTGCGATCCCGAGGATCTCGCCGCGGCGCACGTCCAGATCCAGGCCGCGCACCGCCTTCACATCACCGCGGGTGCTGCGGTACGTCACCTCGAGGCCCTTCACCTCGAGCACGTTCGCGTCACTCACCGGCCACTCCCCTCAGTCGCGGGTTGTAGACCTCTTCGAGGCCGATGTTCACCATGTTGAGTGCCGCGAACAACAAGGTCAGCAGCCCGATCGGTACGACGAACATCGGCCAGGCGCCCAGCGTCAGCGCACCGGTACCGATCGCGTTGAAGATGATCTGGCCCAGGTCGATCACGCCGCCCGGCCCGAGGCCGATGATCTCCAGGCCCACCAGGCCGAAGATCGCGCCGAGCGCCGACGACGCGAAACCGACGCCGATGAAGGGCAACAGGTTCGGCAGCAGCTCGGTGACGATGATCTCCAGGTCGCGCGCCTTGCTGACCCGTGCCAGGTCGACGTACGGCCGGGTCCGCAGGCTCAGCACCTGCGAGCGGATCGTCTTGGCCGCGAACGGCCAGGAGAAGATGGAGATCATCACGCCCACCTGGAACAGGCTGACGTTCTTCGCGTACGCCGAGAGCGCGATCAGCAACGGGAACGTCGGGATGACCAGCAGGATGCCGGTGAACGTGGACAGGATCCCGTCGATCCAGCCGCCCTTGTACCCGGCGACGAAGGCCACGATCACGCCGACCACCGTCGAGATGACACCGGCGATCGCGCCGATCTGCAGTGAGACCGCGAGCGCCTTCACCACCATCGCGAACACGTCCCGGCCGAACTGGTCGGTGCCGAGCAGATGTTGCGGTGAGGGCACCTGCCACTTGTCGTACGCCGCCAGCTCGATCGGGTCCTGTCCGCCGCCGATCGCCTTCACGATCAACGGGCTGAGCAGCGCGACCAGGATCAGCAGTCCGAGGATGACCAGTCCGATCGCCAGCCGCCGGCTGTTCCGGATGGTCCGCAGTATCGCGGTCAGGAGTCTCATCGGCATCACTTCCAGTACTTGACCCGCGGGTCGAGCAGCGGGAGCACGAGGTCGAGGAGCAGGACGGCGGTCAGCACCGAGAAGATCGCGATGTCGGTGACACCGAGGATCGTGTTGAAGTCGAGCTGCTGGATCGCGGTGACCAGCGTGGTCCCCAGCCCCGGGTAGTTGAACAACTGCTCGACCAGCACGTTCCCGTTGAAGATGAAGCCGAGCGAGATCCCGAACGCGGTGATCTGCGGCAGGTAGCAGTTCCGCAGCGCGTACCGGGTCAGGATGCGAGAACCCTTCAGACCCTTGGCCTCGGCGTACACCAGGTAGTCCTCGCCGAGAATAGGGATCATCAGCATCCGGGTGGACAGGATCCAGCTGAACGTCCCGATGATCACGATCGACAGACCGGGCAGCAACCCGTACTTGAGCACACTGCCGATGAACTCCGGACTGATCCCCGGATTGATGTTGGAGTCGTACGCCGATCTCGCAGGCAACACGCCCATCGAGTACGCGAAGATGTACACCAGGATCAGCGCGACGAAGAAGTACGGCACGTGGGACAGCGCGATCGACAGGTTGGTCGCGATCGCCGAACCGAGCTTGCCGCGCCGCCAGCCGGCGATCGCGCCGATCACGATGCCGAGGATCCAGGCCATCACGGCGGAGATCCCGAGCAGACCGATTGTCCAGGGCAACGATCGCAGGATCACGGTCTGGGCCGGCGTCGGGTAGTTGATCAGGCTCGGCCCGAGATCGCCGTGCAGAACCAGCTTCTGCATGTACGTCACGTACTGGGTGAGCAGGTTCCCGTCCAGCCCGAACTCGTGCCGGTAGCGGGCGATGATCTCGGCGCTGGCCTGCTGGTTGTAGATGTAGTTCTGCTGCAGTGTCTGGATCAGCGTCTGGATCGGGTCACCCGGCATCAGCCGGAAGAAGAAGAACGCGATGGTGAGCGCTCCCCACAGCTCCACCACGTACAGCCCGAGCCTCCGGATGGCGTATGCCGCCAGCGGATGCCGCGACAGCCAGGCCCGCACCCCCGACCGGGGTGCGGAGTCCTGGCTCTTGTCAACAGCTACCACCGGCGGGGCTTCCGCCGTCACGCCGGTCCCTTCTGCCCGGTGGGCTCGATCTTGCCCAGCACGAAGATGAAGTGCTGCCACCAGTTCAGCGGGACCTCGTACAGGTCCTCGTCGGTCGGCCAGCCCTTCCAGAACGTGGTGTTGAAGTACGACGGGTAACCGGTCTGGATCACCGACAGCATCGGCAGCTCCTGGAAGTAGATCTCCAGCGCCTCGTTCAGCAGCGGCTTCGCCTCCTCGCTGTCCGGGTCCAGCCCGGCCAGCTTCTTGGAGACCTCGTCGAACTTCGCGTTCCGGAACCGCAGCTTGTTCTTGCCGGCCGCGTTCTTGCCGACCGGCTGGTACTTGTCGCTGGTCCAGTCCGAGTACAGCTGCTCGGGGTCGATCGCGATGCCGGCCCAGCTGGAGTCGATGTCGTACTGGCCGCGCTGGAACTTCTCGTCATGCACGTTGCCGGCCAGGCTGCGCAGCGTGGCCGGGACCCCGACCTTGGCGAGCTCGGTCTTGAGCACGTTGGCGATCGCGTACTCACCACCGTCCACCGGCGACGGCGTGATGATCTCGAGGTTGATCTCCTTGCCCTTGTACGTCCGCTTGCCGGCGGCGTTCTTCGGGGCGATCTCGTCGAGCAGCTCGGTCGCCTTCTGCGGGTTGAACTCGAACTTGTACTTGTTCGCGAGCTCGTCGTTCTTCCACTTGTCGTTGGTCGGGTAGTCCGCCCACGGGTACTGCGCCGGCGGCACCGGGACCGGCCAGATCGACTTGCCGATCTTCTCCCGGTCCAGGCAGTAGTTGATCGCCCAGCGCATCTTCGTCTCCGAGATCACGCCCCGGGCCGGGTCGCAGTTCAGCCACAGCACCCGCGGGTTCGGGTCGTGGAACTGGGTGGTCTGCAAGGCCGGGTAGCCGGTGTTGCGCAGCTGCTTGGCGTGCTGCTCGTCCACCGAGCCGACGTCGAACTCCGCGCGCTCGAAGGCCAGCGACGCCTGGTCGAGCTGCTTCGACGTGCTCTGGTAGACGACGTACTGCGGCTTGACGTCGAGCTTGTCCTTGTTCCAGTAGTTCGGGTCCTTCTCCCAGACGAACATCTTCTGGTTCCGGATCGCCTGCTTCAGCTTGTACGGACCGCTGTGCACCGGCGGGTTGTCCTTGTACTTCGTCGGGTCCTGCGACTTCCAGATGTGCTCGGGCATGATCCCGAGCGGCGGACCGGCGATCGCGGAGATGAAGTTGTAGTGGAACCGTGGTGCCGGTTTGAGCATCTTCACCACCGCGGTCTGGGCGTCCGGGACCTCGATGTCCTTGACGAACTCCTTCAGCTCACCGCCACCGCCGAACAGGTCCGGACGATCCTTGAGCAGCATGATGGTGAACTTGAAGTCGTTCGCGCCCAGCGGCTGACCGTCGTTCCAGTGCGCCTTCGGGTCGAACTTGAAGGTCACCTCGGTGTGGTCGTCGTTGTACTTGTACTCGGTCGCCAGCCACGGCCGCATCTCGCCGTTGGCGAAGCTGAGGTAGAACAGCGGCTCGGTGCTGAGCTCGACGCCGGCGCCGCCGGGCGAGCCGTTCGGGATCATCCCGTTGAAGCTGTCGAAGACCGTGTACTCGACCTGGCCGACGATCACTGCCTGGTCCCGTGGGACCGGAATGTTCGCTTTGCCGATCTGGATCGACTTGGTCGCGACGGGCTTGTTGTTGTTGGCGGGCTTGTCGGAGTACGACCCGCCACCACCGGAGCAGGCGGCCAGGAAGGCCGTCATCGCGGCCGCCGCACCTCCTCCGACCAGACTTCGTCGACTCAACTGATAGCGAACGACATCTTCGACATCTTCGAACTGCGGGCGCGGCGCTTCGTTCATGACGAAAGTCACCTCCGTTTCCGTTGCGCGAACAGGCTAGTCACCCACCGAGAGGTGCCACGGACTATAAGTAGCGTTGACAACGTTGGCAAGAGTTCATTGCCACGTTGGAAACATCAGGTCATATCCGCAGGCCAGTCGATATACCAACCTCTGACAACGATGTTTTGCTCTGTGTGACCAGTTGCGCCCTCGGACCCGTCGTACGACGGCGCGTCTCGTCACACGTCGCGTCACACGGTGACGGGTTTGGATCGATCCGGGTGGCCAGATCCGGCCACCGAAGTGGTAGTGACTTCCAGGGGGAAACGACATGACGAGTACGGCCGTGGACTTCGAGGCGATCAAGGACAAGCAGCGAGCGGCATGGCAGACCGGCGACTATCCGCGGGTCGGCAACACCTTGCAGATCATCGCCGAGCTCCTGGTCGAGGCCGCCGACGTACGGGCCGGGCAACGCGTCCTCGACGTCGCCAGCGGTCAGGGCAACGCGGCACTGGCGGCGGCCCGGCGGTTCGCCGACGCGACCGGTGTCGACTACGCGACGAATCTGCTGGAGCAGGGCCGCGAACGGGCCGCGGCCGAACACATTCCGGTGACCTTTACCGAAGGCGACGCCGAGCAGCTTCCGGTGCCGGATCAAGCGTTCGATCTCGCGCTGAGCACGGTCGGGGTGATGTTCGCGCCGAACCACGAGCGTGCGGCGGACGAGCTGGTCCGCGTCGTCAAACCAGGCGGCAAGATCGCGCTGGCGAGCTGGACGCCGACCGGGATGATCGGCCAGTTGTTCAAGACGGTTTCGACCTGGGCACCGCTGCCGGCCGGGGTGCAGTCGCCGACGCTGTGGGGAACCGAGGCGCACCTGTTCGAGCTGTTCGGTGACCGGGTCGAGTGGACTTCGCTGACCAAGCGTGAGTACGTGTTCCGCTATCACTCGCCCGAGCACTTCGCCGAGTGGTTCATGGACTTCTACGGGCCGATCACCCGGCTGGCCGGGACGCTGGACGGCGAGGACCACCGGCAGTTCGCGGCGGAACTTGCCGACGTACCGCGAGCGTTCGACTACGCGAACGACGGTACGGTCGCGGCCCGCGCGGAATACCTGGAAGCCGTTGGCATCCGGCACTGACCGAACGCGGCCGCGGGGGCGACACTGGAGGTCTCACGCGAGGGGGTGAGATCTGTGCCGCTGATTCGCTTGCTCGGACCGCCGACAGTCGAGGCGCCGGGGCGCCAGCCGCGGGGGAGGAAGGCTTGGGGGCTGCTCGGCTATCTGTTGCTGGCCGAGCGGCCACCGAGCCGGCGCCGGCTCGCCGAAATGTTCTTCGCCGACGCCGAAGATCCGTTGGGCGCGCTGCGCTGGACGTTGGCCGAGCTCCGCCGGGCGATCGGCGTACCGGAGCTGCTCACCGGGGATCCGGTGGTGACGACGCTCGACGATGCGACGCCGGTGGATGTCTTGCGACTCGAGGAGGACTCCTTGCTGACGTCGCGAGGCGAGCTCTTGGAGGGCGTCGAGCTGGGGTCGTGTCCCGAGTTCGAGTCGTGGTTGCTGGTCGAGCGTCGCCGGGTGGCGGCCGCGATCGAGGCTCGGCTTCGGCAGCGAGCGATCTCTTTGCTCGCGGCCGGTCGCGCCGCGGACGCGATTCCCTTTGCTGCACAGGCCGTTGCGGCCAACCCACATGAACAGGGCAACCACGAACTCCTGGTCCGCAGCCTCGCGGCCTCCGGCGATCGGGCCGCAGCGCTGCGTCAGATAGCGCTCTGCACGGATCTCTTCCGGCGTGAGCTGGGCGTGGAGGTCACGTCCTCGCTGCAGGAGGCCGCGACGGCAACTCCGGATCCAGCTCCGCCTTTGAGCGGCCGAGCGGCCGCCGTGAGCCAGCTCCAAGCGGGCCGGGCCGCGATCGTCGCTGGTGCTGTTGACGCCGGTCTGCAGTGCTTGCGTCAAGCGGCCGCGTTGGCGGTGCAGTGCCATGACAAGACGCTCGAGGCTCGAGCTCTCGCGGCTCTCGGCGGCGCCCTCGTACACGCGATCCGCGGGCATGACGAGGAGGGCGCGATCGTCTTGCACGAGGCGTTGCTGGTCGCCGAGGAGGCCGGCGAGCGGGCTACGTCAGTGCTCGCTCTGCGCGAGCTCGGCTTCATCGAGGTGCAGGCCGGGCGGCGGAAGACCGGCGAGGACTCGCTGACCAAGGCGCAAGCGCTGGCCGAAACCGATGCCGAACACGCCGCGATCCTTGGCGTTCGGGGTATGAATGCCTCCGACCGGTCCGACTACGCGGCCGCGTTCGAGCACCTCGGGGCTTCGGTCGAGCTCGCGGCCCGCTGCGGCGATCGCCGGCAGCAGGCGTGGTCGCTGTCCCTCGTCGGGCGCGCACATTTGCTGCGCTCGGAGTACGACGAGGCCGCTTCGGCGCTGAACGAAACGCTCGACCTGGTGCAGCAGGAACGCTGGATCGCCTTCCAGCCTTGGCCGCAGGCGCTCGCTGCCGAGCTCGACCTGTACGCCGGGAAGCTCGACACCGCCTTCGACGGGTTCGAACAAGCGTGGGCGTTGGGCTGCCAGTTGGGCGACCCGTGCTGGGAAGGTATGGCTGGTCGTGGTCTCGCTCTGCTGAACGCCAAGCGCGGCGACCATCCCGCGGCGGCGCAATGGCTCGACCTCGCCTTGACGCGAGCCAGCACCGAACCGGACCGCTACCAGTGGGTCCATGCCCACGTCCTGGACGCCGCGATCACCGAGGCCCTCGCCCGCTCCGACCACGAACGTGCCCGGATTCTTGCCGCTCAGCTCTCAGCACTGGCCGCCCGGTGCGACCTCCGCGAACTCCTGGTCCGCGCGCAGCTTCATCTCAGTCGCCTGGGAGATCCCCGGGCCGCAACCTCGGCCCGCACCCTCAGCACCACCATCGACAACCCTGCATTGCACTCAGTCGTAGGCGGCGTCGGTCAGCAGTTCTGAGCTGCGGTCCGGTTCGTTCAGGACCGCACGGATCACGTGGCGCTGGTCCCAGCGGCCGCTCGCCCACGCCAGCGCCTTCGCCAGGCCGTCGAACGTGGCCGCGTGGGGAGCGCCCTCTGCATCCACCCACCACGACACCTCGACACCGTCGACCATGAGCTCCTCGTGTTCCCACCACGTCGGCGGAACCTCGGGCACCAGCTCACGGACGATCGCCGGCACGTCGGCCGCCGTACCCGCACCGTCGATCTTGCCCTCGGCAACTTCCTGCGCCATCGGGACGTCGAAGAGATCGCTCAACCCGTCCGCAGCGGCGCCGGAGGCCACCACGAAACCGCCCAGATCCGCACGCTGCAACCACATCGGGCCGTCGACGACGACCGCGCGGCCGGCCTCGATCACGTGGGTCAGGCCGTCGTCCGCGAGGACCCGGACGTGCTCCGGAGCGTCGCCCGGGAAGAGCGACAGCGTGCCGAGGTGCCGCCAGAGACGCAACAGATCGCTCTCTTCCACCTCTCGTTCCGGCTCCGCCAGTCGTTCCAGCAGCAGACCGATGCCGTCGGCATCGAGATCGCCGACGTCGCGGACCAGACCGACGGCCGTCCGCACCTCGGGGTCGAGCCCGGCCGTCCACGGCGGAGCTTCGTCCAGGAACTGCGCCAGTACCGGCTCGGCCTCCGGATCGGCCCTTCCCGCCAAGGGTTCGCCGTCTTCCAGGAGCACCCGGTCGCGGATCCACCAGGCCGCGTACGACGGTACGCCGAGGGGACGGTCGTCCGGCCCCACGACGCGGACCTGGGTGACGAGTGCGCGGCGGAGATCCGGCGACGCACCGAGCAGTTCGAGGACGCGCGGCCAGGCGTCGTCGGTGATCCAGTCGAGATCCCGGATGGCCATCAGCTCGCCGACCGTCGCGCCGTACCGCGATCCGTCAGGCGCGACGTCGTACGCCCAGTCCTCGATGCCGTCGAGGTCTTTGAGTGCCTCGGGCAACTGATCGAGCGCGACGTCCGAGGCCGTGACGAGACCGAGTGATCCGAGGACGCCGACAGCCTCGAGTGCGGGTTGTCCGTGGCGATCGAGCAGCTCGCGGGCGACCGGCGCGACCTCCTCGTCGTCGAGGACTTCCTCAGCTCCCGATCCGGGAATGACGAGAGCGTTTGCCGGGACGAGGTCGCCGTCGGCGTCGCGGAGTCCCAGGTCGGAAAGCCACCAGAGTCCCTCTGCTTGCGACGGGTCCGCGGCGACCAGGCTGAGGACCGCGTGCGCGATGGCATCGGGGTCGTCGGCCTCGATCGAGTGCTCGACAGCCGTGCGTACGAAACTGTCCTCGAGCAACGACCGCGGGGTCGCGGAGAGCGCTCCCAGCCTTTCCAGCGCCGGGTCGACGGCTTCCGGGTGAACGACGCGTACGCCGTACTCCCCGAAGGCGGCGAGGATGTCGGTGGGGATCTCCGGACCCGGCAGCAGCAGACCGCGGGCGCCGCGGACGAGTCGGCCGTCGGCGAGCGGGACGGGCAGGGTGCCGAGAGACTCACGGAGCAAGGCATCCGTCACCATGCCGGCCAGCGAGGAGTAGAGGTTGCGCCACCACTCCGGCGCCTCGTCCGCCGCCACTCCCCCGAGCTGATCCACGACCTCAGCCAGCTCGAGCCGCCGCACGTGGAGCGCGTCCAACGCCAGCCGATCCTGTCGTGTCGACCGGATCAACCCGCGCACGATCGGCGCGAGGACGGCGTTGAAGGAATCGTCCGCGCCCTCGACGACCACAGCATCAAGCGGCCGCAGGAGAGCGCGATCCTCGACCGCCCGCACCATCGGCGTCCCGGGAAGCACGGCGAGGATCTCGTCCCGGATCGCCCGATCCAACGCCCCCGCCGCCAGACCGGTCGGCACAAGATGCAGCACGTCGGCCCCGTCTTCAGCCCGCTCCCGCAACAACTCCCCGTAGGCCACCCCTGTTTCCCGCACAACGCGATCCGCCAGGGCTCCCTTCGCCACATGCCTCCGCGTCGGATCCAACGGAAAACTTGCCAATAGCAACGCAGGCAGCGACAACGCCTCGTCGGTCGGCGTCGGTGCCTGGACCACGCCTGGAAGCTCAGTGGTGTGATCACGCGGGATTGCCCAGACGACTGACCAGCTTGGCCTGGTGCGTTCCTCGGTGGGGCGGTCGGCGAGGAGTCGTTCGCGTTCTTGCTCGTCGAAGACTCCGGCGGCGCGGTGGACCCACCAGCGGGACTCGGCGTCGGCGAGAACCCTTCGGCTGTCCTCGGTTTCGATCTCGATGCGTTCGAGACCTGGGAGCGCGAGCAGGAGCGCATCGCCGGCCTCGTCCAGCAGACGGCGCACGAGTGCGGCCGCGGCCTCGTCCCGCAGCGGCAGGATCACCGCGGTGTCGTACCCCTCCGGCGGCTCGCCCTCGGCCTCGAACGGCAGCCGCAGTACCGGTACCTGACCGTCCCGCCGGCGTACTTCGGTGTCGAGCCCGGCCGATCCGAGCCCCGCGATCGCGGCCGCCGTGTCGGCCTTCGAGAACCGCACCCCACCCGTCCGCGACAGGATCACCGGCTCGTCGGTCACCGCGAGTACGGCGGAGAACCCCACGCCGAACCGCCCGATCGTCGGCTCGTCCCGCTTCGCCGAAGCACGCAGCGTCGCGAGTGACTCGACGCCCTCGGCCGACAACGGCGTACCCGTGTTGGCGACGACCAGCGTGCTGCTACGGAACTCGTACAGGACGCGTCCCGGCACACCAGCCCGCGCGGCCGCATCGGCAGCGTTCTGGGCGAGTTCGATCACGAGCCGATCGACGTACCCACCGAGCGCCAGGTCCTCCTCGGCGTTCGCGTCCTCCCGGAACCGCACCGGCGCCGCCGACCACCCGGCCAGCACCCGCTCGCGAATCCCCGCCGTACCGAACCCGTCGTCGCTCACCGGTGCAGTATGCCCCACCCCTCGAGGTGGCAGGTCGCGGATATCGTGGTGCGGTGATCTCACCCGGAAGTCGGTACGTCGCCCTTGGCAGTTCCTTCGCGGCCGGGCCGGGAATCGACCCGATCGTGCACGCGCCGGCGGGCCGATCGGGTAACAACTACGCGCACCTGGTCGCGGCGGAGCTCGGCCTGGAGCTGACCGACGTCACCTACTCCGGCGCGACCACGGCACACGTCCTCGACACCCGGCAGGACGAGGCCGCCCCGCAACTCGACGCCGTCACCGCGGACACGGCGCTCGTCACGATCACGGTCGGCGGCAACGATCTCGAGTACGTCGGGACCTTCATCCGCGGGAGCTTCCTGAACACGTTGGCCAAGCCCGCCACCATCCTCGGCCGCCGCGTCGCGAACCGGATCCGCGCGCGGGTCAGTTATCTCAAGGACGAGGCGGCGTACCAGGCGGTCGCGGATTCCCTGGTCACCGTGGTCGAGAACGTGCGGGAGCGGTCTCCGGGCGCCCGCATCCTGCTGGTCGACTACCTGAGTCTGGTCGGCCCGAGTACCCGGCCACGTCTCGACGTACCGCTGAACGAGGAACAACTGCCGAGCGTTGCGATGATGGCCGACGGCCTGGCCGCGGCCTTCGCGAAAGCCGCGGCCACCACAGGCGTCGAGCTGATCGCGGCGTCGGCCGCGAGCCAGGATCACGCGATCGGCTCGGCCGAACCGTGGACGACCGGGTTCACCCTGCGCCCGCCCAGCCTGGGCGGCGTCGTGCCGTACCACCCGAACGCGGCCGGCATGCGCGCCGTCGCCGACCTGGTCGTGCGAACGCTGCGACGATGACCGAACAGGTGCGCCAGGCAACGGAGTCGGACGTCGATGCGGCCGTCCAGACGCTGACGCGGGCGTTCGAGGACTACCCGATGACCCGGGCCGGGCTCGATCCGGACGACTACCTCACCCGGCTGACGCAGTACAACCGCCGCGTCCTCACCGGCATCGGCCTGCCACACGGCCGCGTCTGGGTCACCGACGACGTCAGCGCCGTCGCCATCTGGACCACCCCGGCCACTCCCCCGGATGCCTTCTCGCAGCACGCGGAGGTCTTCAGCGAGCTTGCCGGATCGCGCGCATCCCTCGCCGCCGAGTACGGCCAAGCGATGGGCATCTTCCGCCCGCGCGTTCCGCTGTGGCTCCTCGCGATCCTCGGCGTCGACCCCGACCGCCAGCACCAAGGCCTGGGCCGGGCGGTCGTCACACCCGGCCTCGCTGCCGCGGACCGCGCGCATCTGCCGGCGTTCCTGGAGACTCAAGACCCCTCGAACCTCATGTTCTACGAGTCTCTCGGCTTCACCACCATCGCCGAGCTGCAACTCCCCCACGACGGCCCGATGCACTACGCCCTCTACCGCCCACCCACCTGAGCTACGCGCGTCACTTTCGTACGCACGTCAGGACGGGGTGTGGACGTATGGCGTCGTGGTGGTGACGGCCAGGAAGCCGAGGCGCTGGAGGATCGGGGAGCTGTCGTCGGAGGCGTCCACATGCAGGTACTTGTGGCCGAGTTCCGCGGCGCGGGCGGCTCGGACTGCGACCAGGGCCTTGTAGATACCTTTGCCCCGCCAGTCCGCGAGGGTCGAGCCGCCCCACAGGCCCGTGAACTCGGTGCCCTTCTTGTAGACGGCCCAGGCGGCGGACACGACTTCACCGTCGGCTTCGGCGACGTAGATGTCGGTCAGGCCCGTGGCGTGGCGGCGCGCGAGGTCGTCGGCGAGCCAGGACCAGTTCTCGTTCCAGACCGTCGACTCCATCGCGGCGATGCGCTCGAAGTCCGCCCGGTCGCCGGCGAGACGGATGGTGACGCCGTCGACGGACTCACGGCCGCGCAGTCGCTCGACGATGTCGGCGCTCTCGGCGACGAGAACGGTCTCCTGCTCCTCGGGCTCGAACCCGGCAGCGCGGAGCCGCTCCGGCAGGTCGGCCGGCTTGTCGTGACCGCGCAGCTTCCACTCGACCGCCTGGCCCTTCGCGGCGAAGAAGTCCCGCTGCCGCGCGATCAGCGCGTCGATCTCGGCACTGTCGAGTCCATCGAGAGAGCGGTAGCTGACGAACCCACGGCTCGGGTACTCGACCCGGATCACCGGCCCGTCCATACTCGTCGGCACGTCCGCGCTCTCACTCGTTCCCCGCAGCTGGTCGTCGTACACCGCCAGCAATTGCCGGGCTTGCTCGTCCTTCGAAGCATCAGTCACGGGACGACTCTTACACGCCCAGGCTCCACTCCGCGTCCCATTTCGTCGTACTCACGCCGGAGTCTCAGCTCTGCCGGGCGTCCTTGACGAACACGATCCCGTCGTTGCCGGTCAGTTGCGCCGGGTCCAGCGGGGCATAGCCGTACCACGGGGACACGCGGGGGGCGGGTGTCACGTCGCCGAGTATTGCGGCCAGTCGGCGGGAGTCGACGACGCACTGATCCTCGGAGAGCGCGTACAGGAGTCCTTCGATGGTGCTCGGAGGCGGGGTGTCCACTCCCTGGTGGCGGATCGTGCCGAGGGCCGTAGCCAGGAAGGCGTACCCCTCTCCCAGTTGCGCGCTGACGATCGCGCCGGCGCTCCACCACTCCACCGGCAGGTTGCCCATCCGCATGGTGCTCTTGTCCCGCTGGAGGTGGCCGTTGTGGGCGTTCACCAACGTCGGGCCGCGTTCGGCGAGAGCGAACAGGTTGGCGGCCATCATCGAGTCCCGTACCCCGAGCAGCCACGCCATGCGGCTCGGTGACGCGTCCGCCATCCAGAAGTGGTACCGCAGCAGTCCGGTAGCAGTGCGCCCGTACAGACGTGCTCGGTCCCAGTCGTCCGGTGCGGACGTCGCGATCAGCTGTGGTGTGTACGCGTCGAGCAGAGCCACTAGGTCGTCTGCGAGCAGCCGGAGCTCTTTGGCCTCGGGCGTCTGGCCCGCGGAGCGGGTTGGGTCCATCATCGCGGCGGGGTTGGTCCACTGGTCGTCGGCGCCGAGCAGGCGATCGAGCGTTTCCGCGGTGCACGGGAGCAGGTCAGCCTCCACCCTGGCGGTGAGATAGGCGTGGAGTTCAGTGAGGGCCTGCCGGGGGCTCGCGGCACCGGTGATCTCCAGCGGGCCGTCGAACCCGGCGAAGCGCAGTTGCTCGGACGCGGGCCGATCCTCGTTGTACTCGCGCATCCAGCGCACCAGCTCGCGGTTGCCGGGGAAGGCGCCCCACTCGTGGCTGAAGCCGCGCTCCATGACCTCGTCGAGGACGCCCGTACCCGAGGTGACGTACTCGTCCACGACCCGGCCCATCAGGCAGTCGCTCTCGATCGCGATCGTCCGGTAGCCCTCCCGCTCAACGAGCTCCCGGAAGAGCTCGTTGCGCACGTCAAGCAGCCCACTCTCGCCATGCGTCGGCTCGCCCAACGCGAGCACCCGCGGTCTCGCCGGAAGCAAGCTCATGACGGCAGCAGCGTCGACGACATGGACGGCGTCTGTGATGGCAGCATTCATACCCTCAACGCTATCGTTGAACCAATTATGAAGACTTCAAAACGATCCGTCAGCACCACTGCAGTGCGAAACCTTCAAAGCCACGTACGCCTGCACATCCAAGTTCTGCCAACGGGCTTCCTTCACTCGGCTTGACGCATGCCGATATGGGCATATGATGGCGGTCATGGCACGAGCAGCGACGACGTCGGACGTCTTCAACGCGATCGCCGAGCCGCAGCGCCGGGACATCCTGGCGCTGCTGCGGGCGGGTGAGCGGCCGGTGACGGAGTTGGCCCGGGAGCTCGGAATGACCCAGCCGGGTGCGTCCAAACACCTGCGGGTGCTCCGGGAGGTCGGGTTGGTGCGGGACCGCAAGGCAGGCAAGCAGCGCCTGTACGGCCTTGACGCCCGCGGGCTGCGACCGATCCACGAGTGGACCGGTGGGTTCGAGCGGTTCTGGAACGAGAGTTTCGACCGGCTGGACACGTACGTGCAGGACCTCAAGCAGACACGGAACGAGGAGTAGTGGATGAGCGCGACAGAACAAGGAACGCCGGCGCAGTCGGCGACGGCCGACCGGGAGATCGTGATCTCCCGGGTCATCGATGCCCCGCGGGAGCTGGTGTTCGAGGCGTTCACCGAGACCCGGCACCTGTCGCGGTGGTGGGGACCGGAGGGGTTCAGCACCACCACGCGGTCCTTCGAGTTCCGCGTCGGCGGGGCATGGGACTTCGTGATGCACGGACCGGACGGGACGGACTACACCGAGTGGATCTCCTGGACCGACATCACTCCGCCGGAGCGGATCGAGTTTCTGCACGGTGAGTCCCGCGGCGACCCGAACGCCTTCGAGTCGGTCCTGACCTTCGCGCCCGACGGTGCGGCGACCCGGATCGAGATGCGCACGGTGTTCCCCACCAAGGAGCTGCGCGACGAGGCGGTCGACAAGTACCACGCGATCGAGGGCGGCCGGCAGACCCTGAGCAACCTGGCTACGTACGTCACCGAGATTGTTCGGAAGGGAGTTGAGGGCTGATGGCCGGAAAGGTGTTCTTCGGCGTGTCGATGTCGCTGGACGGTTTCATCGCGCCCGAGTCCCCCGAGGAGTTGATGGGGCAGCAGTGGATGGAACTGCAGCAGTGGATCTTCCCGCTGCGGTTCTTCCGGGAGAACCTGAAGCTCGGCGAGGGCGGCGAGGAAGGGCGCGACAACGACATCGCGCGGGAGACGCATCTACGCACCGGCGCGAGCGTGATGGGCAAGCGGATGTTCGACGCCGGCGAGAAGATGTGGCCGGAGGAGGCGCCGTTCCACACGCCGGTCTTCGTCGTGACGCACACCAAGCGTGACCCGTGGGAGCGGCCGGGCGGCACGACTTTCCACTTCGTCAACGACGGCATCGAGACCGCGCTCGACCAGGCCCGCGAGGCCGCCGGCGACCGGGACGTGCGCATCGCGGGCGGCGGCGCGACGATCCTGGAGTACGTGAACGCCGGCCTGGTCGACGAGTTCTCGATCGCACTCTCCCCCGTCCTGTTCGGCTCCGGAATCCGCCTCTTCGAGGGCGTGGACGCGGCCCGCGTGGCCTTGGAGCAGGTCCGCGCGGAGTCGTCGCAGCGCGTAACCCACCTGACCTACGCAGTCCGGCAGCGGTAAGCGTCTGGACCTCAGCGCTCCCCCGCCGAGTCGGTTCGCCAGTTGGCGAACCAGAAGCGCCAGCTGATCTGGCTGCGGGCCGGCTTTGCGTGGGCGTTGGTGCGGCCGCGGCCGGCGGGCTCGCTGAGGCCGTGTTTGTGTTCGCGGTTGGCGTTGGCGAAGTGGCTCAGCGACACCATCAGGTTCAGCGGTTCCATCGGTCTGTCCTCCGGTTGCTCGGTGCGTACAACCAGAGGTCGGACCAGACCGGCCGAACTTGACATACCGCGCTAAGAATCCTTCTCGGTAACCAGGACCAGGCGCCGGAGAAGCTGGTCGAGACGGGTTCGGTCGGTCGCGGGCAGGTGGTGGATCAGCTCCTCCTCGAGCCGCAGGATGTCGCTGATGCCTCGCTCCCAGAGCTCGCTGCCGGCGCGGGTCAGCGTGGCGACGACCTTGCGGCGGTCGTCGCGGTCGTGGGTGCGCTCGACGTACCCACGTCGCTCGAGAGCGTCGAGCCGGTTGGTCAACGCCGCCGGCGACATACCGAGCTGCCTGGCCAGCTGGCCCGGCGTCGCGCGGTACGGCCTACCGCCGCGACGGAGCATGTGGAGCGTCTTGAATTCCCACAGCTGTAGCCCGTACGCCGCCAGCACGGCCTCCCGCCGGCGTTCGAGATACCGCGTCAGGACCTGCAGGCGGACGGTGATGCCTTCGACGTCGCGGTCGAGATCGTCCAGCTGTCCGGCCCAGAGGTCCACGTGCGCATCCACGAAATCCTTCACCCGTCCAACTTTTCAGCCAGTGAAGCTTAGTTGTCAAATATTTCGGCGTCGAAATACCGTTGAGGTATGAGCCACCTTGTAGCCGCCGCTGCCGTCACGGCAGCCACCCACTTGATGCGCGCCGGCCAGTGGACCGCCGCCACCGACCTCTTGACCGCCGTCCAGACCGACGATCCCGCCGAGCGGGCCGAACTCGCCCTGGCGCTCGCCGAGGTCGCCGTCGACCAGGACTTCGGTCACCAGACCGATCACACCCCGGCCGCTCTCGCCGCCGCCGAAGACGCCGCCGAAGACGCCGCCGACGCCGTACTCAATGGATCGTGGGACCTGTCGATGCTGAAATTCCGGAAGGACTACTCGATCGCGCTGTCCCAGTCAGGTGATCGAGATCTCCGCGAGCGCGCGCTGACGCTGATCGAGGAGGCTCCGGACGAGGCCCGGCGGGGCACGGCCAGATTCTGGGCCGGTGTGATGGCCGACAACGTCTACGAGCGGCCCGCGGAGGCCGTCGAGCACTACGAGGCCGCATTGGAGTTGGGTGAGAAATGCGACGACGAGTTGCTGATGGCGCAAGCGCTACGGCACCTCGGGCACCACGCCCACACTGCCGGCGATCTGGCGCTCGCGCGGATGCAGTGGGAGCGGTCGACCGAGCTGCTGCAGAAAGTCGGTCACCTGCGCCCCACGCTCGCCCAGCAGGCCGCCCTCGCGGTCCTGTTGCGCGACGAAGGTGATGCCGCGGGATCACGGGCCCTGGCGACCGAGGTCAACCGGTGGGCAGGTCAGTTGGGCATCCCGTTCATCGTCCAGGAGACCGCCGAACTCATGGCCTGAGCGGTACGGCGAACTCCGCGGGGACGCCGGCGCTGACGGCCGCATGGTCCGGTGGGCGGTCGGGCGGCGTGAGGCCCACGGACCGGAGCAGGGCGTCGGCGTCCAGGGACGTGAGGTTCGCGGCGTGGAGGATCCACGGTGGGTGGTGGTTCGGGAGGTACCAGGTACGGCCGGCGCGGTGGACGTGCAGACCCCAGCGCGCGGTGAGGAAGTCCTCCAGCGGGCCGATCGGGAGTTGCGCGCCCATGTCGACGGCGACTGCAGCTTCCACGGGATCGCCTGATCGACGCAGGGTCGAGGTGTAGGTGTGGTGGTCGCCGTTGCGTTCATGATGCATGCGGGCCCAGCGGTACGGGAGGCCGAAGACGGTTCGGGCCGCGGCGACCACGGCCAGGCGGTTGGCGTCGAGGCTGAGGAAGACGACGCCGCGGCGGCCGGTGGTGTCGATGGAGTACAGGCGGATGTTCGTTTCGAGGAACGAGCCCAAGTACGGTACGGCGGGACCGTGGGGCAGGCCGGTGTCGACCATGCGGAACGGGATGAGGCCGACGTACGTACGGCCTTCGAAGGTGTCCGGGTGGGTGCCTGGCGGGAAGAAGTGCGCGACCTCGGCCGGGTCGACGGCCCAGTGCAGGAAGGTGAGATCCAGCCAGCGCTGTCGCAGGATCCGCGGTCGATTCAGCTCAGGCGCCGCCGGCCACGTAGCGTCCAAGAGTCAGTCGGCGGTTGGGTGGACTTCGCAGGCTGGCTTGCCGTCGTTCAGTTCGCAGACGAGGTACGGCGTACTGCCCGGCTCCCCCGGGCGCCACGGCATGACCGCGTCGCCGCTGAGTAGCGCACCGAGGGTCTGGAGTTCCGGGTCGCGTTGCTCGGCGTGATGGCGGTACCCGGCGCCGCCCAGGGCCAGCGCGATCGCCATCCCGAGCAGGTTGACCTCGGTCGGCTCCTCCGGAATCACTGCGTCCGCAGCCGGCTCGAGCTTGATGCCGTGTTCCGGGACCTCGACGATGCGCGCGACGTACCTGCCAGCAGTCATGCCACCGAGAGTAGCTCCAGAGGTCAGCAACTGTCCGCCACTGCGAGCCCTGGAGGTCCCCGAGCTCGTGGTCGGGGACCTCCAGGACTTCTTCGCCGAGTTCTAGGACGAGAAGGCGGCGTCGAACGAAGCGGTCGGCGGGTCGAAGGCGAGTGAGCGGACGAACTGGACGGCCTCGGCGGCGCCGACCAGGCGGTCCATGCCCGCGTCCTCCCATTCCACCGAGATCGGGCCGTCGTACCCGATCGTGTTCAGCATCCGGAAGCACGCCTCCCACGGGACGTCGCCGTGGCCGGTGGACACGAAGTCCCAGCCGCGGCGCGGGTCGCCCCAGGCGAGGTGCGAACCCATCCGGCCGTTGCGGCCGTTGCCGACCTGGCGCTTCGCGTCCTTGCAATCGACGTGGTAGATCCGGTCCTTGAAGTCCCACAGGAAGCCGACCGGATCGAGGTCCTGCCAGACGAAGTGCGAAGGATCCCAGTTCAGCCCGAACGCCGGGCGGTGACCGATCGCCTCCAGGGTCGCGGTCGTCGACCAGTAGTCGTACGCGATCTCCGACGGGTGCACTTCATGGGCGAAGCGAACCCCGACCTCGTCGAACACGTCCAGGATCGGGTTCCACCGGTCGGCGAAGTCCTTGTACCCGGCCTCGATCATGGCCGGCGGGACCGGCGGGAACATCGCGATCGTCTTCCAGATCGACGATCCGGTGAAGCCGACGACCACGTCGACGCCGAGCGCGCGAGCGGCCCGGGCGGTCGTCTTCATCTCCTCGGCGGCGCGCTGCCGGACGCCCTCGGGGTCGCCGTCGCCCCAGATGTGCGCAGGCAGGATCGCCTGGTGCCGCTGGTCGATCGGGTCGTCGCAGACCGCCTGCCCGAGCAGGTGGTTCGAGATCGTCCACACCTTCAGGTTGTACTTCTCCAGGATGTCGCGACGGTCGCGCACGTACGCCTCGTCCTCGGCAGCACGCCGTACGTCGAGATGGTCACCCCAGCAGGCGATCTCCAGCCCCTCGTACCCCCAGGACGAGGCCAGCCGGGCCACCTCCTCGAACGGCAGGTCGGCCCACTGGCCGGTGAACAACGTGATCGGTCGAGCCATGTCCTCTTCTCCTCCTCAGACTTTCTTCTGGTACGTCGTCCAGCCGGGGCGGGCTGTACAGGCGAGGGCCGGGCGGGCCGGCCGAAGGGTGTCCCCGGCGGCGCCCGGAGCGCGGGGCGCCGCCAGGGACGGCCGCCGTGGGAGATCCGCTGCCAGGTGCCCTGGATGGGGCCGAACCAGCCGGGGCGGCGGCAGGTGTACAGGTGCGATCTCCCACGGCGACGTCATCAGGTCAGCCGTGACTTCAGGTCTTGGCCGACGGCGGTGAGCAGCGTCCGGGCCGGTACGTCGCGGACCGTGCGGGCCTGGGACAGGAACAGGTCGAGTGCGACGGCGGCGACCAGTCGGCGGGTGGCACGGGATGCGATGCCGAGCTGGACCTTCATCACGGTGGCCGTTGCCAACGGCAGCTTTCCGGCCGCCCGGTAGCGATCGACCAGCTTGACCGCCTCGGCGTACGACGCCACCACGGTGAACGGCACCGTGGTCACCGAGCTGTTGCCGGCGGCATCGGCCGCGGTAGCAGTCAGCGTATGTACGCCGAGACCGAGCAAGGCGCCGTCGAGTTGCCCAGTCGTCGGCCGACCGTCGACGGCGAGGGTGACGCCGGCCGGACCGGACAACGCATCCGAGGCCGTCGCGGCGACCGAAGCCACCGAGGCCACACCGAGTGAACCCTGCAGGCCGGTGACGGCTGCCGTGGGTGGTGTCTGGTCGATCTTGACCGTGACCGTTGACGGCTCCGAGACGTTGCCGGCGGTGTCGCTGGCGCGGATCGACAGCGTGTGGGTTCCGTCGGCCGACAGCGTGATCGGTGCGGTGTACTCGGACCAGTTCGTGTCGTTGAGCTTCTGTTCCAGGTAGAGCTGGCCGGGTTGGTTGTCGATTGCTTGCGCAGAGACTGTTACCGGCGACGTCCACCAGCCCAGCAAGCCGGATGGGGTTGCTGGGTTCAGGGCCACGCTCACAGTGGGGGCTGTGGTGTCGCGGATCTGCTTGAAGTAGTCGAACTTCGCGGTCTTCGATGCTGTCTGGTCGACGCCGAACGCGTAGACGCCGAACCTGGCCGCGGCCAGGGCGGTGTTGGTGACGGGTGGGAGTGCGGTCCAGGCGAGGCCGTCCGCGCTGTAGGAGCCGGTGAACGTCGAGCCGGACTTGGTGAGGCGGAGGTGCCAGACGCCTTGCGTGGGAGTGGCGGCGTTGGGTTGCGGTGACTGGACGACGTCGGCGACCTCGCTGCGGAGTTCGATGCCTCGTGTGACGGTCGACCCGGCGGCGTTGGTGGTGAGGTAGTCGAGTTTCACGTAGTTCGCGTCGTCGGCGTACACCATCAGGCCCGCTTGCTGGTACGCCTCGTCGAAGGCCGAGCCGTCGACCTTCGTCTCGATCGTCCAGTCGCCGTCAGGGGCCGGTTGGAGCATCAGGTTGCGCGGGTTCGTCGCCGTACCGCCGTAGATGTCGCCCTTGCCGGTGTCGATCTCGAGCGAGTCACCGGTCACCCGGTACGCCGCCGGATCCGGCCGTACGACGTCCGTCCACCGGCACGCGTCCAGCGTCGTACCGGCGAACTCGTCGTCCGGCGCCGGCTGCTCGGCCGTGTCGTCCGGCGTGATCGTGAAGTAGTCGAACGACGCCGCGATCGGCAGCGCCTCGGTCCGGTTGGCCAGCCCGAACACGCCGATCCGCGGATTGGTGATCCCGGCCAGCTGCTTCGTCTCCGGCATCTCGGTGAACGTCGCACCATCCGGGCTGTACGCCGCCTTCAGCGAGGCACCGTCCGACGTGAACCGCACCCACACCGTGTCCGGGTACGCCGCACCCAGATTCGCCGTGTTCGACGCGGCCACCTCGTTCGGTACGCCGCCTTCCTCGCGAATGAACTGGAAGATCCGGTCAGCCGCCGACACCGTGGTCGAACGGCCCTGCAGCACCATCTTCGCGTAGTTGTCGTCGTCGCCGTACACGATCAGACCGGCCTGCTGGTAGGCCAACCGGGCCGGCAAGGTCACCTTCGTCGTCGCCTGCCACGGACCGGCCGGCAACGGCTGCAGCACGATGTTCGGCGTGCCCGTGTTGCCGGTGCCATAGATGTCGGTCGCGGTCAGCGGGATCGACAGCTTGCCATCGGCAACCGCCAGCTCCTGGTTGCCTCGGACAACCGACGACCACCGGCCGGTGTCCAGCGCGGCGCCGTCGAAGCCGTCTGACCGGCCAGTCAGACAGGTCGGCAACGACGGCGAATCCACTGTGACGTCGACCGTCGCAGTTCCGGCGGCACCCCGCGAGTCGGTCACCGTCGCAACCGCGATGTGCGTTCCCGGCGTCGTGAAAGTGTGGCTGACGGTCTGGCCGGTAGCAGTACTGCCATCGCCGAAGCTCCAGGTGTAGGTGAGTGGGAGGTCGCCTTCGGGGTCCGCGGCAGTCGCGGCGAAGTCGACCTTCAGCGGAGCCTTGCCTTGAGTGGGCGAGGCCGTAACGGTGACCGTCGGACGTTGGTTCTCCGTGACACCCTTGCCGATGAAGTGGACCCAGTTGACGTTGAGTTGTCCGGTCGTCTTCACGAAGTACAGCGGCCCGCTCGTCAGCGACGCACCGCTAACGGGAGCGGTGAAGTCGCCGTAGGTCTGCCAGCCACCGGTCGGCGACACCTGAATCGTCGCAACCACAGGACCGTCAACCGATCCCTGCCGAACCTGCACCGTCGCGCCCGCGTCGGGTGATGCGGCACGCAACGAGATCTGGTCGATGTTCGTCAGGTTGGTCGGCTTCCAGCCCCACCAGTCGCCGTCCTCGATGAACCCGATGTTCTTCCCACCGCCGGCGGTGTCACCGGTGTCCTCGACCTGCACACCACCCGTGGATCCAGGCCCACCCGTCTCGCTGAAGTACTCCGCCTCCCGCGTCTTCGGTTGCAGCTGGACCACCTTCTGCGTGGTGATCTTGCCGGTCCCCGGCGCACCCTTGTCCGTATACGTCACAGTGACGATGCCGAAGATGTTCGCGCCGACATGTCCCTGGTCGCCGGGCAGCGGGAACGTCCCCTCACACCCGTGGTACTGCTCGTACCCGTGCGCGTGCTCGTCGTGGCCGAGCGCAGGCTGGGTGATCACGTCGTCGCAGTCGACCACACCGTCTTCGGGATCGGTGACCGTCACCTTGTAGTGGATCGTGTCGCCGAAGTCGAAGAACCCACCGTCGACCGGTGCCTGCACGGTGATCGCCGGCGCGGTGTTCCCGGCGGTGATCGTCCGGTTCGACACCGCCGTACGGCCGTCCGGATCGCTCACTGTCAGCCGTGCTGTGAACACACCGGCCGCGGCATAGGTGTACGACGGCTTGGCCTCGGTACTGTCCGTCGTACCGTTGCCGTCGAAGTCCCATGCGAGCGTCACCGGCTGCCCGTCCGGATCACGCGATCCAGTCGAGTCGAAGGCCACCGCCAGCGGAACCGGCCCGGACGTCTTGTCGGTACTGAGTTGTGCGATCGGCGCCCGATTCCCTTGTACGTAGTCGATCCGGTAGATTCCGGAGTCGGCGTTGTTGCCGCCGAACCCGCTCCCCCACTCGATCACGTACAGCGCGCCGTCCGGCCCGAACTGCAGTGCGTGCGGCCGGATGAAGTTCAGCTTCTGCAGCATCCGGGACACGTCGGCCACGCCAGTACGGTCGTCGTTCAGCTGCACCGAGAACAGCCGGCTGTCGTTCCAGTCGGCCCACACCGCCTTGCCGTCGAAGTACGCCGGCCATTTGCGATCCGATGTACTCGTGGCGTCGTACTGGTAGGCCCCACTCGTCATCGGCGCGCCACTGCCGCCGATCTCCGGTACGCCGGTCGTCGACTTCCCCATCCACAGAGTGGCCGGGATGGCTGTCGGAAGCTGCGTGATGCCGGTGTTGTTCGGCGACTCGTTGACGGGCGCGTTGCAGTTGAAGGTGGCTCCCGACATACCGGTCGCGAAGTCGTAGTCGTTGTACGGCGTGTTCGCGCCGACGCAGTACGGCCACCCGTAGAAGCCGGGCTTGTCGAGGATGTTCCACTCGACCCGGCCATCCGGTCCGCGCGTCGGCGAGACCGCACCCGCGTCCGGGCCGTAGTCCGCGACGAACAGGTGGTTCGTGGTCGGGTCGATCCCGATCCGGAACGGGTTGCGGAAGCCCATCGCGTAGATCTCCGGCCGGGTCTTCGCGGTACCCGGTGGGAACATGTTACCGGCCGGGATCGTGTAAGAACCGTCTTCCGATGGGTGGATGCGCAGGACCTTACCGTTCAGGCTGTTGCTGTTGGCAGCGCTGCGCTGCGAGTCCCAGGCCGCGCGACCCGCCCGCTCGTCGATCGGTGCATACCCGTCCGAGTCGAAGGGATTGCTGTTGTCGCCGGTGGCGACGAAAAGGTTGCCGTTGCCATCGAACTCCAATGCGCCACCGGCATGGCAGCACTGGTCCCGCTGCGTGTCGATCCGCAGCACCTGCTGCTCACTCGCGAGATCAAGGGTGTCACCAGTCACCTTGAACCGGGAGACGCGATCGAAGGGTTCAGCCCCTGCCGGGGAGTAGTACAGGTAGACGAAACCGTTGGCGGCAAAGCCTGGGTCCAAGGCGATTCCGAGCAGCCCGAACTCCTGGCCGGTGTAGACGTTCAGCGTCCCGGCGGTCACCACGGACCCGTCGGTCTTGACGATCTTCACCGCGCCGTTCCGGTCGATGTAGAAGACCCGGCCATCCTGAGCGACGGCCAGTTCCATCGGGTTCGATGTGTCGTCGTCCAGCGTCACCTTCTGGTAGCTGTCGCTGAGCGACGCACCGCAGTCCGCCGGCTCCACACCGGCCGCCGTCTTGATCCCCCCGAGCAACAGCTTCCGGAAGGCGGGTTCGGCGTACGACGAGATCGTGTGGCCCATACCCGTGTACCAGGCCCGGCCGCCGTCGTAGTCCTGGCACCACGTGATCGGATGCTCCGGGCCCATGTTCCCGCCCGTGTACGACGTCTCGTCGAGTGAAGCGAGCACGTGGACCGTGTCGCGCGGGTTGGTGCGGTAGTTGTACCACTCGTCGGTCCGCGGCCAGCTCGTCGGCGCGTCGGCCGTCGACGGGTGCGCGTGGTCTTCCACCTTCACCGTCGCGTCCGGCGTACCGGCGGGGTGGCTGTCGAAGTAACTGCCGACGAGCTGGCCGTACCAGGGCCAGTCGTACTCGGTGTCCGACGCGGCGTGGATACCGGCGTACCCGCCACCGCCGCGGATGTACCGCTCGAAGGCGGCCTGCTGGTCCGCGTTCAGGACGTCACCGGTCGTGGACAACCAGATGACGACCTCGTACTTCGCCAGTTCGGTGTCGTTGAACATCGACGCGTCCTCGGTTGCGGTGACCGTGAAGTCGTTGGCCGCGGCGAGCTCGGTGACGGCCTGGATCCCGGCCGGGATCGAGTCATGCCGGAACCCGGCGGTCTTGCTGAAGATCAGGGCGTTGAACGTCTCGTCGCCGTGCCCCGGATGGGCGCGGGCCGGCAACGGGGTCAACAGTGCCGCGATCAGGGCGAGCACGAGAAGGCACAACAACGTGCCAGGTCTGCGTAGCTGGATCATGCGGAGCTCCTCATGGGGACGGACAAGGGGTGCGCGCTCCATCACTACGAATCCCGTGCTCTGCCCTGCGCGGGAGTACTACAACCGGATCAGCGGACGCCGAGCAGGTGCTCCATCGCCAACTGGTCCAGCCTTTCGAACCCGAGACCGCGCTCGGCCAGCGCTTCCCGGTCGTACTTCTCGTTGCGCAGATCCGCCAGCGACTCACCCTCGGCCAGGGTGGGCTCCGACAGTTCCGCGACCCGTGCGGCGGCCAGCGCCTCCGCGACCTCGGGGTCGGCGCGGAACGCCTGCACCTTGTCGCGCAGGATCAGGTAGTTCCGCATGCAGCCGCGGGCGGTCTCCCAGACACCGTCCTCGTCCTCGGTCCGCGGCGGCTTGTAGTCGAAGTGGACGTACCCGTCGTACGCCGGGTGGCTGCCGGCTCCCTGGAGCACGTCGACTGTCCAGAAGGCCTCCCGCAGGTTCCCGGCGCCGAATCGCAGGTCCTGGTCGAACCGCGGACCGTGCTGCCCGTTGAGGTCGATGTGGTACAGCTTCCCGTGCCACAGCGCCTGTGCGATGCCGTGCGCGTAGTTCAGGCTGGCCATCTGCTCGTGCCCGACCTCGGGGTTGATGCCGACCAGCTCGGGGTCCGCGAGATCGTTGATGAAGGCGATCGCGTGCCCGATCGACGGCAGCAGGATGTCGCCGCGCGGCTCGTTCGGCTTCGGCTCGATCGCGAAGCGGATGTTGTAGCCCTGCTCCCGCACGTACGCGCAGAGCAGGTCCATCGACTCCTTGTACCGGTCGAGCGCGGCCCGCACGTCCTTCGAACCGCCGGACTCGGCGCCCTCACGCCCGCCCCACAGCACGTACGTCGTCGCCCCCAGCTCGGCCGCGAGGTCGACGTTGCGGAGCACCTTCGCCAGGGCGTACCGCCGGACCTGGCGATCGTTGGCGGTCAGGCCACCGTCCTTGAAGACCGGGTGGCTGAACAGGTTCGTGGTCATCATCTCGACGCCCAGACCGGTGTCGGCCAGGGCCTTGGTGAAGCGCTCGAGCACCTGCCCGCGAGTGGCGTCGTCGGGTACGACGTCGTCGTCGTGGAACGTGACCGCCGCGGCGCCGAGCTCCGCGAGCTTCTCGACGGCGTGCACCGGGTCCATCGCGGGACGGACCGCCGTACCGAACACGTCGACGCCTTGCCAGCCGACGGTCCACAGACCGAAGGAGAACTTGTCGTCCTTGGTCGGGGTGTAGCTATTCATTCGGGGATCTCCTGCCATTGTCGTGAAGCCGAACTGGCCTCGACCGCGGCCAGCACCCGCTGGACGCGCAACCCGTCGGCGAAGGACGGGACCGGATCGGCGTCGTCGGCGATCGCGGTGACCAGGTCGACGACCTGATGGGTGAACCCGTGCTCGTAACCGAGCAGGTGGCCGGGCGGCCACCACGCCTCGACGTACGGGTGGGCGGACTCGGTGGCGAGGATGCGGCGGAAGCCTGCCGTCCTCGCGTCTTCGGTTGCGTCGTAGAAGTGCAGGAGGTTCATGTCCTCGAAGTCGAAGGCCAGGCTGCCCAGGCTGCCGTTGATCTCGATCCGGATCGCGTTCTTCCGGCCGGTGGCGAAGCGGGTCGCCTCGAAGACGCCGAGCGCGCCGGACCGGAAGGTCGCCAGGAACACCGCGGCGTCGTCGACCGTGACCGGTCCGCGCTCGGTGCCCGCCGTACCGGCCAGGCCGGAGTGCTCGGCGGCGACCGGGCGCTCCTTGACGAACGTCTCCAGCCGGGCGCTCACCTCGCCGATGGTGTCACCGGTGATGTACTGCGTCAGGTCGATGATGTGGGCGCCGATGTCGCCGAGTGCGCCGGAGCCGGCCTTCTCTTTGTCCAGCCGCCAGGACAGCGGCGCCTCCGGGTCGGCGATCCAGTCCTGCAGGTACTGCGCGCGGACGTGCCGGATGGTGCCGAGCTTGCCCTCGGCAACGAGCTGGCGGGCCAGCCCGATCGCCGGCACCCGGCGGTAGGTGAACCCGACCATCGACCTGATCCCCTTGGCCGCGGCCGCCTCGGCCGCGGCGGTCATCGCCTCGGCCTCCTCGACCGTGTTGGCCAGCGGCTTCTCGCACAGGACGTGCTTGCCGGCCTCCAGAGCGGCGATCGCGATCTCGGCGTGGCTGTCGCCCGGCGTGCACACGTCGATCAGCTGGATGTCGTCCCGGCCGAGCAGCTTGCGCCAGTCGGTCTCGGTCTCCTTCCAGCCGAGTTTCGTCGCGGCCGCCCGGACGGCCTCGGCGTTGCGGCCGCAGAGCACGTTCATCGCAGGGTCCAACGGCAGGTCGAAGAAGCGCGGTGCGCTCCGCCAGGCCTGCGAATGGGCCGCGCCCATGAACGCGTAGCCGATCAGGCCGATGCCCAGGTTCGTCATTGTTCTCCCTTAGCTCTCAAATGCTGTGGGCAGGTACTGGTCCACGTTGTCCTTCGTCACCACCGGTGCGTACAGCTGCACCTTGCGTGGCACCTCGACCTCCACCAGGTCGCCGAGGGCCTTCTTCTGTACTAGCAGACGGGCCAGCCGGACGCCGTCCGCACCCTGTGTGGACGGGTAGATGACGGTGGCCTTCAGCAACGAATTGCCGGACTTGATGTCCCGCATCACGTTCGCCGAGCCGGCCCCGCCGACGACGAGGAACTCCTTGCGTCCGGAGTTCTTGATCGCGGCCATCACGCCGACACCCTGGTCGTCGTCGTGATTCCAGATGGCGTCGATCTTCGGCGCCGCCTGGAGCAGGTTGGCCGCGGCCTTCTCACCGGACTCGACGGTGAACTCGGCGGCGACCCGGTTGCTCACCTTCAGCCCGCAGTCGGCCAGGGCCTCCTTGAAGCCGCGGCTGCGGTCCTGGGTCAGCGGCAGCGAGTCGATGCCGGCGATCTCCGCGACCACCGCGTCCTTCTTGTCCTTCAGTTGCTGGCAGACGTACGTACCGGCCGAGACGCCCATGCCGTGGTTGTCGCCGAGGACTGTCGTCCGGGCCGCGAACGGGCTGTCGAACTCGCGGTCCACGTTGACGACGGTGATCCCGGCCTCCATCGCCTTGATCGCCACGGGGGTGAGCGCCGCGCCGTCGAACGGCAGCAGCACGATCGCGTCAACCTTCTGGTTGATGAACGTCTCCACCTGGCTGATCTGCAGGTTCACGTCGTTGGTGCCCTCGGCGACCAGCAGCTCGACGTCGGAGTACTTCTTCGCCTCCGCCTGGGTCGCCTTGGTGATGGAACCCATCCAGCCGTGGTCCGCGGCCGGCGCGGAGAAGCCGATCCGGACCTTCTTGCCTGGTTCGTCGTTCTTGCCAGCGGCAACCGCCTGAGTCGCGGTTCCGTTGCTTTCCTCGGCCTTCGGGGTGTTGCTGGTACAGGCGGCGAGCGCGAGCACGCCGAGACCAGCGATGGCTACGCTGATCATGGAACGGGCGGGACGTACGGACATCGTTGTCCTCCTTGTCATGAGCTGGTGGTGCGGGCGGCCAGACGCTGCTGCAGAAGGACGGCGATCACGATGATCAGGCCCTTGGCCACCGACTGAGCGGAGATGCTCAGGTTGTTCAGGGTGAACACGTTGTTCAGGGTGGTGAAGATCAGTACGCCGAACACCGTGCCGACGATCGTTCCCCGGCCACCGGACAGCAGGGTGCCGCCGATCACCACGGCCGCGATCGCGTCCAGTTCGTACAACTGACCATGGGTCGAGCTGCCGGTCGTCGTCCGGGCCATCAGCATCACCGCGGCGATACCGCAGCACAGCCCGGCCAGCATGTAGAGGGCGACGGTGTGACGCTGCACCTTGATGCCGGCCAGCCGGGCTGCCTCGGCGTTGCCGCCGACGGCGAAGGTCCGCCGGCCGAAGGTGGTCCGGTTGAGCAGCACCCAGCCGGCGGCGGCGACCAGCAGGAAGATCCAGACCAGCACCGGTACGCCGAGCAGTGAGCCGCCGAAGAAGTCGACGAACGAGTTGACCGTGATGATCTGGGTCTTCCGGTCGGAGATGATCTCGGCCAGACCGCGGGCGGCCGCCAGCATCGCCAGTGTCGCGATGAACGGGACCACCTTGCCGTAGGCAACCAGCAGTCCGTTCACCAGGCCACACGCCGAGCCGACCACGAGCGCCGTACTGACCAGCAAGATCCAGTGGTAGTCCGCGGCCAGCTGCTGGGTGGCCAGCGTGCTCGCCCAGACCGACGAGAGCGCAACCATCGCGCCGACCGACAGGTCAATGCCGCCACCGGTGATCACGAACGTCATGCCGACGCTGACCACACCGATCACCGCGGCCAGCCGCAGGATCGTCAGCACGTTGGCGCCGGTGGCGAACGTGTCGCCGGCGGTGACCACGCCGACGATGCAGAGCAGCACCAAGGCGACCACAAGGCCGAGGTTGCGTCCGGCGCCGGTCCTCAGCAGGTTAGTGGAGCGTTGGGCCGCCGGCTGGGTGACAGTTGCCTGCGTCGAGGCAGTCTCTGAGGGTGCGATGTCCTCACTCATCACACGGCACTTCCTTCCATCACCAGGTCGAGGACCTGGTGTTCGTCGATGTCTTGCGCGGGCCCGGTGTGGACGGCACGCCCCTCCCGCAGTACGACGACCCGGTCGGCCAGGCCGAGCACTTCCTCGACCTCGCTGGAGACCAGCACGATCGCGACCCCGTTCGCGGCCAGCTTGCGAATCAACGCGTAGATCTCCGACCGCGCGCCGACGTCGACGCCCCGCGTCGGTTCGTCGAGCAGCAGCACGCGGCAGTCCCGCAGCAGCCAGCGGGCCAGCACGACCTTCTGCTGGTTGCCACCGGACAGGTTGCGCACGGGATGGTCCACGCCGGCCGGGCGAACATCCAAGGCGGTCGTGAGCTCCGCGGCTGCCTCCCGCTCGGCGCCTCGGTTCAGGAATCCCCCACGGGCGAACCGTTGCAGGCTGGATGCCGTGATGTTCTTGTACACGGCCTCGTCGAGCAGCAGCGCCTGACTCTTCCGCTCCTCCGGCGCCAGCCCGACCCCGGCCTTCACGGCGGCCTGCACCCGTCCCGGCCGCAGCTCCACCCCGCCGACCTTGACCGATCCGGTCGCGGCCCGGCGAGCGCCGTACACGGTCTCGAGTACTTCGGAACGCCCGGAGCCGACGAGTCCGGCCAGGCCGACGATCTCACCGGCGCGGACAGTGAACCCGATCCCGGCGAACTCACCCGGCCGGGTCAGGTCATCCACGTCCAGTACGACCGGCGCCGTACTGAGGATCTCCTGGCGGGGCGGGAAGACGTACTCGATCGAGCGGCCGGTCATCAGCCGGATGAGTTCCTTCGTGGGGGTCTCGCGAGCGTCGAGACCGGTGGCGACGGTCGCGCCGTCCTTCAGCACGGTGACGCGGTCGCCGATCTGACGGATCTCCTCGAGCCGGTGCGAGATGTAGACGACGGCCACGCCGCGCTCGGTGAGGCCGCGGATGACGCGGAACAGGTTCGCGACCTCCTCGGGATCGAGGACCGCGGACGGCTCGTCCATCACGATCAGGTGCGCGTCGCGGGAGAGCGCACGGGCCATGCTGACGACCTGCTGGCCGGCCGACGGCAGCGAACCGACCGACCGGTGCACCGGGATCTCGCCATGACCGAGGCCGCGCAGGATCTCGCGGGCCCGGGTCGATGCCTCGTGCCGGCGGCTGAAGCCGTAGCGGGCCGGCTCGTGCCCCAGAAAGATGTTCTCGGCAACGGTCAGGTCGGGGACCAGGTCGAGCTCCTGGTAGATCGCCGCGATCCCGCGGTCGATCGCCGCGGTCGGGCTGTTCAGCTGGACCTCTTCGCCGTTGATGTGGATCGTGCCGGCGTCGGGCTGGTGCGCGCCGGTCAGCACGCGGATCAGCGTGGACTTGCCGGCGCCGTTCTGCCCGAGCAGGCAGTGCACCTCACCGGCGCGGACGTCGAGGTCGACACCGTCGAGCGCCCGTACGCCCGGGAACTCCTTGACGATGCCCGTCATCATCAGCAGGTCGGTCATTGCGCGACCCCCGGCTCGGCCCGGCCGATCACCGTCGGATCGACGAAGACCTGGTCGAGCGAGATCTGCGCGCCACCGCGCACCGCCGCGGCGAAGCCGAGATCGGACCGCACCACCCGGCAGCCGCCGCCGTCCGGCGCGATCACGCGATCGCGGATCGCCTTCTCCAGTGGTTCTTTCAGCCACGGCCCGAGGACGGCGAAGTAGCCGCCGAGCACGAGCACGTCCGGGTTCAGGATGTTCACCAAGATCGCTCCCCCAATCCCCAGCCAGGTACCGACGTCCTTCAGCGCGGTCAGCGTCCGCGCGTCCCCCGCCTCGGCCCGCCGGGTGATCCCGGCCAGCCGCTGCTCCACGTCCAGCGACGGATCCCGGACCGGATCGTCCCTGTCCGTTGCCTTGTGCAACAGTGCGGTCAGTCCGACGACGGTCTCCCAGCAGCCGGTCCGCCCACAGCCGCAGGTCCGCCCGGGCGGCGCCACCGGCATGTGCCCGACCTCGCCGCTGTACCCGTGCCCGCCGCGGAGCAGATGCCCTCCGGTCACCATCCCGCCACCGACACCGACCGCGCCGGTCAGCAATACGAGATCCTGTACCTGGTCGGACTTCCGAATCTCCGAGTACTCCGCCAGCGCCGCGAGATTCGCCTCGTTGTCGACATGCAACCCGTACGACGGTTCACCCAGCCGCGAGCGCATCTCCTGTGTCACCGAGACCTCGCCCCAGCCCAGGTTCGGGGCCAGCTTGAGCTCACCGGTGTCGCCTTCAACCAGACCCGGTACGGCGAGCGTCACGCCGGCGAGCTGTCCGCCGCGCGCGTCCACGGCCGCCACGGCTTCCCGGACCAGGTCCGCCAACCGGTCGAGCGTCGTACCCGGGTCGAGAGGAGCGACGTCGACCGGAACGCGCTTCTCGAGCACGATGTCGCCGGCCAGGTCGAGGGCTGCGACGGCGAGGTAGTCGACGTTGATCTCGGCGCCGACGCCGCAGACGCCGGAGCCGTCGAGCTCGACGAGCTGGCCGGGGCGGCCGAGGGCTCGGGTCGAGTCGGCCGGGCCTTCGCGCAGCAGACCGCGCTCGACCAGCTCGGCGACCAGGCTGCTGACGGTGGCCTTGTTCAGGCCGGTGTCGGCAGCGATCCGGGCGCGGGACCGGGGGCCGAGGTCGCGGACGTGCCGCAGGACCACCGAGAGGTTGTTCCGGCGGAGCGAGACGTGGTCGGCGGCGACACCCCGGTTGCCCGGGCGGCGACCGTCGCTCAACGTCATCTGGCACCCCTTCCAGAATTTGTCTGTTGAGCCAACAAACTAAGTTTCAGCGGGAATCACGTCAAGGGGTTGCGACGATCACTTTCTTGCAAGACTCTATTCAAGATTTCCTACCGCTCGACCTACCAGACGGCGCACGCGAATCTCGGCAACGGACGGCCCGCCCCGCGGTTCTGTACGACGCCACCCGAGGGCAACCAGATCGCGAAGGCCGCCGAGACCGGCGCGTGGGTACCGGCCGGCTCGGGCATCCGCGCGCTCGACGAGGACGGTACGGCGTGCTCCTCGGACTACTACCTGCGCCTGACCAACGACGGCGGCCGCATGTTCAAAGGCCAGGCCCCACTAACCGAAACCCGACCGACAGCCCCGATGCCGGCCTAGAAGAGCTCCATGCTGTCGGAGGCTGCGGTGATGACAGGGTTGTCCAGGTAGAGACGGCATGCGATCGCGTGGCCGGCGCAGGTGAGGAGTGCTGGGCCGGCCGCGTCGACTACTCGGTAGGCCACCGGGTGCTCGCAGCGCTCGACAGCGCCCTCGTTGGCCCGGCCACACCCGAGGACGTGGCAGGTGCTCGTCTCACCGGCGTTCATCAACGTCAGCCCGTGCTCCGGGCAGACCCCCCAGCCGACTCCGCAGGCCTGGCCTTCGTTCGCGGCCAGGCGAACCAGCTTGCCGGCGGTGACCTCCAGCTGGCTCGCGATCTCGCGGAAGGTGCTGGCGGCCTGGTCGAGGTCGCGACGGAAGCGCCGCAGCTCGACTGATTCGGGCATCCCCCGAGTCGCGGCCTGCAGGTCCTCGGACAACGTCATCGCGGCGACCGCGATCTCGTCGACCCGGACAGGCGTGTTGAACTCGCCGAGCGTCGTACCGGCCGGCCTTCTCGGGCGGTCACGGACCTCCGAGGTCCAGTCGCTGCGTGCAGCGGCTTTCCGACCCTCGCTCTGGCCCTGGTCCTGGCCCTGCTCCAGCGGGATCTCGGCGACTTGCTGGTCGGCCTGCCAGCCGGCGTCCGGACGCGGGCCCGGATCGGCCGGCTTGTCCGCCGGAACTTGTCCGAGCTGAGCTTCCGGTTGCGGACCGTGACCATTGGTCCCGTTCGCCGCCGCGGTCCCGTTCACCGGGACCCGGCTGTCTTGCGCTGTCCGCCCGTTCATACAGCCTCACTCGTCAAGTGCCTGGCCATCGCCATGCGCGCCCCCTGATGTGCCTCCGGTGGCCGATCGTGCCACGTTTGCGGCGCCTGAGACCAGAGCAAATAGCCGCGCGTCACCCACCGCTCTCCTCCCCTTGCACACCGCAACGATTCACCCCAGATGACGGGACAGTTCCCCACTCAGCGTCCGCTGAATCACACGCTGTGCATTCCTCAACGTTGCTCTAACATTTCCCCACGGACAGTCACTGTAGCCGGTCAATCCGTAGTAATGAGGCGGTTTTTCAGGAACTCGACAGTCCGATTTCGGGCCGCGAAAGCCGAGTTCGGCGGCTCCTCGCGGACTTCGGCGGTGAGCACCGAGTGAGCGGACCGGCTGTAGCCGTCGGCGTTGCCGGGCGCGGAGTCCAGCTCGATCACCTCCAACGCATCACCGAGCTGCGCCCGCAACGTGGCGAACCGCTCGGCCGGTGCCATCCGGTCCTGACTGAAGCGCAGGCCGAGCAGGCACAACCCGTCCGACCGCGTCCGCTCCTTGACGACCTCGAGCTCGGCCTGGGACAGGCCCGGATCACGTCGCAGCCGTGGCGTCACCGCGAACGGAGTCGACGGCTGGCTCAGCACCGGGGCGGTGACGACGTCCTCGACCGCTGTGGCCAGCGCGAACCCACCGCTGAAGCACATCCCGATCACGCCGACCCCGGGTCCCGGCGTACGCGCGGCCAGGTCGGTGGCCACCGCCCGCAGGTACCGCGTGATCGGGCGCTCGGCGTTCGCCGCGAAGCAGCGGAACTCCTTGGTGACACACAGCCGCGCGACGATGCCCAGCACGTAGCCAGGGGTCTCGGGGCGTCCCGGCGTACCGAACGGCGACGGGATGACGACTGTGAAGCCCTCGTCGACGAGGTGGTCGCCGAAGCCGACCACCTCGGGTGTGAGGCCGGGGATCTCGGGGATCAGCACGACGCCCGGCCCAGCGCCCTTCTCGAAACAGTCGTAGGTCAGGCCGGCCCCGGTGAACGGCGCCCGCCGCCAGCCGGCCAGATCGGAGCTCGGTGCGGCACTCATGGACGACAGCTTAGAGTGCCCGGTCGGCAACAACCTGTCGTCTGAGTAGACGGGTTGAGGCAATCTGCAAGTGATAGCCGGGAAGCCGTTGCCGAATTGCAGCTTTCGGCATCCCATCCGGCAAACCAGCTCGTCCGGCTCCGCCGCGGAACCTGGTGCTTACCGCCCGCCGTTCACGGCTCACCACAACACCACCAAGCCGGAGTACGAGCCGAACGCGGTGATGGTGAAGTTCAAGCCGAAGGCTACGACCTCAGCCCGTAAGGCCGCGGTCTCCAAGTTCGGGGCCACGACCGAGCAGTCCGTGAGCTCGGGCATCGTCAAGCTCAAGGGTGACCTCTCCGCAGCCGACCTGCTCAAGAAAGCGAAGGCAGACCCGACCGTCGAGCTGGCCTCGCTGAACTACAAGCGATGGATCTCCGCCGTTCCGAACGACCTGTACTACGGCACCGATCAGAAGACCTACCTGAACACCGTCCGGGTGCTGCAGGCCTGGGACCTGTCCAAGACCACCGGTAGCCAGATCGTCGCCGTCCTCGACACCGGTGTCGACGCCGGTCACCCCGACCTGGCCGGGCACCTGGTGGCCGGCTACAACGCCACCTCGCCGAACCGTGGACCGATCGACGACAACGGGCACGGCACCATGACGCTCGGCATCATCGCGGCCGGTGCCAACAACGGCCTCGGGGTGGCCGGCGTCGGCTGGAACGTCAAGGCGATGCCGGTCAAGGTGCTCGCGTCGAACGGCGGAGGGTACGACGTCGACATCGCCGAGGGCATCGACTGGGCCGTCGCCCACGGAGCCAAGGTGATCAACATGTCTCTCGGCGGACCGGGAGACAACGCGGTGCTGCACGACGCCGTGCGACGGGCGGTCGCCGCGGGCGTCGTCGTGGTGGTTGCTGCCGGCAATGATGGCTCCGATGTCCTCCAGTACCCGGCGGCGTACCCGGAGTCGATCGCCGTCGCTGCGACCAACGCGGTCGGCGTGCTGACCGATTTCAGCTCGTACGGCGACTGGGTCGATATCGCCGCTCCCGGCTGGAACATCCTCAGCACCGGTGTGCGATCGATGACAGGGTCCGGCTACGCGCCCTACTGGTCCTGCACCGGCACGTCCTGCTCGGCGCCGATCATCGCCGGCGTCGCGGCCCTGGTGAAGAACAAGTGGCCGACGTTCACACCGGCTCAGGTCGCGCAACGGCTCAAGGTCCTCGCGCGTGACGCCGGTCCGCGGGGCACCGATCCGTACTACGGGGCCGGCATCGTGGACGCGTACGCCGCTCTGGGCGGCAAGTGGACCACGGACTTCCCGGTCAACCCGGCGGACGGCAACGACCAGCCCGCGCGGGCGACCGCGCTGTCGGGCTCGACCAACTCGACGATCACCGTCGAAGGCGACGTGGACTGGTACAAGGTCACGTCGGCGGCGGCCCGTTCCCTCAAGGTGTCGCTGACCGGGCCGGAGTTCAACTGCGCCTACTCGTCGAACTTCGGGCCTCGGGTCGACGTGTACGACGAGGATCTGGTGTCGCTCGGGAACGCCGTGATCCCGTACCCGACGACGCCGATCGACCCGAACACGGGATGCAACAAGCCCGTGGCGCTGACCGCGGCCACGACCGTCAGCGTGCCGGCCGGCACCGCGTACATTGCCGTCCGCAACGACAACGGCTCGCGGGACACGCGCGCCTACACGCTGAGCGTCGGCGAGGCCGGCGGTACGGCGAGCAGGGGAACGGACTTCCCGGTCCGGAACGCCCTACCCGCCGATCTGTCCACCGGCCAGGCGGTGTCCACGACGCCCTCGATCACCTTCGCTCGGGCTGTCGAGGCGGGCACGGTGAGCGCGAGTACGGTGCGGTTGGTCAACGGCAAGTCCGGGGCCTCGATCGGCGGCACGGTCGCGTACGACGCGGCGACCAAGCAGGCGGTCATCACGCCGACCACGCCGCTGCTGGACAACACGACGTACAAGATTGTTGTTGCCGGGGTCAACGAAGCTGACGGCACCACGGCGGTTGCGCCGTTCAGCAGTGTGTTCACGACCGTGGACGTGGCGCCGCAGGCGGTGGGATCCTTCGACGCCACCGGTGCGTACCTGGCGGCGAACCTGTCCTGGAAGGTCCCGGCGACGACCGACATCGACCAGGTGATCGTCCGGCGGAATGCTGGGAGCAAGGTGCCTACGATCAGCACTGCGGTGCTGGTCTATGCGGGGACCGGGTCCGCGGTGAAGAACACCGGGTTGTTGCAGGGGACGACGTATACCTATGCGGCCTGGGTGAAGGATCGCAGTGGGAAGGTCAGCCCGGTGGCGGCGACGCAGTTGCTGGGGATGACGTCTGGGATCGCGGTGACGTCGACGTTGGTCAACTACGGGGCGTCGATCACGATCAAGGGCTCCACGGTACGAATCGACAACAAGGCGTACTCCGGGTTGCCGGTCAACATTTACGTGCGGCCGAAGAACGTGTCGACGTTCAAGTTGCTGGCGGCGTTGAAGACGTCGTCGACCGGGAAGCTCAGCTACGTGTACAAGCCGGCGGTGTCGTCGGTGATCATGCTGACGTTCCCTGGCAACGCTGACCTGTGGGGACCCGCACCCCAGACCTCACCGTGCAGGTCACGCCGACGATCTCGGCGACGCTGGCGCCGGCGGCGCTCCGGCTGGGGTCGGTGACGAGGTTCAACGGGTACGTCGCTCCGGCGCACTCGGGCAAGCTCGTCTACCTGCAGCAGTACGGGAACAAGGTCTGGAAGTCGATCGCCTCGGTGAAGCTGAGCGCCACCGGGGCGTACGCCTTCGGCATCAAGCCGTCCATCCGCGGCCAGATCGCCTACCGGGTCTGGTTCCCGGCGGATGCGGACCACACCCAGGCGTACACCGTGAACAAGATCCTCACGGTGAGCTGACAAGTTGCACCACAGCACGCCCCGGCCGGTCGGCCGGGGCGTGCTGCTTTCCGTCCCCGCCCGGGTCAGGGGGCGTAGTGCTGGATCGCACCTCCTTGGGAGAGGTCGACGAGGGTGTGGGCGAGGGCTCGGGCGTCGGCGAGGATTTCGTCGAGGTTCATCGTGGTGAGTTGGCGGTCGCGGACGACGATCTTGCCGTCGACGAGGACTGTGATGACGTCGGAGGGGCGGACCGAGTACACGAGGGCTGCTCGGGGGTCGTGGACAGGTTGGTTGTGCGGACCGGAGAGGTCGACGAGGGCAATGTCGGCTTGGCGGCCTGGTTCGAGCACGCCGATGCGGTCAGCCAGACCGGCCGCCGCTGCGCCACCCCGGGTCGCCAGGCGGAGAGTCTCGGACAGGGTCATCCACTCGGCGTCGTGTTCGCGCTGCTTCTGCGTCAGGGCGACCATCCGCAGGGATTCCCAGACGTCGAGAGTGTTGTGCACGGCTGCTCCGTCGGTGCCGACGCCAACGCGTACGCCGGCGGATCGCAGACCCCTGATCGGCGTCACCTCACCCATCGCGAGCTTGAGGTAGACCTTCGGGCAACTGGCGACGGTCGTGCGATCGGCGTACCGCTGCAGGATGTGCAGGTCGGACTCGCGGATGCCGCACCCGTGGGCGATCAGGGCGCCGGCCCCGAGTACGCCGGTGCGCTCGAGGACCTGCATCGGCGTGACGCCGTGCTTCTCGAGTGACGACCGGGTTTGGTCGTCGGTCTCCGCTGCGTGCAGGTGGATCCGGAAGCCCTCGGCTTGCGCGATGTCCGCCGTACGCCGTAGGTCGTCGTCGGAGACCGTGTACGTCGCGTGTGGTCCGAGGCCGGCGGTGATCCGGGAGTCGATGGTCCGGAGGTCGCGGGCGGTCGCGATCGCCGCGTCGATGGATTCCGGGCCGGCGGAGGAGAAGAACGTGGGCGCGAGGTCGGCGCGGATACCGGACTCGACCGCGGCGGCCGCGATCTGATCGGCGTGGAAATAGTGATCCACGAACGTGGTGACACCGGCCAGCAACATCTCCGCACACGCCAGCCGCGCACCCACGCGCACCCGCTCCGGCGTCAGATTGACCTCCATCGGCCAGATCCGCCGGTTGAACCAGTCATCGATGGAGACGTCCTCGGCCGCACCCCGCATCATCACCATCGGACTGTGCGTATGCGAGTTCACCAACCCCGGCACAGCCAGCAACCCGCCGCCCTCAATCACCTCCCACTCCCCCGACTCGGCCGGCGAGGCGTCCGTCGGGGTGATCGTGGTGATCCGGTCGCCGTCGACACGAATGTCCTGGGCGTCGTCGACGCGGCACTCGCCGGACTCCGGCACCACCAGCACCGCGACGTTGCGAATCAGCACTTGCGACATCCGTCGTCCTCCGATCGATGGTCGTCGTAACGGCAGTCTCGTAGATCAGCAGTCCACGACCCCGTGGAGCCCGCACGACTACAGAACCCAGGTCAGCTAACTGACCTGGGTTCTGTAGTCGCCGGCCGGACTGACTAGGACGTCGTGCGTTTGAGGAAGGCCAGGGCGGTGTCGGCGACCTCGTGCCAGCCCTTGTCGATGGTCAGGGCGTGGCCGCGACCTTCGAGCTCCACGATCTCGGTAATGCCGGGATTGTCTTGCTGTTGCTTGTAGGAGGCGTTCGCGACCGCCCAGGGGACGGTGTTGTCCAGCTCGCCGGAGATGATCAGCAGCGGACCACGGTCGGGGTTCTTGGTGTTGACCTTCGCCTCGGTCCAGGGGTTGAGGTTGGCCGCCGCCGCTTGGAACAGGGGTTTGCCGGCGGCCGGTACCGCGTAGGTCTCGTACAGGTGCTTGGCTTCGTCCTCGTCGACCGCGTTGGCGAAGCCGTAGCGGAACTGGTCGTAGGTGAGCGGGACCGCGCGGCTGCGGTTGGCCGGGTTGCCGAGCACTGGGAAAGCCGACTTCAGCGCGGAGATCGGCAGCGGGAGTACTCCGCGGAACGGAGCCGGGTCGATCGCCACGGACGCCGCGGCCAGGCCGCGGCCGGCCAGGATCTGGGTCAGCAGTCCGCCGAAGGAGTGGCCGACGATGACCGGCTTGCTCTCCAGCCCGCTGATGATTTCCTCGAAATGGTCGGCGACCTGGCCGATCGACTTTCCTGCGAACGCCTCGGGGTGGAGGTTGGCCTCTACCACTGTCTCGGGATCGTCCGGCCAGCCCGGCGTCAGGCTGACGTATCCGTTCTCCTCGAACAGAGTCGCCCATCGGTCCCAACTGCTCGGCAACAGCCAGAGCCCGTGAATGAACACGACGGGCGGTCGCGCCGTGGCGTTCGCGTGCTTGCACTGCTCCAACTCGTGTTCTGTGATCGTCCGGGCGCTCTTGGATGCGTCGGATCCGGAGTCAGACATGGATGGCCCCTAGCTTGGAAGGAGAAGTGATCGGTCATCGGGCAGCTCTCCCGTGCTGTGAGCTGCCGCAGGTTGAGGGAGTCAGAGGGTGGTGATCAGGCCACCGTCGATGACGAAGTCGCTGCCGTTGACGTTGGAGGCTCGGTCGCTGGCCAGCAGCAGGGCGAGGTCGGCGACCTCTTGTGGTGTCGTGAAGCGACCGGTCGGGCTGTCGGCGGCGGCGCTGCCGGCGACCTCGTCGGGATGCAAGCCGCGTGCTCGTGCGACGGTTTCCGCGACGCCCCCGGTGCCGAGCCAGAGGTCGGTCTGCACCGGACCGGGGCTGATCGTGTTGACCCGTACGCCCCGCGGTCCGAACTCCTTGGACAGCGACTTGCACAGGTTGCTCAGGGCTCCCTTGGCCGCGCTGTAGTCGATCACGGTGGGATCGGGCAGCGAAGCGTTGACCGAGGCAATGGTCACGATGCTCGGGCTCGGCCGCCCGAGCATGTGTGGCAGGGCGGCACGGATGCTGCGGAGCGCGGCCAGGAAGTTGATCGTCAGGGTCGCCGTCCACTCCTCGTCGGTCACCGCCAGAAATCCGTCGAGCCGCGGCCGGACGGCGCCGACGTTGTTGACCAGGATGTCCAGGCCCTGGTGTCGACCGGCAGCCTCCTCGATCAGGTAGCTCGGGCCGCCCGCCTCGGCCAGGTCGACCTTGACCGCGTGGACCGCGAAGCGGTCGGCGAGGAGGTCGAGCTCGTCGCTGCCATGCAGCGCACCGGCCACGACCGTGACACCCTCCTCTGCCAGTGATCGGGTGATCGCGAGGCCGATACCCTTGCTGGCGCCGGTGACCACGGCGACCTTGCCGGTCAGATGAAGCTCCAAGGCGATCTCCAGCTCGTCGGACGACCTGTCGATTCCGACGGTAGGCCCGCCGAGCCTCCGTCGACACCACGTGATCACGTAGTCCGGTCCGGATTGCTTGCCGCCCCGGCTGGTCCCGGGCGAGTATGAGTGCGGGCCGTACCTAGGGCCGCCGTCTGGCGCCTGGAGCGTCCACCCGACGCTGGAGGAGCCATGGACGACGCAGGAACGGGAACGCGCTCGGGAGCTGTACAGCACGTCCTCGACAGGGTCGAGCACGGCGGCCACGGATCGCGCACGGTCTCGGATGCGATCCAGCTTTCGTGGCGGCGCTCCGCCGACGCCGGGCTACCTCCTGACCACGTCTCGGTCCCGTTCGACCCCGACGTCGACAACGACAGCAGGCTTCGTTGGGCCGCGGCGCCGACCCTGGCTGCCGTCAGCGCTGACCTGGTCGACCTACCGGTGGCGTTGCTTCTCAGCGACCACACCGGGCACTTGGTCGAGCGATGGGCCGGTTCCAGCAAGACCTCGGACGTGATGGACCGCATCGGTGCAGCACCTGGCTACGTCTGCCGCGAGGAACTGGTCGGCACCAACTCGATCGGCCTGGCACTGCTGACCTCCGGACCGACCGTCGTCCTGGGCTTCGAGCACTACGCCGACAACCTGACTGCCGTGTCGTGTGCCTCGAGCGCAGTGGTCCACCCGGCAACCGGACAACTGCTCGGCGTCATCAATGCGACCTGTCCCGGGACGATCTACAACGCGGTGATGCCCGCGTTGGTCGGCCGCGTCGTGGCCGAGACTCGCCGCCGGCTGCTCGAGGAATCACGTGTCCCCTCACCGGCACTCCGCGCCGCGTTCCTGAACGCACGACGCAGGTCGAAGGGCGCACTCGCCGCCGTCAGCGCCAACACCATGTTCTTCAACACGGCCGCCGGCCCGATCCTCACCGCCCCGACCGATCGCGCCCTGCTGTGGGGCTGGGCCGAGCAGGCGATCCGCGATCACAAAGGAGCCCTGCAGGCAGTCGTCGCCTACTCCTCCGGCCCCAGGACCACACGCTGCGAACCCGTGTACGACGGCTCGACCCTCGCCGGAGCCGTCGTCTGGATCGGCCGACGGACGCACCCCGCGCCCACCGCCGAGATCCTCGACGCGGGCTCCGTGGGCCGTTGGTCGCTCCTCACAGACTCCGAACGAACCATCGCCGAACACGTCGCGCGCGGACTCACCAACCGGGAGACCGCCGCCCTCCTGTTCCTCTCGCCCCACACGGTCGATTACCACCTTCGGCAGATCTTCCGCACTCTCGGCGTACAGTCCCGGGTCGAGCTCGCCCGCATCGTCGGACGGACACGTCGGACGGACCCACCCTGAAGGTTCAGGGGAACAAATGTTCGAATCTCGTGTAGGCTGAGGCCATGGGTGCTGATCTTCAGGGCTCGTTGCTGGGTGCGTTCGAGGATCCGGCGTTGGGATCGCTGGACGGGCTCGGGCGGACGGAGCTTGGGCGTGGTGCGTGGATCGATGTGTTGCCGGGGTGGTTGACCGGGGCAGATCAGGTGTACGAGCGACTGGCGCGCGACGTGCCGTGGCAGGCGGAGCGCCGGCAGATGTACGACCGGGTGGTCGACGTGCCCCGGTTGCTGTGCTTCTACGGGGAGACCGAGGATCTGCCGTTGCCGATCCTGGACGAGGCCCGGGATGCGCTGAGTGCGCACTACGCGGAGGAGCTGGGCGAGCCGTTCCAGACCGCCGGGTTGTGTTTCTACCGCGATGGTCGGGACAGCGTTGCCTGGCATGGCGACCGGATCGGGCGCGGGAACCATGAGGACACGATGGTGGCCATCCTCTCGGTGGGTGAGCCGCGCGTGCTCGCGCTGCGTCCCCGGCCGGGGTCGTCCAGCGGGCCGGTCGGCTCGACGGTGCGGTATCCGCTCGGGCATGGGGATCTGATCGTGATGGGCGGCTCGTGTCAGCGGACTTGGGAGCATGCGATCCCCAAGGCGTCGGGGCGCGTCGGTCCCCGGATCAGCATCCAGTTCCGCCCACGCGGCGTGCGCTGACCCCCACCTGGCGTGCGCGGAGACCCACGGGGCGTGTGCTGACACCCACTTGGCGTGTGATACCCACATGGCGTGCGCGGAGACTGACGCGGCGTGCGCTGGCATTGGTCACGCCGCCGCGGGAGTTTGCAGGAGTGGCTGGTAGACGCCCTCGATCGCGGCTATGTAGAAGCCGAGCAGGCGGACGTCCGCGGCCCTGCAGATGTGCGTGGCGGCTTCGGCCCACTCGTTGTCCAGGTCGGGCCAGGACGCGGGTCCCGGGCGGCCCAGGGCGAGGATGAGGGCCGCGCCAGGGGTGGTGTGCACCGCGGGGATGACCGGGCGCAGGGCGGACGAGCAGACGTCCGCGGTCCCGATGGTGGGCGCGAGGTAGTCGAACTCCGCCGGCAGGTCGATCAGCACGGTGCCCCGATAGCGGTCGTCGGGGTCGCACAACAGCACGGCGAAGGTGCCTCGCTGGCGGTCGCCGAGGCTGACCATCAGGTCGACGACGTCGGCGGCCAGCGCGGGGTCGGTGAGGGGTTGGGTGGTCCAGGTGGGGGTCAGGTGATGGAAGCTCATACTCCAAAAGGTGCCGTGATTCCGACCCCGATTCTGAGTTATCCACAGACCAATGTGGCCCATCATTCCTGGCCGGAAGTGGACCTGCCTGCTGGGCCGCTGTGCTTCTAGGCTCGAGTCATACCGAGCCGAGGGAGACTCCGATGAGCATCACGACAGACCGCGTCCGGTCGGCGCAGGAGGGCACGAGCCAGGCGGCCGGCGGCCGGAAGCTCGGCCGCATGCTGCCGCCCGCTGGCGCTCCACGGGATCTGGCGTTTGCGCAACTGGCGAACTCGGTCGGCGACGGGGCGTTCATTGTCACCTCGGCGCTGTTCTTCACTCGGGTGGTCGGACTCTCGACCGCCGAGGTAGGCCTCGGCCTGACGATCGCCTGGCTGGTCGGGTTCCTGACCGGCGTTCCGCTGGGCAACCTCGCCGACCGGCGCGGCGCGCGCGGCATCGCGATCGTGCTGGCGCTGACGACGGCAGCGTCAGTCGGGTCGTTCCTGTTCGTTCGAAGCTTCGCGTTGTTCCTGGTGGCGGCGATCGTCTATGCGTGCAGCCAGACCGGGCTCACCGCGGCCCGTCAGGCACTGCTTGCGGGGCTTGTGCAGCCGGCCGAGCGCACCCGGATCCGCGCGTTTCTCCAGTCCACGGTCAACGCCGGGCTCGCGGTCGGTGCCCTGCTCGGTGGGATCGCACTGCGCTTCGACACCTCAGCGGCGTACCTGACGATCTTCGCGGTGGACGCGCTGAGCTTCCTGATCGCGGCCGGCCTGATCCGCCGGGTCCCGTCGATCGCGGTCAGCACGCGGGTCAAGGGTGAGCCGCGGCTCGCGGTCCTGCGCGACCGGCCGTACGCCGTCCTCGCGCTGCTGAACGCGATCATGCTGCTGTTCATGCCGCTGATCAGCCTGATCGGCCCGCTGTGGATCGTCACCCGGACCAGCGCGCCCAGCTGGGTCGTCGCCTCGCTGATGATCGTCAACACCCTCGGAGTCACGGTCTTCCAGGTCCGGATCGCCAAGAGCGTTCACAACCTCCACACCGCCACCCGCTCGGTCCGGTACGCCGGGATCGCCATGCTGGCCGCGTGCGCAGTGTTCGCGTTGTCCGCCGCCAAGCTCAACGCCACAACGGCAGCCGCGGTCCTCGTGGTTGCCGCCGCACTCCTCACCCTCGGCGAGATGAAGCTGGCGTCCGGCGCGTGGGAGATCAGCTTCGGGCTCGCTCCGGCCGACAAGCAGGGGCAGTACCAAGGATTCTTCGGCACCGGTCCCGCGATCGCCCGGATGCTCGGCCCGGCGCTGCTCACCACCGTTGTCCTCGGCTGGGGTCCGATCGGCTGGATCCTCGTCGGTGCACTGTTCCTAGGGACCAGTTGCGCAACTGGTCCCGCCGTACGATGGGCAGTGCGGACGAGGGCCGTCAACGAGGACGCCACGCCGTCGCTGGTAGAGGAGAACGCTGCCTGATGGAGATCCCCGGACTGGTCGAGATCACGACGTACGACGAACTCCGCGAAGTAGTCCCGACCCCACTGGCAGCCGCGGCCGGCAAGGCCCGCAAGGAGCTGCACGAGCTGGACCGGCAGTGGCTCGCCGCGTCACCGTTCTGCCTGATCGCCACCTCGGCGGCCGACGGTAGTTGCGACGTCTCTCCCAAGGGCGACCCGGCCGGCTTCACCAAGATCTTCGACGACAGTACGATCGCCATCCCGGAGCGGGCCGGCAACCGGCGCGTCGACGGGTTCGGCAACATCCTCTCCAACCCGCACGTCGGACTGATCTACTTCGTCCCCGGCCGCGGTGACACGCTGCGGATCAACGGACGGGCCCGGATCGTCAAGGAGGCGCCGTTCTTCGACGACATGATCGTCAGGGGCAACCGGCCGCAGCTGGCACTCCTGGTCGAGATCGAGGAGATCTTCCACCACTGTTCCAAGGCGTTCCTGCGGTCGCAGCTGTGGAAGCCCGAGACCTGGGAGCCGGACGCGATGCCCAGCCGGGCCCGGATCTCCAAGGCGCTGGAGCGTCAGGACCAGGAGCTGGCCGAGCTCGAGCAGTACTACGGCAAGGCGTACGAGGAGAAGATCTACAACGTCAAGTACTGATACCGCACCGGGCGCAGACCGGGATACTCCGTGGCGACGATGACACCTGCCCGCCCGCGCTCTACGGTTTCGTACTGTGACCACGACTGAGCCGCTGCGCGACCCGACCCTCGGGGCCCGGGTCCGCCGGATCGCGCTGCCGCTGGTGATGGCCTTCGTCGCGGTGGTCGGCTCGTTCGGAGCGGCCAACGGGCAGCCGGATCGCCGTCCCGCCGACTGGTTCATGGTCCTGCTGCTGCTGAAGGCGTCGCTGGCGCTGTACTGGCTCCGGACCCACCCGATTCCGGTGCTGTGGGCAACCGTCGTCGCGACGCTCATCTACATGCTGATGCAGTACCCGTACGGCCCGGTCATCTTTCCCTTCATCATCGCCGTCTTCACCAACATCCGGCTCGGCAACCGGCTCGCGGGCTGGTCGGCCCTGACCGCCCTCTACATCGGTCATGTCGGCGGCCGGATGCTGCTCGGGATCAACGAGGACGGCGTCTACCAGATCCTCCTGGTCGGCACGTGTTTCGTCGTACTGGGGTTCGTCGCCGAGCTCTTCCGAGCGCACCGCGACCGCGTGACAGCGGCAGCGCGGACGCGGAAGGAGGCCGAGCTGCGGCAGGCTGGTGAGGAGCGGTTGCGGATCGCGCAGGAGCTGCACGACGTGGTGGCACACCACATCTCGTTGATCAACGTGCAGGCCTCGACCGCGCTGCACCTCGTCGATCGGCAGCCCGAACAGGCCGGTCCGGCGCTGTCGGCGATCAAGGACGCCAGCAAGGAAGCACTGGTGGAGCTGCGGTCGATCGTCGGGATCCTGCGGCAGTCGGACGAGTCAGCTCCCCGGCAACCGGTCGCCGGGCTGGAACGGCTGGAGCACCTGGTCAGCCGCACGTCCCGGGCCGGACTGGAGGTTCACACGGTCATCCGCGGCGAACCGCAGCCACTGTCGACCGGACTCGACCGGGCCGCGTTCCGGATCATCCAGGAGTCGCTCACCAATATCGTCCGGCACGCCAAGGCGACGGCAGCGACGGTGCGGATCCAGTACGGCGACCAATCGCTCGTACTCCAGGTCGACGACGATGGTCAGTCGCTCGCCGGCCCGCCGAACGAAGGCAACGGCATCATCGGCATGCGCGAACGCGCCACCGCCCTCGGCGGCACCCTCACCGCCACCCGCACCCCCGCCGGCGGCCTCCGCATCGTCGCCACGCTGCCCCTGTAAGCCTCACGGCAGACGGACGTGCGAGGGGTTCAGGTCGGCTACCCGCGAGACGCCTAGCAGGGCCATGGTGCGGCGGACCTCCTTGGTGAGGATCTCCGCGGCCCGGGCGACGCCGCGTTCACCGCCGGCCATCAGGCCGTAGAGGTACGCGCGGCCGACCAGGCAGGCGTCGGCACCAAGGGCGATCGAGGCGACGATGTCCGCACCCGACATGATGCCGGTGTCGAGGTAGATCTCGGCGTCGGTGCCGACGGCTTTGCGGACCTCGGGGAGGATGCGCAGCATCGTCGGGGCACGGTCGAGCTGACGGCCGCCGTGGTTCGACAGCACGATCGCGTCGGCGCCGGCGTCGACCACCCGGCGCGCGTCCTCGACGGTCTGGATGCCCTTGACGATCAACGGTCCGTCCCAGATCGAGCGCAGCCAGTTCAGGTCTTCGATCGTCATGGTCGGATCGAACAGCTTGTCCAGCAGCTCGGCGACCGTACCGTCCCAATTGGACAGCGACGCGAACGTCAGCGGCCGCGTGGTCAGCAGGTTGGCCCACCAGGCCGGGTGCAACGACGCGTCCAGCACGGTCTTCGCCGTGAGCGACGGCGGGATGGTGAAGCCGTTGCGGACATCGCGCAGCCGCGCGCCGGCGACCGGTACGTCGACCGTCAGCATCAGCGCCTCGTACCCCGCGGCCGCGGACCGCTTGACCAGGTCCTCCCCCGCGTCCCGGTCCTTCCACACGTACAGCTGGAACCACTTCCGCGCCTTCGGCCCCGCGGCCGCGACGTCCTCGATCGACGTCGTGCCCATCGTGGACAGCGCGTACGGGATCCCGAGCTGCTCGGCGACCTTGACGACCGCGCTCTCACCCTCGTGGTTCATCATCCGGGTGAACCCGGTCGGCGCGAACGCGAACGGCAGCTCCGAACGCCCGCCCAGGATCGACGTCCCGAGGTCGATCTCGGAGACGTTGCGCAGGATCGACGGCTGCAGCTCCATCTCGGCGAACAGGTCGCGGGCCCGGCGCAGGCTGATCTCCGCCTCGGCCGCGCCGTCGGTGTAGTCGAACACCGACCGCGGCGTCCGGCGCTTGGCGATCGCCCGCAGGTCCGCGATGGTGAGCGCCTTCTCGAGCCGGCGGTCGGTCCGGTTCACGGTGATCGGCTTGGGCCGCAGCAGCGGCTTCAGCTCGGACCATTTGGGCAGCTGTCGATCGGTCATCAGGACTCCGGGGCCGGCAGGAGGGACGATCAGGCGGTACGGCGAGCCGCCGCCTGACCCTGTGGTCGGACCACACCATACCCTGTGGTCCGACCACACGGGTAGGGTGTCCGCGTGAAGAACTACGAGCTGGTCCTGCACCGGGTCGAGGCGGACCTGGCCGCCGGGCGGCTGCGGATCGGCGGTCGGCTGCCCGGTGAGCGGGTGCTGGCCGAGCAGCTCGGGATCAGCCGGCCCTCGGTCCGCGAGGCGGTCCGGGTGCTCGAGGCGATGGGCGTCGTACGGACGGCGACCGGGTCCGGGCCGGAAGCCGGTGCGGTGATCGTGGCGGAGCCGGTGTCGCCGCTGACCGCGGTACTGCGGTTGCATCTGGCAACGAATCATCTGCCGATGGACGACGTCGTACAGACTCGCGTTCTGCTGGAGTCATGGTCGGCCCGGGAAGCGGCCGGACGGGAGGTGGCGGCCGGAGAGCTCAAGGTGGCCGAGGAACTGCTCGATCGGATGGACGCGACCGGATTGACCCCGGAGGAGTTCCATCTGCTCGACGCGGAGTTCCACGTGGCGCTCTCGGGGCTCGCCGGCAACGTGCTGATCGCGGCGGTGATGGCGTCGTTGCGGTCAGCGATCCACGGCTATGTGATGGCCGCCGTACCGAATCTGCTGGACTGGGAGGCGACGGCCGTGGGGTTGCGAGCCGAGCACCGGGCGATCGTCGAGGCAGTTCGCGGTGGAGAGCCGGATCGCGCGGCCGAGTTGGTGACCGCGCACATCCGGGGCTTCTATCAAGCGGCTCAGCTTTAGATCGACTTTGGTCGGTGGTGGGCGGGTGAGGTCGCGGCCTAGGGTCGCGACATGGAGAGTTGTGTGACGCCTCGGCCGAGCCGGGCGGCCACTGTGTCGGCCGTGACGGCCATCGGGCTGCTGTCGGCGCTGACGATCGTCGGGCGGGCGTCCGACGCCACGCAGCACCACCGGCTACCGCTCGACATCGTGGTCGGGGTTGTCGCGACGGGGCTCATGCTGCTGTTGCCGCGCCGCCCGATCCCGACGGCGATCGCGCTGGGTGTCCTGGCCGCCATCTCCCCCGCGGCGACGCCTGCGTCGACGGCCTCCACCCTGACCATCGCGCTGCGGTTCCCATTGCGCACCGCGATCCTCGTCGCGTCGTTCCAGGCCACGGCACACCTGGTCCAAGACCTGCTGTATCCGATCGGGAATCTCCCGTTCCTCTGGTTCGCGGTGCTCGACTTCGCCATCCACGCCGCGTTGCTCGGCTGGGGGCAGTGGATTCAGGCCAGGCAGCAGCTGCTCGGCTCGCTGCGAGAGCGTGCCCGCCGGGCCGAGGCCGAGCAGGGCCGCCGGGTCGCCGAGGCGCGGACCCTCGAACGGACCCAGATGGCCCGCGAGATGCATGACGTACTCGCGCACCGCCTGTCCTTGCTGGCGACGTACGCCGGTGCCCTCGAGTACCGGCCGGATTCGTCACCCGAGCGGCTCGCCCAGGCCGCCGGGGTGATCCGCACCGGCGTGCACCAGGCGCTCGACGAGTTGCGCGAGGTGATCAGCGTGCTCCGCGACACCGAGATCGACGACCTCCCGGGAGGCCGGCCGCAGCCGACGTTCGACGACGTTCACGCGCTCGTCGACGAGTCCCGGCAGGCGGGTACGGCGATCTCGTACGACGACCGTGTCACCGACGCCACCTCGTTGCCTCCGGCAACCGGGCGGACGGCGTACCGGATCGTGCAGGAAGGACTCACGAACGCCCGCAAGCATGCGGCCGGTCATCCGGTCACGCTCACCGTCGCCGGCGCACCGGGTGACGGGCTGCGGATCGAGCTGACCAATCGGGGGTCCAACGGGACATCGCTGACGCCGGGCAGCGGGACCGGGCTGGTCGGGCTGACCGAGCGGGTGCAGCTCGCCGGCGGCACGCTGGACCACGGCCGGGTGCCCGGTGGCGGCTTCCGGCTCGAGGCCTCGCTACCGTGGCCCACATGAGCGAGCCGACTATTCGGGTGCTGGTTGTCGACGATGACGCGTTGGTGCGGGCGAGCCTGGAGATGATGCTCGACGGCGCGAACGGGATCGCCGTGGTCGGCCAGGCCGCCGACGGCGACGAGGTACCGGCCGCGGTCGACGCGCACTTTCCGGACATCGTGCTGATGGACCTGCGGATGCCGCGGGTGGACGGGATCGTCGCGACCCGGCGGCTGCGGGCCCGGACCAACCCACCGGACGTCGTCGTGCTCACCACGTTCGACACCGACGAGAACGTGCTGCACGCACTCCGCGCCGGGGCAAGCGGGTTCCTCCTGAAGGACACGCCACCGGCGCAGATCGTCGAGGCAGTACGGCGCGTCGCGGCCGGCGACCCGATCCTGTCGCCTGCGATCACCCGGCGGCTGATGGACCGGGCCGCGACCCAGGCCGACGCGCACACGGTCGCGCAGGCGTCGCTGCAACGACTGTCTCCCCGCGAGTACGACGTGATGCTTGCGGTCGCCCAGGGCAAGGCGAACGCGCAGATCGCGTCCGAGCTCTACATGAGCGTGGCGACGGTGAAGGCGCACATCTCCCACATCCTCACCAAGCTGGAGCTCGGCAACCGCACCCAGATCGCTCTCCTGGCCCACGACGCCGGCCTGGCCTGAAGCATGCTCTAGCGTGAGCGCATGATCAGAGTGCTGCTGGCGGACGATCAGGCCTTGGTGCGGGCCGGGTTCCGCTCACTGCTGAACTCCGAGGATGACATCACGGTGGTCGGCGAGGTGTCGGACGGCGCGGAAGCGGTCCGGGTGGCGCGGGTGGAGAAGCCCGACGTGGTGCTGATGGACATCCGGATGCCTGGCATGGACGGGCTCGAGGCGACCCGGCAGATCGGCGCCGACGCGGAGCTGGCCGACGTACACGTGGTGATCCTGACGACGTTCGACCTCGACGAGTACGTCTTCGAGGCCCTGCGAGTCGGGGCCAGCGGGTTCCTGGTGAAGGACACCGAACCGGTCGAGCTGCTGCAAGCGGTCCGGGTGGTCGCGCGCGGCGACGCGCTCCTCTCCCCCGGCGTTACGCGGCGGCTGGTCGCGGAGTTCGCGTCCCGCAGCCGGCAACCCCATGCCAGCAAGGAACTCGACGTCCTGACCGAACGCGAGAGGGAGATCGTCGCCCTCGTCGGCGAAGGCCTCTCGAACGACGAGATCGCCGAGCGACTCGTGCTCAGCCCGGCAACCGCCAAGACCCACGTCAGCCGAGCGATGATCAAGCTCGGCGTCCGCGACCGAGCCCAGCTGGTCGTCGTCGCCTACCAAACCGGCCTCGTCAGACCAGGCTGGCTGGGCTGATCTACTCCAGCGGCGGTAGGAGCGGTCACTCCCCCGGGACGACGCCGTACGTGGTCGTCGACCGGCACGCTCTGGGGTATGGATGCGCTAGTTGAGGTCACGGGTCTGACGAAGAGGTACGGCGACACCCTCGCGGTCGATGGTGTCGATCTGACGGTGCGGCCCGGAGAGGTCTACGGGTTCCTGGGGCCGAACGGTGCCGGGAAGACGACGACGCTCCGGATTCTCACCGGGCTGATCGCCCCGACGAGCGGTGTGGTGCGGGTGCTCGGTGGCCGCCCGGGACAGGCCGACGTACTGGGGCGGACCGGGTCCATGATCGAGTCGCCGGCGTTCTACCCGTACCTGTCCGGCCTGGACAACCTGCGGTTGCTCGCCGAGTACGCCGAGGTGCCGCACCGGCGGGTCGACGAGGTGCTGGAGCTGGTCGATCTCGCGGATCGCGCGCGGGACCGGTTCTCGACGTACTCCCTGGGGATGAAGCAACGGCTCGGGGTCGCCGCGGCGTTGCTCAAAGATCCGGAGCTGGTGATCCTGGACGAGCCGACCAACGGGCTCGACCCGGCCGGCATGCGTGACATGCGCCGGCTGATCCGCGAGCTCGGCTCCGACGGCCGGACCGTGCTGTTGTCCAGCCACCTGCTCGGCGAGGTACAGCAGATCTGCGACCGGGTCGGGATCATCGACGCCGGCCGGATGGTTGCCGAGCACAACGTCGAAGAGCTGCGCGGCGAGCAGGAACTGGTCGTGCGAGCCACCCCGAAGGACCAGGCGCAGGCGATCCTGGCCCGCTTCGGCACCGTGCACCAGTACGACGACACGCTGCGGGTCCAGGTGGATCCGGACCGCGCCGCCGAGGTGAACCGGGTGCTCGTCGAGGCCGGACTTGCCGTGTTCGAACTGCACAGCGCCGAACGAGCTCTGGAGGACATCTTCTTCGAGCTCACCACCACCAAGGAGAGGTCTGATGTTGGGTAGCTACAGAGCCGAACTGCTGAAGCTCCGCAAGCGATCGGCGGTCTGGGTGCTGTTCGGCGCCGGCCTGGTGCTGAGCCTGATCTTCGGCTACCTGCTGCCGTACCTGGGCTACGCGACCGGCGACGAGAACCCGCAGACCGACGGGATCCCGCGCGGTGAGATCCTCCGCGGCATGCTGCCGGAACGCGTGCTGGACAACACGATCGGGGGCTACCCCATCTTCGCCGGTGCACTCGCGCTGGTGCTGGGTGCGATCGTGATCGGCGGCGAATACACCTGGGGCACGCTCAAGACCATCCTCACCCAGCGGCCCGGTCGCGGGTCGGTGCTGGTGGCGCAGTTCCTCGCGCTCGCGACCATGATCGCGGTCTGGGTGCTGGACATCTTCGCCGCCTGCGCGCTGTGCAGCATCGGCATCGCGGCCGCGGAAGGTGGTGCGATGGATTGGCCGGGACCGGTCGACCTGCTACGCGGTCTCGGCGGCGGCTGGCTGGTGCTGATGATGTGGTGCCTGGCCGGCGCGGTCCTGGCCGTTGCCTTCCGCAACGTCGCGTTGCCGATCGGGCTGGGCGTGGTGTGGATCCTCGGCATCGAGACGTTGCTGGCCGGCGTGGTGAGCAGTCTGCTGCCGGACCTGAAGTTCCTCGCCAACGTGTTGCCCGGCACGAATGCCGGCTCGCTGGTGTTCAGCGTGACCGGCATGGCCGCCGCCGACGCACCGCCTGGAGTTCGCGATGCGGTCGGTGGCGGACGTGCCCTGCTGACCCTGGTGGGCTACTGCGCGATCTTCGCCGTACTGGCTGCCTGGACCACCCGGCGCCGGGACGTCACTTGATCCCGGCGTGGACCAAGGCGAGCTCACAGAACATCGCGTTCGCCCAGGAGAACCACTCGCGGGTGTAGACGGTCGGATCGTCGACGTGGAACCCCTCGTGCATCAGACCGGTCCCGCCCGTGGTGTCGCGGAGGAGCTCCAGCAACCGCTGGCGCTCCTCCGCCGACGTGCTCGTCAAACCCTGCACAGCAAGGGCGATCGGCCACACATGGTCCGGCGGAGTGTGCGGGCTGCCGATCCCGGCGGCGTGCGTACCGCTGTAGTAGTACGGGTTCTCCGGGCTCAACAGGAGCTTGCGAGTTGCGGCGTACGTCGGATCGTCGGCGGCGGCGTAGCCGGTCAGCGGGACCCCCAACAGACTGGGCATGTTGGCGTCGTCCATCAGCAGGGTCGCTCCGGCGCCGTCGACCTCGTAGGCGTAGACCTGCCCGTGTTCCGGGTGCTCGACCGTGCCGTGCCGGGCGATACCGTCGTCGATGTCGGCCTTGAGCTCCTTGGCTCGCGCGGCCAGCTGCTCGTCCGCGAACACCTCGGCCGCGATCTCCTGCAGGTAGCCGAGGACGACGGACGCGAACATGTTCCCGGGAACGTTGAACCCGAGCTCGGTCGCGTCGTCACTCGGCCGGAACGCGCTCCACGACATCCCGGTCGGCCGGGTCAGCCGGCCACGTCCCTCGCGGACAAGGGTGTCCGACGGCAACATGTCCGGCTCGTCGCGCTGGAACCGGTACGGCGACCTCGCCTCGTGATCCTGCTCGACGGTCCACAGCTCGATGATCGCGTCGGCCGCGGCCCGGAGCCGCTCGTCGATCACATCAGCCCGCCCGGTGATCCGCCACAGCCGGTACGCCAGCTCGAGCGGGAAGCACAGCGAGTCGATCTCGTACTTGCGCTCCCACACCCACGGCGACATCTCGGTGTCGTCGTCGACGTGACCGGCGCCGTTCGCATCCCGGTTGAACGCGTTCGCGTACGGGTCGTGGACGACGTACTCCAACTGCCGGTGCAGGACGCCGATCAGGATCTCCTGCAGCTCGGGGTCGTCCTTACACAGCAGCAGGTACGGCCGGAGCTGGGCGGCGGAGTCGCGCAGCCACATCGCCGGGATGTCGCCGGTGAGCAGGAACGTCGTCCCGTCCGGCAGCCGCTCGGCGACGGCGGGCAGGTTGTCCGCCATCGAGCGCCGGAACATCTGCGCGATCACCTTGTCTCCGGTCGCCCGGTGCACCGCCTCCGTGGCGCGAGCGAGGACCTCGGGATCGATCATCAACACTTTCACCTTTCAGCGACGAGTTCGCGGCTGTCCAACAACACCGAGGGATTCGGCGAGAACGTTTGGTCGAGGACCAGGCTGGCCGCTCCGATCGCGCCGACGTCGACGCCGAGCGCCGTACTGGCGACCTCGAACGGGTGCACCGAACGGACCAGGAATCGCCCGTCCAGCGAGGCGCGGACGGCGTCCCCGAACAGGGGCGCGAGCTGCTCCCAGTGCGGACCGCCGAACACCACCCGCTCCAGGTCGAGCAGGTTGGCGATGTCCTCGACCACCTTCGCGATTCGCTGAGCGAGTGCGGCGACGATCTCACGCGCCGCGCCGGGACCTGCCTCGGCCAGGGCACACAGTTTGGCGAAGGCCGTGTCCACGGCCTGACGGTCGTCGAGGTCGATGCCTTGGGCAAGCACTCCGGCCCGGACCGCCTGCTGCACCAGGTAGCGCGGCTGGCTTGTCTCGCCGACACAGCCACGGCGGCCGCAGTAGCAGACCGGGCCGTCCGGATCGACGATCACGTGACCGATCTCGCCCACGTTGCTGGACGAACCGCGGACGACCTCGTCGCCGATCACCAGGCCGGCGCCGACGCCGGTGCCGAGGTAGAAGAACACGAAGCTTCCGCCGCCACCGGCCCACTTCTCGGCCGACGCGGCGGCGGTGACGTCCTTGTCGAGGAGCACCGGAAGTCCGGTCCGCTCGCGCAGTTCGTCCCGCAGCGGAACCAGGTGCCACGCGGACAGGTTCGGCGGGTTGACCACGACTCCGCGCTCGACGTCGATCGGACCGGGCGCTGCGATCCCGACACCCGTGATCCGGTCGCGCACTGCGCCGGACTCGGTGATCACGTTCTCGATCGTCGCCGCGATGCCGTCGATCAGTACGCCGGGGTCGTCGGCGTACGGCGTATCCACGCGACGACGGGCGATCACCTCGCCGGTCAGGTCGAGCAGCACCACGGTCACGACAGCTGGGTCCAGGTGGACGCCGACGGCGTACTGGCCGGTGGGTTCGAGCTCGAGCAACGTGCGCGGCTTGCCCAGGCCGGCGCCACGCAGTCGCCCCGCTTCGCGAACGAGCCCTGCGTCGAGAAGCCGGCGGATGATGTTGGAGATCGCCTGCCCGGACAGCCCGGTCGTCTCGGCGAGCTCCACTCGGCTCAGCTGCTGACTACGGCGGATCGCATCCAGCACCACGGCGTCGTTGAACCCGCCGACACGATCCAGATTCGTGCCTCGGCGTACGCTCACAACTTCCCCCAGGTCAGGTGGCAGTCGGGTCCGCACCCCACGGACGTGACCAGTCGTAGTGGATGCTCTCGGTCCCCGTGCGCCACGCGTTGGGTGTGGTGTTCACGAGCCAGTCCAGCGGCTCGATCCCGGACGCGTCACCACCACTGAGCGCCAACCGTATACCGTCGCTCAGCGCGCGATCCGACCGCTCCGCCCGGGCCGTTGGATCGATCGAAAGGAACAACGCCGTCCCCGAGCGCGCGACCAGCTCGAGGAACCGCTGGTTCAGTTCCCACGGCGTCTGCGGGGTGCACGGGACGCAGTCGGCGTCGACGGTGAAGAACCGGTTGTGCTGCGGCAGCCGGAACGCGAGCGTGTTGACGCCCATCTTCCGGGTCCGCTCCCAGTCCCGGCCGGACGTGTCGTCACCGGTCCGCTGAACGTCGACCAGCCCGGCCGCGAGATGCCCGACGGTGTTGCAGCCGATCAGTACGACGTCCTCCGCGGCCGCCCGGATCTCGCGGTAGAACACGAGCACGATCTCCGCCGTCGTCCGGGTCGGATCGTGAAGCTGCCAGCCGTCACTGGTCAATCGTGAGCCCATCGCCGGCCCGAACCGGCCGAACACGTCGTACGTGCTGAAGTCGTGCTTCACCAGCTCGAAGCCCCAGTCCTTGAACCGCCGCAGATCCGCGCGGACCAGCTCGAGGACCTCCGGGTACGACGGATCGAGAGCGCGCCCCGGTTTGTCGTGCGGCCCGGGACTGGCCCACGGACCCGGCTCGCGAGTCAGGAGAGGACGGAACCACAGGCCCGGCCGGGCGCCGATCGCGGTGATCGCGGCCGCGGTGCCGGCCATGTCGTCGAAGACACCCGGCGTACCAACGTCCCACGGGCCGCCTGACGCGATACCGCCCGGGTACCAGCCGTCGTCGACCACGCTGAACGGTTTGACCGGGTGGCCGTCGGCGAGCTCGACGATGGTGGCCGCGTCCGTCAGGACCGCCTTCTCGTCGAAGTTCTCGCCGTACGCGTAGTACCAGTTGTTCGCCCCGACCACCGGCGCGGGCTCAGGTCGCGCCGGTAGCCGGGTGCTCATGGAGGCGACCGCTGCGTTCAGGGTCTGCCAGGGTGTTCCGGCGTCTTGGAACCACCGTACGTTCGCGGCGGTAAGAGTGCGCCAGTTCAGCTGGGTCGGGCCGCCGCCGTTGCGGAGATCGAGCCAGAGCGTGAAGCCGTCGGCGTCCACGGTCCACGAGCAGAAAGCGTTCGGCTGGACGTCGACACCGGCACCTGTGGTCGCACCCGTCCGCGGGTCGTGAGCGAGGAAATACCACGGCAGCAGTCGCTCAGGTTGCTGGTGGCGCCACTGCAGGTCGCCGTACGAGCGTTCCCAGGCGTCACCGAGGATCAAGGCGTCGGAGGGGAGCCGTTCGGACCAGCGGACCGCGACGCGGGTGACGGTCGCCGCAGTGACGTGGATGGCGCCATCCGACCAGCCGACCTCCACACCGGCGCCGGACCAGGTCGTGCCGGTCCGGACCGTGGTGGTCAGCCTGTCCGAGGGGCCTGCCTGGACGAAAACAGCGCTCGGTTCTCTCACCTGACTCCCTCGTGGCGACTTTCCCCACAGACTTTAGTTAATGGTCAGAAGAACCGTCAAGACTCTCCACCGCGGCGACGAGACGGTCGACATCACACTGGTCGGTGTACGGCGCGAGGCCGGCGCGAACGGCTCCGGCAGGACCGAGGCCCAGGTGGCGGGCGGGCTCGTAGGCGTAGAACGAGCCGGCCGGAGCGTTGACGCCGGCTCGAGCGAGGTGCTCGGCGACCGCTGCCGGCGGGTGGCCCTCGACGGTGAAGAGCAGGGTCGGCGTCCGCTGTGCGGCGTGGCCGTGGAGGGTGACGCCAGAGATCGCGGCGAGGCGGGACTCCAGGTCGTTCCGGAGCGCGTCCTCGTACTCCTCGACCAGCTCCAGCGAGCTGAGGAGCCGCTCGCGCCTGGTCGATCCAGTTCCGCCGAGACCGGCCAGGAAGTCGACGGCGGCGGTCGTGCCGGCCAGCAACTCATACGGGAGGGTGCCGAACTCGAAGCGCTCCGGTACGGCGTCCGACGACGGCAGCAGCTTGTCCGGGTGCAGCGTCTCGAGCAGCTCGGGCGACGCGGTCACCACCCCGAGATGCGGTCCGAAGAACTTGTACGGCGAGCAGGCGTAGAAGTCGGCGTACGACGCATCGACCGGGGCGTGCGCGGTCAGGTGGACACCGTCGACGTAGATCAAGGCTCCGGCCTCGTGGACCTGGTCGGCGATGCTCGTCACGTCGGGCCGGGTCCCGAGCAAGTTGGACGCGGCAGTGACGGCGACGAGGCGGGTGCGGTCGGTGAGGAGCGGCGCGAGGTCGTCGAGTTCGGAGGTGTCGGGGTCGAAGCCGAGCCACTTCACGGTCGCGCCGACGGCCTCGGCGGCCTGCACCCACGGGCGGACGTTGGCGTCGTGGTCGAGCCGGGTCACGATCACCTCGTCGCCTTGGGACCAGGTCTTGGCGAGCGTACGAGAGACGTCGTACGTGAGCTGCGTCATGCTGCGCCCGAAGACGATCCCCTGCGCCGTGGTGCCGAGCAGGTCGGCCATCGCCTCGCGGGCCCCGACGACGATCTCGTCCGCCCGGCGCTCGGCGGCCGTGAGCTGACCGCGATTGGCGAGCGCCGACGTCATGGTCCGGGCCATCGCGTCCGCCACCACCTGCGGCGTTTGCGAACCACCCGGCCCATCGAAATGCGCCGCCCCCTCGTCGAGCGCGGGGAACTGCTTGCGGACAGCCACGACGTCGAAGGCACTCATGGCCGTCATCTTCTCCCGGCGCCCCGGCCTGCTGCCATCGGGTGTCCAATTCTCACCGCGCTTGCCCGATGCCGGATAAAAATCTCCGGACTGTCGGTTCGATAGTGCAGGATGTCAGGAGTGAGCACCGTAACGACTCCTGACAAGGCCCCGCTGCAGGCCTGGCTTCCGACGATGCTGACCCTGGCCGCGATCTGGGGTTGCAGCTTCCTGTTCATCTCCGTCGGCGTGCGGGAGCTCCCGCCGCTCTACCTGGCCCTCGGGCGGGTGCTCGCGGGTTCCGTCGTTCTGCTGGCGATCCTGGCGGTGAAACGCGACTCGCTGCCCCGGGATCCGCGGCTGTGGGCGCACTCGTTCGTCCTGGGCGCGATCGGCTCCGCGATTCCGTGGACGCTGTTCGGGTACGGCGAGCAGCGCATTCCGTCCCTCCTGGCGGGGATCTGGAACGGGATCACCCCGCTGATCGTGCTGCCGATCGCCGTCCTGATCTTCCGCACCGAGACGTTCTCGCTGCAGCGGGTCCTCGGTCTGGTCATCGGGTTCGCCGGGATGCTCGTCGTCCTCGGCGCGTGGCACGTCCAGGCCGGTGCGGATCTGACCGGGCAGGCGCTCTGCATGCTCGCCGCGGTCTTCTACGGGTTGGCGATCCCCTACCAGAAGCGGTTCATCGCCGGGACCACGCTGTCCGGGACGGCGCTGTCGGCCAGCCTGTTGCTGTGCGCAACGGTCCAGCTGGCGATCGTGGCGCCGATCGTCACCCGGCAGGCGCCACCGGTGCCGTGGTCGCTGTCGATCGAGGTGCTGCTGAGTGTGGTCGCGCTGGGTGCGCTCGGCAGTGGGCTCGCGTTCGTGCTCAGTCTGCGCAACATCCGGCTGATCGGGGCCAGCCGGTCGTCGATGGTGACGTACCTGATGCCGGTCTTCTCGATCCTGGTCGGCGTGATCGTGCTCCACGAGCACATCACCTGGTACCAACCGGTCGGCGGTTTGGTCGTGCTGCTCGGGGTCGCGGTTTCGCAGGGATTGCTCAGGACGCCGCGGCGCAAGCCGGTGATCGCGGCCGAGGCGCCGGCGACCACCTGACGTCAGCCGCGGCGGAGGTTGGGTACGGCGGCGATCACGACGGCTGCGAGCGCGAGCACGGTCCCGGCCACGATCGGGAACGTGACCGCCTTGTCGGCCGCCGGGACGAACAGATCGATGAACAGGCTCGCGATCAGCTGACCTGCGATCGTCCCGAGGCCGAGCACGAACACGCCGACCACGCGGACCACGGCCGCCGCCGCGCTGATGAAGATCACGCCGCACGCGCCACCGAAGTACAGCCAAGGCTCGCTCGGCAGGTGGTGCGGCACACCCCGCGTTGCGAGGTCGGCTCCGAAGACGATCAGCAGTGCGACGAACCCGACCACGAAGTTGACCACTCCGGCGGCGACCGCGCCGTACGCGTCCGTTGAGGCGGTCCGCGCGACGCGACCGTTGATTGCTTGCTGGACCGCGGTCCCGAAACCGCCGAGCGCGGGCAGTACGGCGAGCAACAGGCCGTCGGGGTGACTCAGTTGGTCCGACACCGCGAGTACGACGGCGACCAGAGCGATCAGCGCGCCGACAACGCGCAGGGTGGTGAACGGCTGCGGGCCGGCCGGACCGAAGCCAAGGCGGTCGACGATCAGACTGCTGACCGCCTGGCCCGCGACGACCGCGACGGTGAAGACTGCGACGCCGATCACGGAGACCGTGATCGATTGCGTGGCGACGAGGTAGGCGCCGCCGAGTCCGCCGAGGCATTGCCACCAGCGGAGTCCGCCGTACCCGCGCATGGGCTCGCGGATCGCCTGCCAGACCTTGCCGAGCGAGCGCCGTACGGCGGGGACGAGCGCCGTGCCGATGAGCAGGATGAGCAGACCGGAGCCGAACGAGACCAGCGCGGCCGCGACACCGTCGCCGAGTACGTCGCCGAGCTCGCCGTTGATCCGGGACTGGACCGCGACCAGCATCCCGATGCCGAAGGCGGCGATGAGCCCGATCAGATGGTGCTGTCGGGTCGAGGTCGCCGGGCGGGTCGCGGTGGTTGTCACGTCACTATCATGACCGTTCGCGCAATTGCACCTGACAGCAGGTCCACTTTACGACCGCCGGATCAGCGCCAGGTACATCGCGTCGGTGCCGTGCAGGTGCGGCCAGAGCTGTACGTCGGGGCCGTCGCCGAGGTCCGGTACGCCGGGGAACAGCGGGCGCGCGTCCTCTATCGTCGCGTCGTCACGCTCGGCGAGTACGGCGTCGACCACCGCGCGGGTCTCGTCAGGATGCGGTGAGCAGGTCACGTACGCGACCACGCCTCCCGGCCGCACCGAGGTGATCGCCGAGTCCAGCAGGTCCTCCTGGAGTGGCCGCAGTTCCTTCACGTCTTCCGGCGTACGACGCCAGCGGGCTTCCGGGCGACGCCGGAGCGCCCCGAGACCGGTACAGGGGACGTCGGCCAGCACCCGGTCGAACGACCCGGCCGGCCAGGTCGGCTTGGTCCCGTCGCCGACGAGCACCTTGTGGTCGCCCGGGATCGCCCGCAGGTTGGCGCGGACGAGGTCGGCCCGATGCTTGAGCGGCTCGACGGCCGTCAGTTTCCCGTCCCGCTGATCCACGAGCGCCGCAAGCAGCGCCGACTTCCCACCCGGCCCGGCGCACAGGTCCAGCCACTCGCTGTCCGAACCGTCGACCGGCGCCGTCGCGAGCGCGATCGCCACAAGCTGCGACCCCTCGTCCTGAACCCCGGCCCGTCCCGTCGCCACAGCCTCGATCCGTCCAGGATCACCCCCACCCTGCAGCACCGCCGCATACGGCGACCACTTGGCGGCAGTCGCCCCGGCCGCGATCAACTCGTCGACGTCAGCCAGCCCAGGCCGAGCCACAAGCGTCACCCGAGGCGGCTCATTGTCAGCATCCAGCAACTCCTCCAGCCCACTGTCCAGCGCCCGGGCGAACGCCTCGATCACCCAGCGGGGGTGGGCTTTGGCGATCGCCAGGTGGCCGTACAGGTCCTTGTCAGCCGGCGGCGCGACGGTGGTGATCCACTGGTCGAAGGTGCGCTGGCTGATCTTGCGGAGGACGGCGTTCACGAGACCGCTGCGCTTCTGGCCGATCTCGGCGCGGGTGAGCGTGACCATCTCGTTCACAGCGGCGTAGGAGTCGACCCGCATCCGGAGGAGCTGGTGAGTGCCGAGGCGCAGGAGGTCGAGGAGCTCGGGGTCGAGGTCCGCGAGCGGGCGGGACACGCTGCGCGCCAGGAAGGCGTCGTACGTGCCTTGCCAGCGCAGCGTGCCGTGCACCAGCTCGGTGCAGAACGCGGCGTCGCGACCGCTCAGCCGCGACTCACGGAGAGCCTTGTTGAGCGCGAGGTTCGCGTACCCGCCCTCACCGGTGACCTGCCGGATCACCCGGTAGGCGACCCCTCGGACCCGATCCGGCCGGCGCTGCGGCGCCCGATTGCGTGGTGAACGATCACTCACGCCTCCACCTCGCTGGCGCTCGGTTCCGGCGTGAGCGATAACACTGCTCTACACATTGTTCGCTCGCTACGCTCGCTCACGTGGCCGGCCCCAAGCGGTCCTCATCGGTGAGGCGCACACCACGCGCCCAGTCTGCGGCGGCCATCGGCTTCTTGCCTTGCGGCTGCACCGTCACCAGCTCCACCGCCTTGCTGCCGGTACCGACCTTCACGCTCGACTTGGTCGCCTGCAGCTCACCCGGCTTCAGCTCCTCGTCAGTCAGCCGGACGGCCAGCACCTTCAAGCGCTCGCCCCGGAACATCGTCCACGCTCCCGGAGCCGGGTTGCACCCGCGCACCAACCGGTCCACGCGCTGCCCCGGCGCGGCCAGATCGATCTCGGCGTCCTCGACCGTGATCTTCGGTGCCAGCGTCACACCGTCGACCGGCTGCTCACGAGCCTCCAGTACGCCGGCCTCGACGCCGTCCAGCGTGTCCACCAGAAGCTTCGCCCCGGAGACCGCGAGCCGGTGCAGCAGGTCGCCCGAGGTGTCCGAAGGACCGATCGGCTCGGTGAGTACGCCGTACACCGGGCCGGCGTCGAGCGCCTTCACGATCCGGAACGTGCTGGCACCGGTGACGTCGTCACCCGCGATGATCGAGTGCTGCACCGGCGCGGCGCCACGCCAGGCGGGCAGCACCGAGAAGTGCAGGTTGATCCAGCCGTGCCGCGGGATGTCCAGGGCCGCCTGCGGCAACAGGCCGCCGTACGCGACGACCGGGCAACAGTCCGGCGCGATCTCGGCCAGCCGCGCCAGGAACTCGGGGTCACTGGGCTTGACCGGCTTGAGGATCTCGATCCCACCCAGCTCCTCGGCGTACTGCGCGACCGGCGAGGCGACCAGCTTGCGGCCACGGCCGGCCGGCGCGTCCGGACGAGTGACCACGCCGACGAGTTCGTGGCGGCTGGCAACGATCGCCTCGAGAGCGGTGACCGCGGGCTCCGGCGTACCGGCAAAGACGACTCTCACAGGCCGAATCCGTTCGTCGGGTGGGGGGAGA